>NZ_JACFQD010000001.1:13085-569331 GCF_016101635.1 Gilliamella sp. M0320
CGCTCACGACCCACCACCCTTTTTCATCAATATAAAAAACAACTCAAATAAAATTAATAGATAAAGCGATGAGAACGCTAGCGTTCGACAAATTCGTCAGGAACGAATTTGAACAACACAACGTGTTGGCCCTGAAAGGGTGAGACACAGGATGTGTCGAATAATCTAGCTCACGACCCACCACCCTTTTTCATCAATATAAAAAACAACTCAAATAAAATTAATAGATAAAGCGATGAGAACGCTAGCGTTCGATAAATTCGTCTGAATTATTTCAATTATCGTTTATTCAATTTTTTATCATTTCTAAAATTTGCTTAAACTAGTAAATTGGTCCCTAACTAAAATTAATTAAATTTCCTAATTATATAAATTAATTTCAATAAGATATGAGTTGATAACCTTTTTTAATTGATTAAAAAATATAAAATAATTTGTAAATGCAAACAATAATCATTATCATTATTTGTTGTTATTTTGAAATTAATTAGATAACACAGCAAATAATAGGAAAAATAATGAAATTAGTTAATCAATTAGTCTTACCTTGTATATTGGGCTCATCAGCTTTTATAGTTAATGCCCAAGAAAAAGTTAATGGTGATAATGATATTGAAACTATGAAAGTTGTCGCAACTATTAAGGATAATAATGATCAGCGCATAAAAAAATCATCAACAGCAACTAAAACATCCTTTGATATTAAGGATATACCACAAACCATCAATTCGGTTAATCTTGAACAAGAGAAAATTTATGGACAAAACGACCTAAGTGTTATTGTCAATAAATTGCCTGGTGTAGATGCAACCTATGATATGCGGGATGAAGGCATAAAAATTAGAGGCTTTTCGGCAAGTTCTGGTGATATTTACCGAGATGGTGTTCGTGCAAGCGGACAGGTTAGGCAAAGTACCGCTAATATTGAGCGAATTGAAGTACTAAAAGGGCCTGCCTCGGTACTCTACGGTCGAGGTTCTGGTGGCGGAATAATAAATATGATCAGTAAACAAGCCAACTTTGATTTACCAACGACATTAAGTATTCGTGGTGGATCTTGGGATAAATATGGTGGAATGGTAGATATTAACCATGTTTTACATGATAAGCTTGCGGTACGAATGACCATTGATCATCAATCGGATAAAAGTTTTCGTAAAGGTATTAAACAACGAGATACAATGATTTCTCCAAGTTTATTGTACGATAATTTGGAAGGATTTAATTGGTTAGTACAATATACTAATGATAAATTATGGCGTAAACCTGATCGGGCTCCAGCTTATTATGATTTACCTAAAGGTGTTTCGATTAAAACGGCTTATGCGCATCCAGATGACTATGTCAAAGATAATTTTAATTCATTACGTTCGGTAATGGGATATCAATTCAATCATAATTGGTCTATCAAATTAACGAATATGTATCGTAAAGCTGATCAAAATTTTGATCATCTTTATGCGGGTACTTATTGTGATCTGAATGGAAAAACTAGCAGAAAAGCCTCTTGTAACTACCAAGGTAAATTGAAATTCCGTCGAGCTTGGCAAGAAACTTCAAACAAAACCTATAGTAATACGCTTGATTTAGCGGGTAAATTTGCTACGGCAAGTATAGCTCATGATATGTTAATTGGAATTGAATATAATATTGAAAAACGACAACCTCGATTAGCTTTAACTAATGAATATCCAGAAGCAATTGATCCGTTTCATCCTCATTGGAACTCTAAAAAGCCTCGCTACAATAAATTAAGTACTAAGACAAATCATAAAGCTACATCTAAAGGATTATATTGGCAAGATCTCATTAGTTTTACTGAACAATGGAAATTACTGGCAGGATTACGTTATGATAAATATGAGTTTGCTTCGGATAATAAATTAAATCATCAAAGTCGTTCTTATGAGGGTCACTCTTTAAGCCCACGGATAGGATTAATTTGGCAGCCGATAGAGTCACAAAGTTTTTATGCTTCTTATAGTAAAAATTTTGCACCCTATGGTGGTCGAGGCATGATAACTATTGCTACTGATTCTAAGACGGTCTATGATGACAAACCTCAATATTCACGCCAATATGAAATCGGGATTAAGAGTGATTGGTTTAATGATAAGCTATCTTCTCAAATCGCCCTCTATGACCTTGAACTATATAATGTTCGTTATCAACCAGATGCCGTCAATGACCCTTATAATTGGCAGGTTAGAGGTAGTGATCGAAGCCAAGGTATAGAATTAAGTGCAATAGGACAATTGAGCAAAAATTGGTATATCAATAGTGGTGTTGGTTATCAACAGGCTAAAGTTCATAAAGATAAAAAAACACCTGATAATAAAGGTAAATATTTATCTAACACAGCCAAACATAGTGGTCATATTGGTGTTCGTTATTTACCTTACGAAAATTGGTTTACCGAAGTCGAATTTAATTATAAAGGTTCGATGTATAACGATGATAAAAATCTGGTTAAGCGTTCAGGTTATGGAACATGGAATGCGGCTGTAGGTTATCAAACACGATCTGTTGATATAACTTTAGCTGTAACTAATTTATTGGGTAAAGAGTATTGGCGATCAAGTAGTATGCCGGGAACACCTAGAGCTTTCTTACTAACTGCTAGTTATAAATTATAATTGTTAATAAATATTTGTCAGAGCTAAATTAGGTTTTGATACATTAAAGAGGGAATAGTATTCCCTTTTTTAATTATTCTTATCTTTTAACGACTGATTAAATAATTCTGAGCATCTAATTTGAATAATGAGATTAATGTTAAAAAACTTAAAATAAAATTTAGATGTAGCAAAAAATCATTTATTAATATCAAAAAACATCCTTATTTTGCTATTTTATGGCTTAAAAACCCCTCTCCTCAAAATTTTTACATTATTTTTACTTATACAATTTGCTAATTTTGAATTTTCTTTAATGTGCATAATATTTAATATTCCGCTAGTATAGAATTTGTACTAGTTAACAAGTCTAAACTAATTACTACTAATAATATTGATATCAGCAATTACGTTAGGATTGCATAAAATAAAAACAATGCTATATTATATGAATAATTAATCAAAAAAATAGAATAAATATTCAATTATTGTGCTTGTGAATAGAGCTTTAAAGGATATTATAATATCAGCAATGGGAGCTTCATTATGGTTTTCGATATTGATTTAATAAAAGGTATTTATCAAAGTTATCCACAAAAAATTGATGTTATCCGCCAGAAAATTGGAAAACCATTAACATTGACGGAAAAAATTCTCTATGCTCATCTGGCTGAAGGAGAGGAACTTAAAGCTTATAAACGAGGGGAAGATTATGTAAATTTCTCCCCCGATCGTGTCGCGATGCAAGATGCAACCGCACAGATGGCACTATTGCAGTTAATGAATTCAGGCCGTAAACGAGTTGCAGTTCCATCAACAGTCCACTGTGATCACCTTATCCAAGCTTATAAAAATGCCCATGATGACCTGATTATTGCTGAAAGTAATAACCATGAAGTTTATCAATTTTTACGTGATGTTTCGAACAAATATGGTATCGGATTTTGGAAGCCTGATGCTGGTATTATTCACCAAGTGGTGCTGGAAAATTATGCCTTTCCTGGTGGGATGATGATTGGTACCGATTCACATACCCCTAATGCCGGTGGTTTATCCATGATTGCAATTGGTGTTGGTGGTGCTGATGCTGTTGATGTAATGGCTGGTATGCCATGGGAACTGAAAATGCCAAAAATTATTGGCGTAAAATTGATTGGCAAATTATCGGGTTGGGCATCACCAAAAGATGTCATTTTAAAACTAGCCGGTATCTTAACAGTTAAAGGTGGTACTAATTCTATTATTGAATATTTTGGTGAAGGTACTGAGTCATTATCTGCCACCGGTAAAGCAACGATTTGTAATATGGGGGCAGAAGTGGGAGCAACGACTTCAATCTTCCCTTATAGTAAAAAATCTGCTGATTATCTTAGCATGACCGGTCGTCAAGAAATCGTTGATTTTGCTAATACATTAACCGATTGTTTCAATCCTGATAAAGCGGTATTAGAACAACCTGAAAATTATTACGATCAAGTTATCGAGATTAATCTATCGACGTTAGAACCTTATGTTAATGGCCCATTTACTCCTGACTTAGCTTATCCTATTTCCCAGCTTGCCTCTGCTGTTAAGGAACATGATTATCCTGATAATATGGAAGTTGGACTTATTGGCTCATGCACTAACTCTTCTTACGAAGATATGATGCGCGCAGCCTCAGTGATTGATAATGCCAATAAGTTAGGCTTGAAAGTAAATGCCAAGCTAATTATCAATCCTGGTTCAGAACAAGTTAAATATACTTCAAAACGGGATGGTATTTTAAGTCGTTTTGAACAAGCTGGTGCAGCTATTATGGCTAATGCATGCGGGCCTTGTATTGGGCAATGGCGTCGAGATGATGTTGCCGATGAACACAAAAATTCGATTGTCACTTCGTTCAATCGTAATTTCGCTAAACGTAATGATGGTAGCCCAAACACCTATGCATTTGTTTGCTCGCCAGAAATAGTAGTAGCGCTATCAATTGCTGGTAAATTAAGTTTTAATCCATTAACCGACAATCTCATCAATGATAAAGGTGAAAAAGTGAAGCTTCCTGAACCCATTGGCGATGAGTTACCAAAACAAGGATTTGCTGTCGATGATGCCGGTTATATTGAGCCGATGGCTGATGGTAGTTTAGTTGAAGTTCGTATTGCACCTAATTCAGAACGGTTGCAACAGCTGTTACCTTTCTCACCTTGGGATGGTAAAGATATTATTTCGCAACCGTTATTGATTAAAGCAACCGGTAAATGTACCACTGACCATATTTCAATGGCCGGTAAATGGTTAAAATTTCGTGGTCATTTAGATAATATTTCCAATAATATGTTAATTGGTGCGGTTAATGCTTTTAATCAGAAAACCAACAGTGTGTTGGATGCACAAACTGGCGATTATGTTGAAGTCCCTGCGTTGGCTCGTAAATTAAAAGCACAAGGAGTCGGCTCAATAGTCGTTGCTGAAGAGAATTACGGTGAAGGTTCGTCAAGGGAGCATGCCGCAATGGAGCCGCGCTTTTTAAATGTTAAAGCAATTGTGGTTAAATCGTTTGCGCGTATTCATGAAACTAATCTGAAAAAACAAGGCATGCTTGCATTAACCTTTGTTAACAAAGATGACTATGACAAGATTCGGGAAGATGATCAAATTAGCATTACAGGACTTTGCGATTTTGCACCGGGTAAAAATTTGACATTAACCCTTCATCATCGTGATGGTAGTCAAGATTCTTTTGCAGTGGCGCATACTCATAATCAAGCACAAATTGAATGGTTCAAAGCGGGTAGCGCATTGAATAAGTTAAAAGAAGAATTTAAATAAGAAATAAGAGGAAGAGACAATATGAATCAGCAAGTTTCAATTGAAAATGGACAATTAGTCGTTCCAAATCATCCAACGATTCCTTTTATTGAAGGCGATGGCGTTGGTAAAGAGATTTGGCATGCTGCTCAAACTATTTTTGATAAAGCAGTTGAAAAGGCTTACCAAGGCAAACGTAGTGTTCTATGGAAAGAGGTACTTGCTGGTGAAAAGTCGTTTAATGCAAATGGATCATGGTTACCGCAAGAGACCATGGATGCCTTCAAACATTATCTTATCGGTATCAAAGGACCATTAATGACACCAGTTGGCGGTGGGATCCGCTCACTCAATGTTGCTTTGCGTCAAGAGTTAGATCTTTATGTCTGTTTGCGCCCAGTGCGTTGGTTTAAAGGTGTTGAATCACCGTTAAAGCACCCAGAAAAAGTCAGTATGACCATTTTTCGTGAAAATACTGAAGACATTTATGCCGGTATTGAGTGGCAACAAGGTACGGTCGAAGCTGAAAAGTTTTATCATTTTTTAGCTGACCAGATGAAAGTGACCAAAGTCCGTTTTCCTAACACTTCGGCTTTCGGGGTTAAACCTGTTTCTATTGAGGGATCTGAGCGTTTAATCCGAGCCGCAATTAACTATGCATTACAACATAAATTACCATCGGTTACTTTAGTTCATAAAGGTAATATTATGAAATTCACAGAAGGTGGATTTAAGCAATGGGGCTATGAACTTGCGGAAAGAGAATTTACTGACGTAGTATTCACCATGAATCAATATGCTAAAATTCAAAAAGCCGAAGGTAAGGCAGCAGCTGAACAAGCATTACAAGCCGCGAAATCAGCCGGTAAATTGATTATAAAAGATGTGATTTGTGATGCATTTTTACAAAATACCTTGTTAAAACCCGAGGATTATTCGGTTGTTGCGACATTAAACCTTAATGGTGATTATGTTTCCGATCAGCTTGCCGCCATGGTAGGTGGGATTGGTATTGCACCGGGCGCTAATATTAACTATTTAACCGGACATGCTATATTCGAAGCGACCCATGGTACCGCTCCTGATATTGCCGGCCAAAATCAGGCCAATCCATCATCACTTTTATTATCTGGCGTGATGATGTTTGAATATTTAGGATGGCATGAAGTTGGGCAACTAATTACTAATGCAATGGAAAGCTTATTTCAATCAGGCAAAGCAACTGCAGATTTAGCGCGCTTTATGCAAAATGGGCAACCATTATCAACAACCCAATTTACTCAAGCCGTTATCGATAATTTATAATTCAAAGGGGATGGTTAATGAAAGAAAAGTTCTTAGTTTATAAATTATCAGAAACCATTAAAAATACCAGTAAAATTGAATCTCAGCTATTCGAACAATTTAATGTAAAACGTGGATTACGTAATGCTGACCATACCGGTGTTTTAGTTGGGTTAACCAAAATTGGTGATGTATTAGGTTATGAACGCTTAGATGATGGCTCACTAAAACCAATTGCAGGTAAATTATTATATCGTGGTATTGATATTGAAGAGCTTGTGCATAATGCTCAACAAGAACAACGTACAGGTTTCGAAGAGACTATTTATTTACTCTTATCTGGTTCTTTGCCCGATAAAGAAGAATTACGTGATTTCTCACGCTTACTTTGTGAATCAATGGCATTAGAAAAGCAAACCAAGATTGCAATTATGGAGCTTGAGGGGCACGATGTAATGAACATTTTGGCTAGAACTGTTCTAGAAATGTATACTTATGATTCACTGCCAGATGATACTTCTCGTGATAATTTAATGCGTCAATCCATAGATCTGATTGCTAAATTTCCAGCTATTATTGCGTATGCTTATAATATGTTAAGTCATAGCGCTAAAGGTAAATCCTTACATATTCGCCATCCTCATGAGGATTTTTCAATTGCGGAAAATTTTCTTTATATGATGAAAGGGTCAGGAGGATATACAGAGTTAGATGTAAGAGTGCTTGATTTAGCCATGATAATTCATGCCGAGCATGGTGGTGGGAATAACTCAACTTTTACCGTTCGAGTAACGAGCTCAACGGGTACTGATACTTACTCATCAATTGCCGCTGGGATTGGTTCATTGAAAGGCCCATTACATGGCGGAGCAAATTTACAAGTCGGAAAAATGCTTAAACATCTTGCTGATGAGATTAAAAATTGGACTGACGTGAATGAAATTGATGCTTATTTACAACGTATTTTAAATAAAGAGGTCTTTGATCAAAAAGGGCTAATTTATGGTATTGGTCATGCTGTTTATACGGTATCAGATCCACGGGCAATGTTACTAAAAGAGATGGCATATAAACTCGCTCAAGAAAAAGGCCGTGAAAAAGAGTATAACTTCTTAAATTTATTAGAAGAACGAGCTATTCATGCGGTAGTGAATCGTAAAAATGCTCGAACCAAAAAACAAGTTTGTGCCAATGTTGATTTTTACTCTGGGTTTGTTTACGACATGATTGGTTTACCTAAAGAAGTTTATACTCCTCTATTTGCTATGTCGCGAATTGTTGGTTGGTGTGCTCATCGTATTGAAGAACTCAATTTTGATGATCGTCGAATTATCCGTCCGGCCTATAAAAATATTGGCCAACTTATGTCATTTACTCCTTTAAAAGATCGTTAGTTTATTTACCGTCAGTATTTCCTGACGGTAGCTGCTAAAAATATTGCTTATTAAAAAATCGTGGTGATTTAGAACAATAGTTTGTAGACTATGCCTAATTAATCGTTTTTGGCTATGTACTTTGTACATAAATTATATATGAATCTTTTAAAATCTTTAGCTACAGTTAGCTCAATGACAATGGTTTCACGAGTTTTAGGCTTTGTTCGTGATGCGATTATTGCCCGTTTTTTTGGTGCGGGGATGGCAACTGATGCCTTTTTTGTTGCTTTCAAATTACCAAATTTGCTTCGTCGTATTTTTGCAGAAGGTGCGTTTTCACAGGCGTTTGTACCGATTTTAGCTGAATATAAAAATCAACAAGGCATTGAGGCTTCACGTACTTTTGTGGCTTATGTCGCTGGGCTACTAACGCTAGTATTGGCTATTGTTACCTTGATTGGTGTTATAACTGCACCTTTTATAATAATGTTAACTGCACCTGGATTTATGCAAGACTCAACTGAAAAGTTTGAGCTTGCTACTGTGATGTTGAGAATAACATTTCCCTATATCTTTTTTATTTCACTCGCATCATTAGTGGGGGCCATACTTAATACCTGGAATCGTTTTTCTGTTCCTGCGTTTGTGCCAACTTTACTTAATTTAAGTATGATAGTTGGTACATTATTTTTAACACCTTATTTTAATCCTCCGGTACTTGCACTCGCTGTTTCAGTAGTTATTGGTGGTGTTTTACAACTGCTTTATCAGCTACCATATTTAAAAAAGATTGGTATGTTAGTTTTACCGCGAATTAGCTTCAAAGATAGTGGTGTTTGGCGAGTGTTAAAACAGATGGGGCCGGCTATTTTAGGTGTTTCGGTTGGCCAAATATCGTTAATCATTAATACAATCTTTGCATCATTCTTAATTTCGGGTTCTGTTTCTTGGATGTATTATGCTGACCGACTTATGGAGTTTCCAGCCGGTGTGCTCGGTGTGGCTCTAGGTACTATTTTATTGCCATCTTTAGCAAAAAGTTTTGCTAAAGGTGACCAAAAACAATATTCAGAGCTATTAGATTGGGGGCTTCGTCTCTGTTTTTTATTAGCTTTGCCAAGTACCGTAGCATTGGGTGTTATTTCAAAGCCATTAATATCAACTCTTTTTGAGTATGGACAATTTACTTTAAATGATACGTTAATGACTCAACGTGCTTTAATTGCATATTCAATTGGTTTACTTGGGATGATTTTAATTAAAGTATTAGCGCCTGCGTTTTATTCCAGACAAGATATTAAAACACCCGTTAAAATAGCCATTGTTACTTTGATATTAACTCAGTTAATGAATTTGGTATTTATTGGGCCATTACAACATGCAGGTCTCTCATTATCAATTGGGCTGGCAGCATGTTTTAATGCTGGGCTGTTATTTTGGCAACTTCGTAAAAAGAAACTCTATCAACCACAGCCAGGTTGGTATCGATTTTTAATCAAGGTCATTACTGCAGTTTTATTGATGTCAGCAGTATTGTGGTTTGGTGCACAGTTATTACCTGATTGGTCTACTGGCTCAATGTTAACTAGAATTAGCCGTCTATTCTTGTTAGTTATAATGGGTATTGGCATCTATTTTGGATCACTGGCTTTAATGGGTTTTAAAATAAAGCATTTTATTAAACGGATTGAATAAATATAGATAACAAGGAAGTAAGATGGAGAAAGCATCTTTTTTTAAATTGTCGATGATAGGTAGTACAATTTATTTGTTTCTGAGTTTTTTATTGATTATCTTTTATTGCTCTTATCTACCAGATATAGGTTTTTCACAAGAATTATTTTGGGATTATCTTAACTCCGTTAGCTTATTAGATTCGTTTTTTTTATATCAATTTTTTGAAGTGTTATGGCTTTTTGGAGTATTAACATTATTTCTTCATTTTAATAATATTTATCTTGTTAACTTACATAATATCCTTTTATTAATGCTATTAATATTAATGTATTCAGGCATCACTTTTTGTATATGGTGTTTTATTGACACTTATATTGATGAGCTCTCTTCTTTATCACAGCGTATATTATGTTATTCTGTATTCATTTTTCTTCATTATATTTTTTATTCTTTACTTCTGTATTATTTGATTGAACTATCAAAAAAATTTTTTTTAAAACATCGGCAACCTTTTCGTTTAACGCCCCAAAATAGTAGTTTAATTCATGCGATACTTTTTTTAGCATTTATTTGTCCAATTTTTTTTAGTGGATTTGAAATAATTGAAGTTTTTTACGATCTATCTGTTAATCCTAATTTAAAATTTACTTTTGTTCTTTTTATACTATTTTGTATGCGTGTTAGTAAAAAAAATTTCATGATTTCTTTTGATGAAATTCAATATGCAAGGTTATTTAAAAGTGTATTCGTATCCAGTGTCTTGTTGTTACTTAATGTTTTAATTTTTTTACTTCTTAGAGGAAAGTCTAGAAGTTTTTATTTTGATTATTCCTCGTTAATCTTAGATTATAATAAACTGTTTTTTTTAGTTGTATTTTTTCTTTTATTAACTTATCTAATTTTCAATAAAGTGACTAAATATTATTTTTTAAAATTTGATAATAAAAAATAATCAATGGAATGGAGTGTAATATACATATGGAAAAGAGTTTTTTTAAACTACCGTTGATAGGTTGTTTAATCTATTTTTTGTTAAACATATTATTGAATATATTTTCTTTATATTTGCACGCAGATGAACTTTTCTTAGGTAATTTTACTTGGTATGTATTTTTTAATGTACCTTTTTCATCTTTATTACAGTTTTTTTTTGAACACTATTTTATAGATTCCTTATTAGTTTTTGGCCTTTTAACTCTATTCTTTCATTCTGCCCATGTTTATGTTGTTAATAAAGTTAATATTATTTTGTTGATTATTATAATGTTGATTTATTGTATTGTTGCCTATTTCATAACAATTAATACGAACGTTTATTTAAAAATAGAATCGCCTTTGTTTCTAATATTTTTTAATATAGCATTTGCTATTATCCATTATGTACTTGATGCTTTACTTTTATATTATTTGATTGTTTTTTGTAAAGGTTATTTTATTAAAAGCCAAAATGAGTTTATTTTAACGAAAAAAGATTCCCCAAATATTCACTTCGTTCTTTTTTCTATTTTTAGTTGCTTTATATTGATTAAATGTTTTATCTTTCTAAATCGAGCCTTTTTAAATGTATTTAATGGTTCTATTTATAATTATTTAACGGCTATTTATTTGGTTGCGATATTATGTGGTTTTGTATTAAGCAAACAATCTTTTCATGTTTTCTTTGATAAAATTCAATATGAAAAACTTTTTAAAAGTGTATCAATATCAAGTGGTTTAATTTTCTTCTTTATTTTTATTGCCTTTACTATCATTGATAATAATCCATCAAAATACTATATTGATTCATTTATATCTGTTTTTAACAATATTAATAAATTACTTTTAGTGATATTGCTTATTTCATTGATTTGTCTAACTATTAATAAAACAACTAAATATTATTTTGGTAAGGCAGTATTTAGAAAGAGTCAAAATTAGTTAGATTCATTATCTAATTTGGTTTTCAAAAAATTACAGATTTCATTTTGTGATTTTAGTTGCCTGATTTCTGGTAATACTATTGATGCTTGTGGGTAATATTGTCTTAAATAAGCTAACCACTGCTTTATCCTAGCCGAATGGTAAAGTGGTTTAGCATCTTCGATGGATGTCATTGCATAACGAAGCAGTAATTGTATAACTTTATGCCAATTTAATGGTGAATGATTAAAACGAATTGTATTGGCTAAATTAGGAATATTAAGTATTCCTCGTCCTAGCATAATGTCATTTGTATGACTTTGTGTTATGCAATTTTTAGCATCTTCAGCAGAAAATATTTCACCATTAGCAATAACAGGAATGGTTAATTTTTGTTTAATTTTACCAATGGTTGGCCAATCAATTTTCTCGGCTTTATATCCATCTATTTTGGTTCGTCCATGAATAACAATTTCATTAGCACCAGCTTGTTCAATTGCTTCAGCTATTTCGTAACAGTGAGATTTATCATCCCAACCTAATCGAATTTTAACAGATAAAGTTGAGGCAGAGCCAATTGCTGTCCTAACTTGAGTTACAATATTAAATATTTGCTCAGGATATTGTAATAAATAAGCACCACCATGGCTGCCAACAACGGTTTTAGCTGGACAACCAAAATTGATATCTATGCCATAAGAACCTAGTTCAAGCGCTTTAATGGCATTTTCAGCCATCCATTCAGGAGATTGTCCTAATAATTGAACTCGGACTGGCGTTCCTGATAAGGTTTTTCCTTCATTATAAAGTTCTGGACATAGTCGATAAAAAGTTCTGTTTGATAATTTATGCTGAGTTACTCTTACAAATTCAGTTACACAATAATCAAATTGATTAATTTCAGTTAATATTTGCCGCACATGATAATCAAGAACCCCTTCCATTGGTGCTAAAATGATGCGATTTATTTGCATTTTAGCTCCTGTTTAGCATGTTGGTTTCCACACACAATACAATTAGTTTGTTTAGTAAATATGACTTGGTTAAATTCCATTGTCATACTATCAATCATTAGAACTCGACCAATTAAAGGTTTGCCATAATTGGTAAGTACTTTGATTGCCTCTAGAGCTTGCATTGAACCGAACATGCCAACTAATGGTGCCATTACCCCCGCTTCAATACAAGTAAGTTGGTCTTCACCAAATAATTGACTTAAGCATTGATAGCATGGTTGATTATCTTGATAATTGAATACAGTGAGTAAACCTTCCATGCGGATTGCTGCACCAGAAATTAATGGTTTCTTTTCGAGAAAACAACAGCGATTAATTTGTTCACGGCTGATTAAATTATCGGTGCAATCAATAACGATATCATGCTGTTTGATTAGCGAAATTAGCTCATTATCACTCAGTTTCTGATTAATTGTTTCAATAATCATATCGGCATTAATATTACATAATGCTTGTTTTGCGACTTCAACCTTATACTGATTTATTGATTGTTGAGTATATAAAATTTGTCTATTTAAATTCGACGCTGATATTGTATCAAAATCAATCAATGTTAGTTTACCGATGCCTGATGCTGCTAAATAGACGGCAGCAGCACAACCTAACCCGCCTAATCCTATAATTAATGCTGTACTATTTTTTAAAGTTTGCTGCTTGTCGATATCGAATCCATGCAAAGTGATTTGTCGGTCGTAGCGTAGCAATTCTTGATCAGAAAGCGTTAACATATGAAGTGATAGTTATTGTTGATAATGATTTGTATAGTATAACAAAAACTTGGCACATGATTGTGCCAAGTTTTTAACTTTATTTATCAAAACCCGATAGGAATGTTAAATATTCCTCTTTTGTCATAAGTGGTTGGTAATTTGTCATTAATGTTTGAGCTGATTTCGCATCATCATAAAGTAGATCAATAATGGTACATGCCATCATTTGTGCAGGGCGAATATAAGCCATATCTTCATCAAATACAGTGTAATCTTTGCCATGTAACACGCCTCTAACCGAACCAATCCAAGGATGACTTACTGGCATAATATGCGATAGATCACCTGTGTCGGTACTTCCTGTCATATGAGGTGCAATTGAAACGTTTTCTTCACCAATTAAATTTTCAGCATTTTGTTTTAGAAAATCATTGAGTGTTGGATTATTATTTAACGGCAGATAACCTGGAAGATCTTTAATTTCGCAAGTAGCACCAACAGCCATTGCTCCTGCCTTTAGTGCTTGATTAATTCTTTCATTCGCGTCAATCATGGCTGGTACATTAGCTGCTCGCACATAACTTTCCATTCTTACATCGCTTGGTACAACATTTACTAAATCACCACCTTGGGTAATAATTGGATGAAAACGAATATAATCTTTTTCTTGAAATGTTTCACGGATAGCATGGACACCCATCATTCCCATCATAGCTGCATTTAATGCATTTACACCAGCATGAGGAGCTGCGGCAGCATGGGATGCTTCACCTTTATATTTAATTAGTTTACCAATAAAGCCATTGCTTGTCGTTGAGATCTCAATAAAACCATCTTGGCGTTCATTTGGCACACTGGTTAAATGTATTTGTAATGCCATATCAACATCATCAAAATCACCGCGAGAAATTAATTCTGGTTTACCACCAATATATTTAATCTTACCTTCTTCTATTAATCGATTTCGATAGGTAATTTCAACATATTCTTCGGCTGGAACGGCAAATGGTACTACATCACCAGCTAAAAATTCCATGGCACCTGAATCAATTAATCCCATGGTAACCGCCATCATGTTGGCTATTTGGGCATTATGTCCACAGCAGTGAGCAGCGCCGGATGTTTCATCAGCAGCAGGGTGGTCGGCACAGATGATCGCATCTAGCTCACCAATAACCGCTATACTATATTTGCTACCTTTACCGCCTTTAAGACGACCTTTTACCCCGGTTAAGGCTAATTTATTTTTAAAAGGAACACCCAATTTCTCAAAAGCATCTTCTACTTTTTTAGCGGTTTTATGCTCTTTGTAACCGAGCTCTGGTTCTGACCAAATTGCCTCGGCAATTGACTTGATATCTGCTTTTCGATTGGCAATTGCATCGCAAACTTTTTTCTTTAGTTCTTCTTTTGTCATAAATAAAATCCTTATCTAAATTTAGATAACGCCTTCCCAGTGTAGTGTGACTTGAGCAATTATAGCTGCAAAAATAAATGTACCAGAAAAAACAGCTAAAGATACGGGAATAATGCGCCAAGAGATATTTTTAAATAACGCAAGATCTTTACCGATAGCTAATCCCGCATAAGCAAGTATAGGCGTACAAACTGCAAGTAATGACACTTGATCAGTAATTGCAACAATTTCTTGATGGTATGGGAATATTGGTGCTGACATAATAGCTGCAACTACAGATACCCATAAAATTACCGGTAATTTATTAAATCCGGGTAACTTACTTATTAACAGCCCTACAATAGAGATAATAACTAGCATCGCTACTGCTTCAAGCGATGAAATCAAATCAATTTTATATCCCACAGTGTTACCAGCTGCCATAATAATGGCGACTAAAATAAATACAAAAATCGTCTCGAAAATCTTCATTATGACATCCTTATTTTTTGCGTCGAAAACGGTCTAAAGTGTTATACATAAAAGAAGCGAAAGGCAAAGAAAATAGTGTGTAAATATACATACCCACCATTCCCGACATTAAATTCGCTGTGGTAGCATAAGCATTAATGTTTTCTGATAAGTCAGGATATAAATCGCTTATTGGTGCAAGTGAGGCTGCCATCATACTTCCACTACCTACACCAGCTCCCATTGCTAGCGCATATGGGTGTAGAATGTTCAATTTTGCTATTAAGCTGGCAAGAATACTCATCCAAATCGCACCATAAAGAGTACCGCAGACATACATAGCCATAACACCTCGACCTTCGGGTGAATCTAAACCATATTTATCTGCAACTATGGCGATATTAGGTTCGCGAGCTACCGAATAAGTAGCCCCAACAGCTTCTCGTTTCATACCTAAGATCATTGCTAATGGTAGGCCCAGTAAAATGGTTCCGGCAAAATGACCTAATTCTTGAAAAATTAGGGCTAGTTTGGCATCTTCTAAAATCATATCAATTTTCGGGCCTACAGCTACACCAAGTTTTGCGACAAGTAGAATTAATGTAACCATCATCACAAGACTTGCATTTTGCATATTTTTATTGGTTAATATTTTTAGTTTTGGGAAGCTAATAATGCCACCAAAAATCATTGCATATAGCATTGGATAAACAGCAATAATCCATATAGTTTGTCTGCCGATAAGCTCACAAATAATTACTACTAAAAAGGCAATTAAATGCAATTTATAGTCTCGTAAAACTTCCATTCTTGCTCCTTCTTTATTTTTTATCTGTTTTTATACTGCACTTTTTATACTACGGTTGCTCCTAAGGTATTTTGAAAATGCTTCAAAGCCCATTGATGGCCAATGGGATCAAAGCTTGCAACAGCATTTTGATGAATAACTAATTTATAACCTAAGTTATAGGCATCTACAGCCGTATGCAAAATACAAATATCAGTACAAACCCCAATCAGATGGATTTCAGTGATATGTCTTTCGCGTAAACGGAGGTCAAGATCCGTACCACAAAATGCTGAGTAGTGACGTTTATTGATCCAATAGATATTGTCTGAATATCGGTGTTGTTGGTAAAGTTGCTGTAATTTACCAAATAATTGTTGGCCAACAGTCCCAACAAGATTGTGAGGGGGAAATAGCGAATTTTCCGGATGGTATTTATCTAAAGGTTCATGAGCATCAATAGCAAAAACGATAAATTCATTATTGTTAATAAATGATTGAGTTATGTTTATCATTTCTGATTCAATTTGTTGACCTACGGAACCGGTTGTTAAAGCTCCATTATCAGCAATGAAATCATTAGTATAATCAATTGAAATTAAAGCTTTCATATCCAATAAACAACATTTAAATAATCCTAAAGCTTATTAATAAATATCAGTTATGACAAGTTATTAAATTAATCATTTTTCAAATTTATTTATAAAAGATGTATTTTGATTAATTATCTTATTGAATTTAAATAAATTTACAAATGATTATATAAATTAAAATTATTATCATAAACTGAGTATAAATAAATTAAATAAGGATTATTTTTATAGATAGTCTTTATCCTCCGATAAATTGCTCTATAATAATTATCATTTTTGGCAATTGTACACAGGATATATTTAATGAGAACAATTTATTGCGGACAATTAAACGCAAGTTATATTAATCAAGAAGTCACACTATGTGGATGGGTCAATAAACGCCGAGATTTAGGTGGAATGATTTTTATTGATATGCGTGATCGTGAAGGAATTGTGCAAGTTTTTTTTGATCCTGATTACCCACAAGCACACGAATTAGCTGGCGAATTACGTAATGAATTTTGTATTCAAATTAAAGGAAAAGTAAGGGCAAGACCTGAAGGTCAAGTTAATAAAGATATGGCAACTGGCGAAGTTGAAATTTTGGCTACTGAGCTGACTATTTTCAATCGTAGTGATGTCTTACCTCTTGATTTTAATCAAAACAATAGTGAAGAACAACGTTTAAAATATCGCTATATTGATTTGCGTCGACCAGAAATGTCTACCATTTTCAAAACTAGAGCCCAAATTACCGCATTTGTTCGTTCATTCATGAATGAGCATGGTTTTTTAGATATTGAAACACCAATGTTAACCAAAGCGACGCCGGAAGGTGCTCGTGATTATCTTGTACCAAGTCGTGTTCATAACGGTGAGTTTTATGCACTTCCTCAATCTCCGCAACTGTTTAAACAGTTACTGATGATGTCTGGTTTTGATCGTTATTATCAAATTGTTAAATGTTTTCGTGACGAAGATCTTCGTGCTGATCGTCAGCCAGAATTTACTCAAATTGATGTTGAGACCTCTTTTATGAGTGCCGAACAAGTACGTGAAATTATGGAGAAAATGATTCGTGAACTTTGGTTACATGTGAAAAATGTCGATTTAGGTCGTTTTCCAATATTAACTTTTGCTGAAGCAATGCGACGATTTGGTAGTGATAAACCAGATTTACGTAATCCACTGGAAATTATTGATGTGGCTGATTTAGTAAAAGATATTGATTTTAAAGTATTTTCAACACCAGCGAATGATCCAAAAGGTCGAGTTGCGCTACTTTGCGTACCAAATGGTGCACAATTGACACGCAAACAATTAGATGATTATACGCAATTTATCTCGGTATATGGCGCTAAAGGTATGGCGTGGATCAAAGTTAATGAACGTAACAAAGGTTTAGCAGGTGTACAAAGCCCAGTAGCTAAATTCTTTAATGAATCTCAAATGGAAGCTTTATTGAATCGTGCTGATGCTAAAGATGGTGATATTTTACTATTTGGTGCAGATAGTTATAAAGTTGTTAGTGATGCATTAGGGGCTTTACGTTTGAAAGTCGGTAAAGATTTAAGTATAACTGATGAGAATAAATGGGCAGTACTTTGGGTTGTTGATTTCCCAATGTTTGAAGAAACAGAGGAAGGCTTAAGTGCTATGCATCATCCATTCACATCACCGAAGGATTTCACGCCAGAGCAATTAATTAATAATCCTCAAAATGCGGTAGCTAATGCATACGATATGGTTATTAATGGTTATGAAGTAGGTGGTGGTTCTGTACGTATTCATCGAAGCGAAATGCAACAAGCTGTATTCTCAATTTTAGGTATTAATGAAGATGATCAGCGTGAAAAATTTGGCTTCTTACTTGATGCACTAAAATATGGTACACCACCGCATGCAGGTTTAGCCTTTGGCTTAGATAGATTAACTATGCTGTTAACTGGAACTGATAATATCCGTGATGTTATTGCTTTTCCAAAAACAACTGCAGCAACATGTTTGTTAACTGATGCACCTAGTCCAGCTAATCCAGCAGCGTTAAAGGAACTTGGTATTGAAGTGAGTCAAAAGTAACGGTATTTATATGCAAAAGTATAAGAACCCTGAGTCAGTTTTAGTTGTTATTTATTGTAAAAGCACTCAGCGAGTTCTTATGTTGCAACGTAAAGATGATCCTAATTTTTGGCAATCAGTTACAGGTAGTTTGGAAAAAAATGAATTGCCTAGGGATACGGCAATTCGTGAGGTTTTTGAAGAGACCGGTATAGATATTAATGGAAAAAATCTTAAATTAATTGATGCAAAACATGTGGTTGAATTTGAAATTTTCCCTCAGTTTAGATATCGGTATGCACCAGAAGTAAAGATAAATAAAGAGCATTGGTTTTATTTACCTCTTTGTGATGAGGTAACGCCAGTACTTACTGAACATTTATCTTATCAATGGTTAACTATAAATAGTGCAGCCAATCTTACTGTATCACCAAATAATGGTGAGGCTATTGGTAAAATTGGTTCAATTGAGAAAATTAATTTAAGAGATCAAAAATGAAATTTAATCAATATATCTTTTTGTTGTTTAGTTTATCCTTTCTAATATCAAACAGTTATGCTGAGATAAATATAAAAAGGTGCAAAGTTAATCAAGGTGACTACATCATTTTTGATGAGTATGATTCTCAAATCGCCGAAAAAATCATCGATTATAAATTACATAATCAACCCGAGAAACGAGAAAATAGTATTATTAAAATTTTCGCCAATGAAAATAGTGATGATCGTAATTATTGGTTAGCTTCGATTCAAACTGATAATAAAACTGAAGATTATTTATTTTATCAAGTAGATCAAAATAAATTTACTGAAATTGATCAGCAACAGTTTCAAATTTTATTACCTAAAATTGTTGGGTGTAATCAGATCAAAGAAGTTCCTATATATAGTGAAAATTTCGATGCAGATTAATTAATATTTATCAGCTTGTATTTGATTAATGTAATTTAGAGTTGAAAGGAGCAATAATGGCATTATCTAATTTTCGGGATTTTTTAGATTACCTTGAACAGCAAGGCGAACTGAAACGAATTAGTTATCCGGTTAATCCTCATCTTGAAATGACAGAAATCGCTGATCGTGTATTACGTTCACAAGGTCCGGCATTATTGTTCGAAAATCCAATTGGTTATAAAATCCCAGTGTTGTGTAATCTTTTTGGTACGGCTAAACGAGTTGCTATGGCGATGGGGCGAGAAGAAACTACAGAATTGCGAGCAATTGGCGAATTGCTCGCTTTTTTACGAGAACCTGAACCACCGAAAGGTATTCGACAATTTTTTGATGTTTTGCCTAAATATAAACAAGTTCTCAATATGCCGGTAAAGCGTCGTTCTTCAGCACCTTGCCAGGAATTAATTTTTAAAGATGATGAAGTCGATTTAACTCAATTACCTATTATGCATTGCTGGCCAGGAGATGTAGCCCCACTCGTAACTTGGGGGTTAACAATAACCAAAGGTCCTCATAAAGAGCGTCAAAATATTGGTGTTTATCGCTTACAATTATTAGGTAAAAATAAATTAATCATGCGTTGGTTATCACATCGTGGTGGTGCGCTTGATTTTGCTGAATGGCAAAAATCTCATCCAAATGAAAATTTTCCAGTTAGTATCGCAATAGGCGCAGATCCAGCCACTATATTAAGTGCCGTTACGCCAGTGCCAGATACATTATCAGAATACGCTTTTGCAGGATTGTTACGAAATAGTCGAACTGAAGTTGTTAAGTCATTATCAAATGAATTAGAAGTGCCAGCAACAGCTGAAATTATTCTCGAAGGTTATATCGATCCCAACGAACTTGCTGCTGAAGGCCCTTATGGTGATCATACTGGTTATTATAATGAAGTTGAAAAATTTGCCGTGTTCACGGTAACTCATTTAACTAGACGCAAAGATGCCATTTATCATTCCACTTATACCGGTAGGCCACCAGATGAACCGGCAGTAATGGGATTAGCATTAAATGAAGTGTTTATTCCAATATTACAAAAACAATTTCCTGAAATTGTTGATTTTTATCTTCCACCAGAGGGATGTTCTTACCGAATTGCTATTGTCACAATCAAAAAACAATATCCAGGGCATGCCAAAAGAGTCATGATGGGTATTTGGTCCTATTTAAGACAATTTATGTATACTAAATTTATTATTGTTTGTGATGATGATATTAATGCAAGGGATTGGAAAGATGTTATGTGGGCTATATCAACAAGAATGGATCCACACCGAGATACTACATTTGTTGATAATACGCCAATTGATTATCTAGACTTCGCTTCACCTGTATCTGGCTTAGGGTCTAAAATGGGATTGGATGCTACAAATAAGTGGCAGGGTGAAACAAATCGAGAATGGGGAAGCATTATTACTAAAGATGAAAAAGTGGTTGCCCATGTTGATAAAATTTGGCAGGAACTTGGTTTGTAATATATTTAACTAATTAATGGGAAAATAATGGATAAAGTTAATTGCAAAACAAAACTATTCCCTTTTGGAGCAATTATGTATAATTATTGCCAATATTATGGCATTTAGACAATTATGAAAAAACTTCAAATTATATTGGCTTTGATGTTATTTATCTCTTGTGGAGTAATGGCAAGTGAAGCTAAAACACAGCCTGATACGGAATTAAAAGTGAGCGACCCAGGTTCACTAATACCTTCTTTATTGCTTGCTGCTGAAAAGGGTGATATGCAATCACAATATAATCTCGGTACCATTTATAAACAAGGGTTAGGTGTTGAAGTTAATAATTTAAAAGCATTTTTTTGGTTCAATAAAGCTGCGGAACAAGGATTAGCTAAAGCACAAAATAATTTAGCTTATATGTATCAAAATGGATTAGGAACCAAAGCGAATTTATCTGAAGCATTCAAATTTTTTAAATTGGCAGCTGATCAGAATTATCCTTTAGCTAAATATAATTTGGCGTTAATGTATAAAAATGGTGAAGGAGTTGCTAAAGATATTTCTGCTGCGATTAATTATTTTACCCAAGCAGGCGATCAAGGTATTTATGATGCCTATTTAAATCTGGGTATTATGTACTTTTTTGGTGATGATGTAGAAAAAGATCGAATGATTGCTGCTGATTGGTTTAGTCAAGCTGCAAAAGATAATAATGCTGAAGCACAATATTATTTAGGATTAATGTCTCAAAATGGTGATGGTTTAACTCAGGATTATGTTGCAGCACTTTATTTTTATACGCAAGCCGCAGAACGAGGTCATGTATTGGCGATGTATAATTTAGGTATTATGTATGCAACTGGCTCGGGGACAAGACCAGATAATACTCAAGCAGCTCATTGGTTTACTAAAGCAGCCGAGGGTGGTAATGCTGATGCCCAATATAATATTGCTGTTATGTATGATGTCGGTGGTGGGGTCCCTAAAGACGAACAAAAAGCTATAGATTGGTATAATAAAGCCGCCAATCAAGGAAGTGTTGATGCTCAATATAATTTAGCTATTAAATACCTTGAAGGTCAGGATGTTAAACAAAATATTAATGTAGCTATTTATTGGTTCACCAAAGCTAGCGAGCAAGGTGATGAAGATGCTAAAGCATATTTGGAACAACTTTCTCAAAATAAAAAGGGCGAATAAGCCCTTTTTTATTATCCTGAATTTCGCATTCCTGCTGCAATACCTGAAATTGTTATCATTAATCCTTGTTCAACAATACTATTTTCATCATTATTTTTACGAGAACGACTCAATAATTCGGCTTGCAATAAGTTAAGTGGTTCAATATAAGTATTACGCAATGCGACTGACTCGGCAATCCATGGTAAGTCAGCCATTAAGCTAATATCATCCGTGATGGTTAGTACAGTATTGATATCTTCAGTTAATAAATTTCTTAATTCATCACCTAATGGCCATAATGTAGAGGAAACTAGACGTTGTTCATAATATTCATGAATATTTGGTGCTGCTTTGGCATAAACCATTTCTAGCATTCCTAAACGAGCATTAAAAAATGGCCAATTATGATACATATCTTGCAATTGATCTTTTTTACCTTCAAGGATAACAACTCTAAGTGCACTACCTGCACCAAGCCATGAAGGCACCATTAAACGGTTTTGAGTCCAAGCAAAAATCCATGGTATTGCACGTAGGCTCTCAATTCCACCACCTGTTCGACGTTTTTGTGGACGAGAACCTAATGGTAATCTACCTAGTTCTGCTTCTGGTGTAACTGCTCTAAAATAATCAACAAATTCAGCTTTTTCTCGAATATAGCTTCGATAGCATTGGCAAGAATAATCTGACATTTCATCCATAATATCTCGCCAGACTTGCTTAGGCTCTGGAGGTGGAAGTAAATTTGCTTGTAAAATCGCTGATGCATAAAGCATTAAGCTACTAAGTGCAACCTCAGGTAAACCAAGCTTAAATCTAATCATCTCGCCTTGTTCTGTAACACGTAAACCACCTTTAAGTGATCCTGGTGGTTGTGAAAGTAAAGCCGCATGAGCTGGTGCACCACCACGTCCAATTGAACCACCACGACCATGGAATAATACTAAGTTAATATTATATTTTTCAAACAAATTGACTAATTCTTCTTGTGACCGATATTGTGCCCATGACGCAGCAAGTGTTCCTGCATCTTTCGCAGAATCTGAATAGCCAATCATTACCATCTGTTTGCCATTGATCTTTTCTCGATACCAAGGAATATCTAAAAGTTTTTGCATAACAGATTTAGCATTATTTAAATCCTCTAAGGTTTCAAATAACGGTGCAACAGGAATATTTTTTTGGCAATCAACACTTTTTAGGAGTAAATAAACTGCCAAAATATCAGAAGGAGCTTTGGCCATTGAAATTACATAAGAAGCGATTGATTCCTCACCCGCTTTTTTAATCACTCGGCAGGTATCTAACACTTCTTTTACCATTTCATCTGGTTGCCAATTATAAGGAAGTAATGGTCGATTAGATTGCAATTCAGCTAATAAAAATTCCTGTTTTTCTTCTTCTGTCCATGAGGCATAACTACCTAAATTAAGTTCTTTAGTTAAAGCATCTAAAGCCTCAGTATGGACCGAGCTGTCTTGACGGATATCTAATCTAACTAATTGCAATCCAAAGCTTTTAATACGTCTTAATGTATCTAGTAATGGCCCATGAGCAATAGTTGACATGCCATTCTCTATTAAAGATTCATAACAGATATAAAGTGGTGTCCATAATTGTTCATTTTTAGTCAAAAGATCGGTTGGCGCTAAAACTTGCTCATTGTTTAATAGTGAAATGATATAACCGTGGGTTTTAACTAAACGAGATCGTAGTTGTTTCATTACGGCTCGGTAAGGCTCTGATGCAGTTTTATTTTGTTCGTTTAATAAATCAATAACCGATTGACTACATTCTGTCATGGATAATTCACGAACTAGAATCTGAATATCCGCTAAAAATAATTCAATTGCTTTTAATCTGGCTTGTAACATGACCTTTTCTGTCACCTTAGCTGTGACATTTGGATTGCCATCTCGATCTCCGCCCATCCATGAGGTAAATTTAACTGGTACATGTTCAACGGATAGCTCTTCATTAAATGAATCAACTAGTTGATCATTGAACTCACGTAAAAATAGAGGAACACCTTCCCATAAACTATCTTCAATAACCGAAAATCCCCATTTAGCTTCATCAAGAGGTGTAGGGCGTTTTTTACGAATTTCGTCGGTATACCATGCTTGGCAAACGAGCTGTTTTAAACGACGCATAATCCGTTCTTTTTCATAATCGGCTAAATCATTATGGTCAAGTTGTGATAAACAACTATTAATTGCGGTATAAGTATTAATCATTGTGCGGCGATTGATTTCCGTTGGATGAGCAGTAAGTACTAACTCAATAGATAAATTATCAATCGCTTGTGAAATAGTCTGAGGGGCAAAATTTAAGTCTTTAAGTGATTTGAATAATTCAGTCATCTTTTTAGGACTACTTGATGCTTCGCCATGAGGCGAAATACCATAATACTCTGCAGCAGTGTTAACTAAATTTAAAAACTGGTTGAATGCACGTGCAACATGAAGTAGATCTTGATCATTAAGATTCTCAATTAACTTAAGTAATTCATTATGCGCTTGTTTATTTCCTTGTTGTGCCGATTTGGATAACTGACGGATTTTTTCGACTAAATCGAAAGTTTCATTACCTGTTGCGCGTTTAATTGCATCGCCTAATAGGGTGCCTAACATATTGACGTTACTTCGCATTGATGAGTATTGATTATTCATTCTATTCTCTACTTGTTTATATTTTTGCCTAAGTGCGTTTAAACTGTATGATTAAAATGACAATTTAAAGAAAAAGGTATAAATATAGGTTAATCGCTCAGGATACATACTTTATAACAATGTTGTATTGAATTTAAATAATAAAATTTTATGGATTTTATTATTTCTATTGTTTTTATTATATTTGCTAAATAAATATTCTTACTATTATGAAAAGTTAAAATTTTATTTAGAAAGACTTTTTTGTATTAACACTACGTTAGTAAACTGTATATTGTTGTCAATTAAGTATATACTAATGTCATTATGAAATAAGTATTGGATGAATTAATGATCGTTGTTTTTTATATCGCATCGATAATTGCTGTTGTTGCAAGTATAAAAGTGATTTTTTGTCGGCGAGTAGAAAAAGCAATTTTATATCTGGCTATATCACTTTTTGCATCAGCATTAATATTTATTCTCCTTGAAACATATATTTCGGCTGTTTTATATATTCTTTTTTTTATTGGTGGAGCTGTCATTCTGTTTAGGGCTGTTTCTTTAATGCTCGAAATGCGTCGCGACAATGTTGAAAATGGTAAACATGGTATCAGCCCCAAAATTTGGCTAGGACCATTAGTTTTAGCGTTTATTTTATTAGTTGTTCTTATTTATGGCGTAGTAAGCACTGACTATACACAGTTCACGGAATCTCATGAATTGATGCACCAAATGTCAATCTATGCTTATGTATTAATGGCTGAATTAGCTACATTTTTATTATTAGGTGCTGCAGTTATATCTTATCATTTTATGCATCGAATGCTGTCGGAGAAATAATGTGATACCACTTATGTATGGTTTGATTTTTGCCTCTATCTTATTTGTAATAGGGCTTTTAGGGGTAATGATTAGACGTAATCTCTACTTCTTATTGTTAAGTCTTGTCATCATGAATAATGGAGCCATTGCAGCACTTTTTGTTGCAAGTAGTTATTGGCAGCAATCTGATGGAGAGGTGCTTGCTATATTAGCGGTAACGGCTGTATTAGCTCAAATATCTGTCGGGCTTGCTTTACTGGTAAAATTAATTTATCGACGTAAAAACTTTAATATTGACTCATTGAGTGAAATGAAAGGATGAATTTACTTTATTTAACTATCATTGTTCCATTGCTATCTTTCTTGATATTAGTCTGTTTTGGGCGACAAATACAATCCATTAATGTTATGTTAATCGGGATTTGTACGATGTTTCTTGTTGGATTAATAACAATATTTTCTTGTATTGATTTTACTACCAATACTGTTCCTGATATGACATTGGTTTATACAAGAAATTTATGGACTTGGTTTTCAGTCGGTGATTTTGAAGTTCCTATATCTTTAACACTAGATGGCTTATCACTAACATTCTTAGTATTAATATCATTCTTTGGTTTATTGATTTATTTTTTTGCCGCCTGTTATTTAAAATCGAGAAAAGATATTTATACTTTTTATGCATATAGCAATTTACTTATAGCAAGTGTGTTAACGGTTGTTCTTGTTGATAATTTGTTTGTAATGTTACTTGGTTGGGAAGGGGTGAGTATAAGTACTTACTTACTTATTGGTATCTACTACAAACAAGCTCGCAATAGTTATGCTGCCGTTAAAGCATTTGTTATGATGCATTTAACTGATATTTTTCTAATCATAGGTATATTCTTACTTTATCAGACTTTAGAAACATTAAAAATTAGCGATATTTTAATAAAAGCGCATAATGATTTAGCTGTTGATTCAGATATTATTTTTTGGATTACGTTAATGTTATTTCTTGGCGCTATGAGTAAATCTGCGCTTTTCCCAATGCATTCATGGTTCAAAGAAACAACACTAGCACCGATGCCAGCGGTTGCGTTATTGCAATCTTCTACTGTTATATTTGCTGGTGTTTATCTGGTCTTAAGACTAAGCAATCTGTTTATGATGTCGAGTGATACGCTTAATATAATGCTTTTATTCGCTTCTTTGACTGTTATTTTTGCCAGTAGTATTGCTTTGGTTCAAAATGATATAAAACAGATTATAACTTATATCAATTTAGCGCAAATAAGTTATCTATTTTATGCATTTTCGACCCAGAGCTGGAATTTGTCATTAAGTTGTTTGATTAATTATGCTGTAACTAGCACATTACTCATTCTTGCTTCTGCAATTTTAATCAAACAGTGCCAAGGTGAACGAGACATCAATAAACTTGGTGGCTTGTTAAAGTCTAATCGAGTTTTATATGCAATCTTCTTAGTAATCATGTTATCACTTAGTGCCTTACCGTGGGTGTCAGCATCATTTTATATTAAAGGTGATATTATTTGGGGATTAATGGCTCAAGATAGCTTAATGGCCGGTACTATCGGCTTATTAGGTATTTTATTGTCTAGTTTATGTATTTGGCGGTTGATATTTTTGGTTTTCCATCATTCAATTAAAATTGAAAAGATAATAAGAATCAGAAAAATAAATTATTATCCGCTTTTTATCTTATTGATATTTACTACGGCACTGTTTATTTACTTGCCATTGCCGATAAAAGGGATAATCCCAATAGCCAATTTAGATACGCAAGGTCAGATCCCATTTAGAATATTGCTGTGTGCAGTAACCTTATTAAGTTTAGTCATTGCCTATATTCTTTATGCTCATCCGAACGCTGAAGTTCATGAAATTCTCAATACTCCGATGATCAAATCGTTAGGAAAATTATGTAAAAGTGATTGGCGATTTGACTATTTGTTAAATAATGTTTTTGTAAAACCATATATTTATTTAGCAAACTTACTGAAAAAGGATCCATTAGCATTATGGGATGATTGGATTATGTGGGGGATAAAGAAAATAAATGCTTATATTGTCAGTTTAGAAAACGGACAAATAAGATGGTATATGGTTTCAATGGTAATAGGTAGCATTATTATATTAATGTTATTGATTTTTATTTGATAAAGGTGTGAACTTAATGTTGTTATGGCTTGTTTTCTTACCTGTAATTGGCGGATTTATTGGTTGGCTTTGTCATGTATTTTTACAAAGAATCATGACTTCAACCGATATACAGTTGCGCTGGCAACGTTTACCAATGATGATTGCTCTTACAACCATATTAATCACGTTTATTTTGGTAATTGTTTTATGGGCAGATGCAAGCAGTTCTTTAGAACAAAGTCCAAACTGGATTAAAGAAGTTAATATTGATTGGATCCCTTTACTTGGTATTCATTTTCATTTGGTATTAGATGGTTTATCTTTGATTGTTATTAGTTCAACACTCTTTGTTGTATTGTTAGTTATTGTTTATTCTAGTAAAGAAAATCTTAATAATGTCGGATTATTTTATTTATGTGTATTATTTATGGCATCAGCCATTATGATGTTATTTGTAATCACTGATCTGTTTTTAATGTTTTTCTTCTGGGAAGCGGTAGCTATTCCAATCTATTTTTTAATTTCGTTGTGGGGCAGACGAGATTTAAATTCACAATTACGTTTTAATGGTGCTAGCAAATTTTTAATTTACACTCAGATAAGTAGCCTACTAATGCTAATATCGATTGTATCATTGGCTTTAATCAACTGGAACATAACGGCGAAATGGACTTTTGATTATCAAATTTTAACTAATACGCCGATTTCAAGTAATACCGAATTTTTATTAATGCTAGGCTTTTTAGCTGCTTTTATTATACGTATTCCTTTAATCCCTTTTCATAATTGGTTTATTGAAGCACATATTGAATCGTCAACAAGTGGTTCGATGATGATAAGTGGTTTGTTAGTTAATACAGCGGCATTTGGTTTATTACGTTTTGTGATCCCACTTTTTCCTAATGCTTCGCTAACAATTATGCCGTTTATTTTAGTGTTGGCTATATGTACGTTGTTTTATACCGCTTTACTTGCTTTTAATCAGACAGATATTAAGAAGCTGATTGCTTATATCCATATTGCTTTAATGGGATTTGTCACGGCTATTATTTATAGCGGCTCAGTTATTGCTTTCCAAGGTGTTGTTATTCAAATGATAGCTGTTAATTTAGCTATTGTTGGTATGTTTATAATAAGTGGTATGTTAGCAGAATGTTATTTAACCCGAAACATTAATCAATTCGTTGGATTAAAAGAGCAAGTAAAGTATTTGTCTTCTTTTACTCTATTTTTTATGTTAGCTGTGTTAGGTATTCCAGGAACGGCTAACTTTGTTGGTAATTATATGATGTTATTAGGTAGTTATAACTCATATCCTTATTACACTATCTTACTGGCAATTGGATTATTGTTACTGTCGATATCGTTAATTATTCGCATGCAACCTATTTTTTATGGCGTAGTTGATAAAATTACGGTTACAAAACACTTGCTGAGTAAAAAAGATATTTTTCTATTGTCTAGTGTGCTTATTGTATTAATTTTTATTGGATTATATCCAAAAATGGTTTTAGATATGTCTTATTCTATTGTCAACCAAACACTGCAATATATAATTACTGAAAGAGTGGGAGAGTAATAACTTATGATAGCTTTATTGCCAATATTTATATTGAGCTTTGCCATAATAGTTTTGCTCATCGCATTATTTATTTTCAAAATAGATACTAAAAAGTGTGCAACTTTAACCATATCGGGATTAATTTTTGCATTAGTTTTCTCAGCAATTTTGGGGTATAAAATTTCATTTAATACCCAAGCAATATCAGATATTAGTAGTGACAATATGCAAATATCTGTTTCTTCGCCACTAGATACTAGTGATAAAACGCCTGCAACTGAACAAACGGTAGCTATTGATGCCGTACCTACAGAACAAGAAATCACTACCTCGGAAAATTCGGAAATTACAGAGTCTGTTACAGAAAATAATGATATGGTTGGATCGTCACCTAATGTAGATGATACTCAGCAGAATGATGCTAATAACGAATGGGGAGCTCATCATGTTACTGCGTTATTTACTTGTGATGGTTATGGGTTACTTTATACCAGCTTAATTTTAATCATTTCAATTGTGGTCGCATCATTAGCTTATCGATGGTTTGTACAAGAAGAAATCAACCATGGATTATTCTATATAATTTTACTATTTATGACATTAGGCGGAATCACTTTAGTTTATGCTAGTCATTTAATGTCATTCTTTCTTGGAATTGAATTACTTTCGATTCCATTTATTGGCTTAATCGGCTATCAATACATCCAAACCCATGCGCTAGAAGCTGCGATTAAATATATGATTTTGTCTGCCATTGCTAGTTCATTTTTGTTAATGGGTATTGCTTTTTATTATGCTACGACTGGCGAGCTGACATTTAGTGGTTTAAGTTATCAATTATCAACCATGACCTATCCAAGTACATTATTATTAATTGGTATTTGTTTAATGTTAGTTGGTATTGGTTTTAAACTTTCGCTGGTACCTTTTCAACTTTGGTTACCTGACGTTTACCAAGGGGCTCCGACAGTTGTTTCATTACTACTATCAACGGTAGGTAAAGTCGCCGTGTTTTGTGCTATTGCCAGACTATTTTTATTAGCACCAATAGTAAATAATGAAACAATCCGTATTATTTTGGTTATTATGGCCTTTTGTTCAATTTTATGGGGAAATTTATTGGCATTAATGCAAAGTAGCTTAAAAAGGTTATTGGCTTATTCCTCAGTTGCCCATTTTGGCTATCTTTTACTAGCTTTAATTGCCGTGCAGTATCAGGTGCTCGCTTTAGAAACAATAGGTGTTTATTTAATTGGCTACATTTTTGCCAACATCTGTGTTTTAGGCGTGATCAGCTTAGAATCCCATTCCAATGAGTTACAAGATCATGAAAAAGAAATTGATCTTTCAGGATTATTTTGGCGTCGCCCTATTTTAGCCTTGGCAATGGGAGTTGGTTTATTATCTCTAGCAGGTGCACCACTTACAGCAGGTTTTGTAGGACGTTTTCTTTTAGTACTATTAGGTGTGACGGCTGAGTTGTGGTGGTTAATTGCTGCAGTAGTAATTGGTAGTACCATAGGTTTATATTTCTACTCACGACTTATTCTTAATCTTTATATTAGGCAGCCTATCAGCCGTGATGATTTCTCAAGTAATAATTCTATTATTAAATTGAAATGGCAAGATATAAAAGTGAGTGAATTATTTATTGTTATCGCAGCATTATTAACCATGGTATGTGGTGTTTATCCTAAATGGTTATTTAACTTGGTTAGTATGGCACAATATTTAACGACTTAATTTTTTGGCTGGTTCATTGTTGGCGGGTACTGTATTTATTTAGTTAATTGAATAAAATTGTTAATAATAGCGATATTTGTTGTTGACTTAAAAGATATTGGCAAGAAATAGTTAATAATCGATTTATTTATTGTGTTATAATTCTGCACTTTAATATTTTTATATTCATTAAGAGGACCAATATGGACTTTTTTATTTCTAATGCATACGCAGCTGATGGTGCTCAGCCTGGTGGCGATTACATAATGCCAATTATGTTGGTGGTGTTTGGGCTATTTTTCTATTTTATGATTATGCGTCCACAACAAAAACGTGCTAAAGCACATCGTGAGTTAATGGCTTCTATTTCAAAAGGTGATGAAGTATTAACTAATGGTGGACTTATTGGTCGAGTATCAAAAGTTAATGAAAATGGTTATATTGTGTTAGAGTTAAATGATACAACTGAAGTTGTTATCAAACGTGACTTCATCACATCGGTATTACCAAAAGGAACAATGAAATCATTATAATAGATTTTGCTATTATAATTCATTGTATTAATTATCTAATCCCACAAGAGAATATGTCGTGCTAAATCGCTATCCTTTGTGGAAGTACATTATGTTGGTCGTCGTGATTTGCGTCGGCCTACTTTATGCTCTTCCAAATATTTATGGTGAAGATCCCGCTATACAAATTTCAGGTTCAAATAGTGCCGAAATTAATGTTGCTACGCAAGATAAAGTCAAACAACTTTTGGTGAAAAATCAAATTGAACCTAAATCACTAGTTTATGAAAATAAATCTATTTTAATTCGTTTAAGTGATAATGATACTCAGCTGAAAGCTAAGGAATTAATATCACAAGAATTAGGTGATGATTATACTGTTGCACTAAATCTAGCGCCTGCAACACCATCATGGTTAACAATGATTGGTGCCGAACCCATGAAATTAGGGCTCGATTTGCGTGGTGGTGTGCATTTCTTAATGGAAGTAGATATGACTACTGCGTTAAGTAAATTGACAGAACAATCGATTGAAAATTTAAAAGCAGAGTTCAATAAAAATAATCTAAATTACAAAGCATTAAATAAAAGTAGTAATCAACAAATCTTAATGCAATTCGATAATACAGAAGATCGAAACAAAGCCATTACTAAAATTAATGGATTGCAAGATTATGAATTAACTTCGCAAAGTGAAAATAGCATCGTTATTAGTGTTAGCCAACAGCGGCTACAACAAGCTAAAAGTGATGCTGTACAACAAAATACCACCATTTTGCGTAATCGTGTTAATCAATTAGGTGTTGCTGAACCAATTGTTCAACGTCAAGGTTCTGATCGTATTGTTGTTGAATTACCTGGTATTCAAGATACTGCATTAGCTAAACGAATTTTAGGTGCAACTGCAACCCTCGAGTTTAGACAAGTAAATGAAGATGGTTCAACTGACTTAGAAGCTATTTTAAAAGGTGAAATGCGTGTTCCATATGGTTCTGAAATAAAATATATGGAAAATGGTCGTCCGGTCTTACTTTATAAACGTGTAGTATTAACAGGTGATCATATTACCGATTCTTCATTTAGAGTAAATGAATATAGCCAGCCTGAAGTTTCTATTAACTTAGATAGTGCTGGCGGCAAAACTATGCTTGATTTCACGCAGAAACATCTGAAAAAAGCAATGGCAACATTATTTGTTGAATATAAAGATACAGGAAAACGTGATGAAAATGATAAACCTATTCTTGAAAAACAAGAGAGAGTTATCAATGTAGCAACGATCCAAGGTATTTTTAGTGACCGATTCCAAGTAACTGGGATTAGTAGTGTTGATGAAGCTAGAAACTTATCACTACTATTAAGAGCAGGTGCATTGATTGCGCCGATCCAAATAATTGAAGAACGTACCGTTGGTCCGTCAATGGGGCAAGAAAATATTACTCAAGGTTTAGAATCTTGTGTATGGGGATTATTAATTTCGGTAATCTTTATGTTAGTGGTATATCGTTTATTTGGTGTATTCGCTAGCCTTGCATTAGTTGCAAACTTAATTCTTATTGTTGGTGCAATGTCTTTATTACCTGGGGCAACATTAAGTATGCCAGGTATTGCCGGTATCGTACTAACTGTAGGTATGGCAGTTGATGCGAATGTTTTAATTAATGAGCGTATAAAAGAAGAGCTCAGTAATGGTCGAGGTGTCCAACATGCAATTAACGAAGGTTATGCTGGCGCTTGGAGTAGTATTTTTGATGCCAATATTACCACATTAATAACTGCGATTATTCTTTATGCAGTAGGTACAGGTTCTATCAAAGGCTTTGCCATTACATTAGGTATCGGTATTGTAACATCGATGTTTACCTCGATCGTAGGGACTCGAGCTCTGGCCAATCTTATTTATGGTGGTCGTCGCGTCAATAAGTTATCAATTTAGAGGTTTATTGTGACTATTAATAAAAAAGAAAATCATGATGTTAGAGAATTAAATCATGGACGAAGAGTACTCGACTTTTTAAAATTTGGCTTCATCGCTTTTGTTATCTCAATGTTATTGGTTGTTGCTTCATTTGTGGTTGTTCTTGTTAAAGGGTTCAATCTTGGACAGGATTTTACCGGTGGCACCACAGTTGAACTGACAGTAACTAAAGCCGTAAATCTTGATGATTTACGTAATAGTTTACGTGATGCAGGTTATCATGAACCAGTCGTTCAGTATTATGGCAGCAGTAAAGATATTATTATCCGTTTAGCCACCGCCAATCAAAATGAGGGTAGTGTATCATCTGCAATTGATAATGCATTAGGTACTAAAATCTCTAATTTAGTACATAAAGATATTGATAGTAATGCTGAAATTAAGCGAGTTGAATTCGTTGGTCCTACGGTTGGTTCTGAATTAGCTCAAGATGGTATTTTGGCGATCTGTGCAGCATTAATTTGTATCTTAATCTATATTGCATTTCGATTTGAATGGCGATTTGGTACTGGTGCTGTTGTAGCATTAGCGCATGACGTCGTCATTACCGCGGGCTATTTATCACTCTTTGATCGTGAATTAGATTTAACCATTATTGCAGCAATGTTATCTATAATTGGTTATTCACTTAATGATACTATCGTTGTATTCGATCGAATTCGTGAGAATTTTAGAAAAATACGACGTGCGTCGCCATATGATGTTATCAACATCTCATTAACTCAAACATTACATCGAACCTTAATGACATCTGGCACAACGTTAGCCGTTGTTATTATCTTATATATTTTCGGTGGTTCAATGTTAAAAGGTTTCTCTGAAACATTAGGGGTTGGTATTGTGTTAGGTACAATTTCATCAATTTATGTAGCAGCATATATGTCGCTTAAATTAGGTGTGAAACGTGAACACTTTATGCCACCAAAAGTTGAAGCAGAAGGCGCGGATCAAAACGCAATTTTACGTTAATCATTCAAGCTCTGTCATAGCCTGACAGAGCTTTGTTAGCTTTTTTTTTGAGCAAATAATATTAATTTATTTGACACCCTTTAACTAGTTGCATATTATTAGCCAAAGTTTTTCATCCCTTTAGGGGCCATAGCTCAGCTGGGAGAGCGCAACGCTGGCAGCGTTGAGGTCAGGGGTTCGATCCCCCTTGGCTCCACCAATTCTAAATTCTGCAATTCAAATCCTTTTAGAAATATTTATACAGTGCTAAGATAGCAAAACTAGCAATTATTAGTCATTAAATATGATTCAATACAATCCAAAAATCTTAGCAAATGAATGTCGTGATATGAATGATATTCGAGCGGAAATTGATAATATAGATCATCTGGTAATTCAATTACTCGCAACTCGTTTTGACTATGTTAAAACAGCAAGCCAATTCAAAAAAAATGCTACCGATGTGCAAGCTAAAGAACGTTTTAATAGCATGCTTGAGCAACGTAAACTTTGGGCTGATGAGTTAGGTCTCAATGGCGATGTAATTAAAGAATTGTATGCTAACTTAGTTAGATATTTTATTGATGAAGAATTAAAGTATTTTAATAATAATGGTAAATAAAATGAATTACGCCAATAAACAACAACTATTAGATGAAATTAATAAAACAGCTAAGCTATTTATTGATGAATTCAGTGGATTAACCGAAGCGGAGAAAGATAAACTGATTGAAGGTGTTGATCGAACACCAGCCCAAATGATAGCTTATCAATTAGGATGGTTAGATCTTGTAAAATCTTGGGATGATGCCGAACTTGCTGGGCAAACGCCTATACTACCAGCGGAAGGATATAAATGGAATCAGTTAGGTGAATTATACCAACATTTTTATAAAATATATCAAGATTATTCATTACAAGAACAGATCCAATTATTTAAGCAGAAACTGACTACTTGGAATAGTTGGATTGAGTCATTAGATGATGATACGCTTTTTACTAAAGATGCTCGTAATTGGACAAAACCTTATCCTTCAGCATGGCCTGTGGCACGATTTATTCATATTAATTCAGTTGCGCCATTTAAATCTTTTAGAACTAAAATCAGGAAATGGAAAAAACTAAATTCACATTAGTAACATCATAACAATTTTTTAAATGGATAGAAAAAATGGCCTTTTCAGAATTAGAAAAAGAACAATTGCTACAACTTAAATATGTTGGCGATAAAATTATTGAAAGATTACAACAGATGGAATTAGATTCATTCGAAAAACTACGTAATAGCAATTTAGATGAAATATTAAATAAAGGTGCTTTACTAACTGGATCATCATGTTGGAAAAATAGCCATCAAGCTAAAACAGCCATCCAAAATATTTTGGCTTGGGTTAATCAAAGCTAATTAATATTTGATTCTAACTCTTTGTTTATCCCTATGTATATAGGGAACACACCGCAGTATGTTCATATGCCCCTGCTAGCTACGGTTTATCCCTATGTGTATAGGGAACACTTGTCTAATGGTGAATATGTTGTTAATGCAGCTGGTTTATCCCTATGTGTATAGGGAACACGTTCGTCGGTTTCCTCATCAACACCGCCATAACGGTTTATCCCTATGTGTATAGGGAACACATACGGGGGGGATGTAATACAGCAATTAACTGCGGTTTATCCCTATGTGTATAGGGAACACCGGATTAATACTAATTTAATGCAAAATACCCACGGTTTATCCCTATGTGTATAGGGAACACTGCCATTATTATCTAGCTCCCCTTGTTGCAACCGGTTTATCCCTATGTGTATAGGGAACACAGATTCACCTAATTTATTTACACTTTCCGAAGCGGTTTATCCCTATGTGTATAGGGAACACTGGAACAAAGCAGGTGGTCAGGTTTTGAATGGCGGTTTATCCCTATGTGTATAGGGAACACCATACAATGCGATATATAGCAAAATTCGCGCGCGGTTTATCCCTATGTGTATAGGGAACACATTCCCTTCAACCGTTGCTAAAACGCTGGCGATGGTTTATCCCTATGTGTATAGGGAACACCCTAATTATAACCATTTGTTTTATAATTGAAATATAAGGGAGTAATTTTTTACCGATTTTTTCTGTATGAAATTCACTCAACTTATTGCAAGTTAAAATTATTAATATTTAACTTTAAATTAATTTAGATAAAAGCCTAATTCCTTGGAATAAAAAGAAGGTTCTTTTTCTGTCTCAATTAACACAATAATGGCATTTGGTCTATGTATTTGTTGTCTCAATTTTTCTAGATGCTGTTCGTCAAGTTGTGGGACGGCTTTTTTAACTCTAGCCCATTTAGATGCACTAATTGTAATATGGCTTTGTTCCCATGCGTATTCGTTACTACTACAGTAAGGAATAACTTTTCCATCTTGTTGATATGCTAAATAAAGATCAATATTATCTTTTGATAAACGGGTTGAAACTTCAATTTCCTTATCCCATTCAGCATTGAATTGTTCACGGCTATAGCATTTATTAAAATTTAATATGATACTTTTAGCTTGTGAGCTTTGTCCTAGTTGTTGTCCTAGTGCTTGATAAAAAGCCTCTTGTAAACCTTTTGGTGGTTCAAGATCATGGCGATAAACCGCTTCTATAAGTAGTCTCGCCGCTTCAGGCATTGTTATAACACCTCTTTCACGTAAAACCCGTTGGGTAAACCATAAATAGGCATGATTAGCGTAAACATATTTAGTATTGCGAAATTCTGGATTATCTAGCCAATCTTCGCTTGGATCATCCTGCCATGTTGGCGCAAATACGGTCAATATAGGTGGATTTCGCTCATCACGTGGTTGATTCTGGTGAGTGGCTGATTTGATATTTCCGTGTTTATCTCGCACATGTCGTTGTAAACGCCCTGCACGTTGAATCAATAGATCAATAGGTGCAATGTCACTAATCATTTCGTCAAAATCAAGATCTAATGATTGCTCAATGACTTGAGTCGCAATTATGATTTTTGCCGAGCGAATGGTGTTATTTGAAGTTTTTCCCGCCCATTCGATAGTTTTTTGCTCGATAGCCAAACGATCACAATAAGCAAAACGACTATGAAATAGCAAAATTTGCTTACTATCAAGATGCAAATTTTGTTGTATTTGTTGATATAAACTAATAGCATCAGCCACACTATTTTTTATCCAACAAATAATTTTTCCTTGCTCAATTGCACTCTTTATTTTTTCGATACCGGAATTGATATTATCAATCCAGTCAATCTTAACTTGTCGCTTTACTTCATCTCTTGTTGCTATTGCTTGTTCGACTAAGTTTTTTTGATTTAGTTGAGTAAATAAAGGAAAAGGTAAATCTGTATCAAGTGTTAAAGGTGATGGTGTTGATGTTAATCCACTATAGAAGGCGTTAAGCAATTTTTCGCGCAGAAAAAATGGTAAAGTCGCAGTAAGAATAATTGCACTGCCACCTTGCGATGCATGATAATGCAATAATGATTCTAATAGTTTTACCATATAACTATCATAAGCATGAACTTCGTCTAAAATAAGTAATTTATGACGCAACCCTAATAATCGCAACGATTGATGTTTAAACGGCATTACAGCCATCAAAGCTTGATCCAACGTACCAACCCCAACTTCCGCCAGTAATGACTTTTTACGAGTATCGACAAACCACTCATTGCACTCGCTACTGGCTGAATTATCATTGTTGAGATATTTTTGCTGACTAATATTATCTAAATTAATTATTGTTTGAGTAAAAGTCGGATTCATGTAACTTGCACCATGAGCCAAAACCAGAGATGGATGGCTATCGGCTTGATACAATTGACCGTAGATCTGTGCCGTTCGTTGATAGATACCATTAGCGGTTGCTTGAGTAGGCATACCGATGTAAATACCGTGAGCTTTCCCGGCAGCCATTAATCTATGAGCCAAAATCATAGATGCTTCGGTTTTACCGGCACCGGTGACATCCTCCATAATAAATAATTCGGGGCCATTATCGGTTAGTGGGCAAGATAATGCTTTTTGTTGTAGAGGGGTTGGTTTTTCTATAAATGGAAACAGGTTTTTAATACCATTAAAAGGAGTAATGGATGACCTTTTAGGTAAAGTTGCTACGGCTTTTTCAGCATTAGCGAGTGCATAGTTTACCCAATACTCTGATAACTCCATTGATTTTGAACAAAAAGTGAAAAATTGCTCATTGGAACCTAACCAATCGCTAATAACTGTTATGGCTGCGATTAACCAGCTCAGTTTGCTGAGAATTTTGCGAAATTTTTTATCAAAAAAACTAGTGTGGTAGCCAGCTAACCGATTATCTACAATAAACAACTTATTAATTGCTTTAATATAATCTAAAGATGCATGTTTATCTTGTGAATTAAATGCTAAGTTGCCTTTGGGATCTAAGATTGGTGGCTTGCCATGGTGGCCGGTCATGATTAATAACCAAATATTATATATTTGGTCAATATTATAATTGTAATGTTCTAATTGGATTTCTGATTCTTGCATTAAATAATTCTTCCATAACCAGTGTCCAAGAGAATCATGTCGAGTTAAATAACTTTTGGCAGGATCTGGGGCGACGAGATGGGGGTTATTGTGTTTGAATAATTGCTGAAATCCATTAGCGAATTTGCCAATATCATGCCAAGCTAGAAAATAGGCGAACCAAAGGGCTGCTGTTTCAGTGTCATCTGATGAAAAACCAATCTGTTCAAATAGCTCTGCAGAATTAAAATAATCGTTTTTTACTATATGATATCCACAAGCTGCAACATCTAAATTGTGGTAGGCTAAAAGGTGATAATTATCTGACTGATCGCCTTGTTGGCATTTTCCCCAATATTTGTAGAATGATTCAAGCATTAAAACGGATATCCTTATTTTAGATGATTAACTGGTTGGAGTATTTAGCTGAGTATCATTAATGATTCTAAAATAATAAAATAATATCGATTAAATTGCTAAATTTTTATACTAAAAAACCCCGTTCCTCAAAATTTTTTTATTATGAATCATGACGATTTATTCTTATCTAGTTAAAAATTTATTTTCTATAAAAGAATAAATCTTAAACAAATATTGATAACAATTAATGTTATAATCGTCGTTTATTATTAAGTTTATTAATAAGGTTTTGCTCATTCGCTGGAAGTTTGGCAAAATAGTTAACTTACTATGTTATTTAGCGTATTCTAAATTGTTTGAAATTTTTAAGACTCAATAGGGTAAAATCTTATTTTGATAAATTGTTGATAAAACAGGAACTAAATTAGGATGATTAGTCAAAGAAAAAAAAATATCAAAAAGTTATTCATCTCAAGCTGTTTGAGTGGATTATTATTTTGTTCAATGACTATCTATGCCGAAGAAGAACCAAATGTCACTTTGCTGTCAGATACACCGCTACAAGCTAACCCATCAACTGAGACCATTGAATCCCAGCCGATTGACAGCATTGAACCGAATCAACCAACCGAGCATATTTACCATAAAACCATTTTTTCGTTATTGGGTGATCCTAAATATCCTGAAAATTTTGACCATCTAGAATATGTGAATCCCAATGCCCCTAAAGGTGGGATTATCAAACTACATGAAATAGGTACCTTTGATAATTTTAACCGTTTTGCTAGTCGTGGCGCACCTGAACATCATTCTGGTTCGTTATATGATTCTCTTTTTACCTCAACAGCCGATGATATTTCCAGCTTTTATCCACTGATAGCAACTTCAATAACTTATTCTGATAGTTATCGTTGGGCAGAAGTCTCGATTAATCCTAATGCACGTTTTCAGGATAGTAAGCCAATAACCGCATATGACGTGGAATTTACTTTTCATAAATTTATGACCGAAGGTGTTTCACAATATCGAGTTTATAACAAAGGTATAAATGTTAAAGCGATAGATGATTATCGGGTTAGGGTGGAATTACCTGAAACCGATCGTGAAAAATTACTTTCTTTTGTTGGTAGTATGCGTGTTATTCCTAAACATTTTTGGCAAGATCATAATTTTTCTGAGCCGTTAAGTACTCCTCCTATTGGTAGTGGCCCTTATTATATTAGTGATTATAAAATGGGGCAGTACGTGGTTTATAAGCGTAATCCTGACTATTGGGCAAAAGATTTACCTGTTAATAAAGGTTTAGATAATTTTGATGAAAAACGTATCGATTATTATATGGATACGAGTATAGCGTTAGAGGCGTTTAAAGCTGGAGAATACGATTTCCGCGGTGAAGGGCAACCGAAAAACTGGTTTACTCAATATCAAGGAAAATACTTTGATTCAAAAGATATCATAAAGAAAGAAAAAAACGTCGAAACCGCTGTAGATACTAAATGGTTAGCGTTTAATTTGCAGAAAGATCTTTTTAAAGATGTTAGAGTTCGTCAAGCAATAACCTTAGCTTTTGATTTTGAATGGCTTAATCACGCTTTTTATTATGATAGTTATAAAAGACCGTTTAGCTTTTTTGAAAATACCATTTATGCTGCAAAAGGTAAACCTAGTGAACAAGAACTTAAATGGTTAACACCATATAAAGATATTATTCCCGAGCAAGCCTTTGATGAAGCCTACACTATTGCGAAAAGTGATGGACAAGGTTTTAACCGCAATAACTTATTAACTGCAGCTAAATTGTTAGAAGAAGCAGGTTGGATCATTAAAGATGGTAAGTTAATTAATGCTAAAACTGAGCAACCTTTTGCGTTTGAATTGTTGACTTATCTAGGTGATGACATTAAATATGCGATTCCATTTCAGCAAAATTTAGCTCGTTTGGGTATTACAATGAAAATAACTTCATTAGATTATGCCCAATTAACGCGCAGAATGCGTGAGCGTGATTATGACATGATGCCACGTAATTATAGTGCAATAGATTATCCATCCTCAGATTTAATGATTTTTTGGGGGAGTGAATATTTAAATTCTTCTTATAATGGTTCAGGATTACATAATCAGGCAATTGATTCGATTATTGCTGAAATAATCAAAAATGTAGGTAATCAAAGTGAGTTAATTTCACTAGGAAGAGCGCTCGATCGTATTTTAACTAAAGAATATCCGATGATTCCAATGTGGTATAACAGCAAAACTTATTATGCATATTGGAACAAATTTGGGCAACCAGCCATACAGCCAACTTATGCAATAGGTATTGATAGCTGGTGGTATGATGCAGACAAAGCAGCTAGTTTGACAAAGAATAGAGTACGCTAATATGTTGAATTATTTTATCCGTCGATTATTGCTAATTATACCAACCTTATTAATCATTTTGACTATCAACTTTTTTATTGTGCAAATTGCACCGGGTGGCCCCGTCGATCAAGCTTTAGCTATGATAGAGAATGGCCCTCAAGCAGGGCAAGTATTGCTGCCTGGCAGTGAAAATAGCCCTGCTAAGTTGACCGAACCAAAAAATAAATCAAATTATCGTGGTGCCCGCGGTTTAGATCCAGAAATTGTGGCAATGATTGAAAAACAGTATGGATTTGATAAACCGCTTTGGGAACGCTATATCAATACGTTAAAGCAATATATCCAGTTTGATTTTGGTAACAGTTTTTTTAAAAGTGAATCAGTATTAAGTTTAATTGCCAAAAGTTTACCTGTTTCTATTTCATTGGGATTATGGAGTACATTAATCATTTATTTAATCTCAATCCCATTAGGAATTCGTAAAGCGGTTAAAGATGGTTCAAGATTTGATTTTTGGTCAAGTACGTTAATTATCATTGGTTATGCAATACCCGCTTTTTTATTAGCCGTATTATTAATTGTTTTGTTCGCAGGTGGCAGTTATTGGGATATTTTCCCGCTACGCGGATTGATTTCTAATAATTTTGAACAATTAGATTTTTGGGGCAAAGTAAAAGATTATGCGTGGCATATTTGCTTACCGACTATTGCTATGGTAGTAAGTGGTTTTGCCACACTAACCATGTTAACCAAAAACTCATTCTTAGATGAGATTCGTAAACAATATGTTGTTACTGCCAGAGCGAAAGGGTTAAGTGAAAGGCAAATTCTGTATAAGCACGTTTTTCGTAATGCAACCTTGCTTATTGTATCGGGCTTTCCTGCTGCATTTATTGGAATTTTATTTACCGGTTCAGTATTGATTGAAGCTATTTTTTCGCTTAATGGATTGGGTCTTCTCGGCTATGAAGCAATTATTCAGCGTGATTACCCGGTTATTTTTGGTTCATTGTATATATTTACATTGATTGGGCTTATTACCAAACTCTTATCAGATTTATCTTATATGATAATCGATCCACGTATTGACTTTGAGGCTCGCAACTGATGACTACGCACTATTCAATTAATCAGCTACGTTGGCAACGATTTAAACGCAATCGACGTGGGTATTATTCATTATGGTTATTTTCAATATTATTTATAATCAGCCTATTTTCTGATTTTATATTTAATGATCGACCGATATTTATCAAGTATCAAAATAACTATTATTCGCCCATATTCCATTTTTATCCGGAAACTGAATTTGGTGGGCAATTTAAAACACAAACTAATTATTTAGATCCAGCGGTACAAAATAAGATTGAGTCTGATGGTTGGATACTTTGGCCTCCATTTCGTTATACTCATAATACTGTGATTCATGACACAACCAGCACGTTCCCTACACCACCATCAAAAAATCATTTGCTTGGCACCACCGATGCTGGATTTGATGTTTTAGCAAACATTGCCTATGGTTTTAGAGTATCAATGTTTTTTGCCTTGTTTCTTACCTTTTTCACCTCCATTATCGGCGTGCTAATTGGCGCAATTCAAGGTTATTATGGCGGAAAAGTTGATCTATTAGGACAGCGATTTATTGAGATTTGGAGTGGTTTACCTGAACTATTTGTGATAATTCTGCTTGCCAGTATCTTACCGCTTAATTTTTGGTGGTTATTAGGTATTACGGTGTTATTTGGCTGGATGGCATTGGTCGGTGTTGTTCGAGCAGAATTCTTCCGAACCCGTAACTTCGATTATATTCGAGCCGCTAAAGCTATGGGCGTAAGCGATAGTAAAATTATGTTACGACATATGCTACCAAATGCGATGGTGGCAACATTAACATTTTTACCATTTATTCTTTGTGGTTCAATTTCAACACTAACGGCACTTGATTTTCTCGGCTTTGGTTTACCAATTGATTCACCATCTTTAGGACGATTATTACTACAAGGCAAAAATAATTTGCAAGCGCCTTGGTTAGGAATTAGTTCTTTTTTAGTTATTTCCATCTTATTGTCACTGTTAATATTTATTGGTGAAGCAATTAGAGATGCATTCGATCCAAACAAAGGAGTATATAAATGAGTTCTCCTTTATTATCTATCATTGATTTAAGTATTGCCTTTAAAACTGGCCAGCATTCACAAAATCAAGTTGTTGACGCTATTAGTTTTGATATTAATGAACAAGAAACAGTGGCATTAGTCGGTGAGTCAGGTTCTGGTAAAAGTGTAACAGCACTGTCAATATTAAGGCTGTTATCAAAAGAGCGAGTGATTTATCCTTCAGGAGATATTATTTTCGAAGATAAATCATTATTACATGCCTCTGAAAAAGAATTGCGTAAAATTCGCGGTAATGAAATTAGTATGATATTTCAAGAGCCAATGGTATCACTTAATCCATTGCATACCGTTGAAAAACAACTTTATGAAGTCTTATCTTTACATCGGGGTATGCGACGTAATGTGGCTCGAGGTGAAATCTTACAATATCTCGATCGGGTTGGCATTAAAGATCCTAAAAGCAAACTGGCTTCTTATCCTCATCAGCTATCTGGTGGTGAAAGGCAACGTGTAATGATTGCCATGGCTATTTTAACTCATCCAAAATTATTAATTGCTGATGAACCAACTACTGCTTTAGATGTTTCTGTTCAGGGACAAATTATTGAACTACTCAAAGAGCTCAAAAAAGAGCTTAATATGAGCATGTTATTTATTTCACATAATTTGGGAATAGTAAAAAAATTGGCAGATAAAGTAGCGGTAATGCGAGATGGCCAACTTGTTGAATTCAATAATAAACAACGTATCTTTTTGCGTCCACAACAAGAATATACTCAAACATTATTAAATTCTCAGCCTAGTGGTGAACCGGTTCCTTTACCTGATACTCCCGGTATATTGCTGAATGTGAATCATCTTAATGTTGAGGTCGTCACTCAAAAACGATTATTTAGCAGCAAAAAGAAAAAAATTGTTGATAATATTGGTTTTGCGGTACATCAAGGTGAGACAGTTGGTATTGTTGGGGAGTCAGGCTCAGGTAAAAGTACCACCGCACTGGCTATTTTACGTTTAATCAAATCAAAAGGTGATATCCTATTTGATAGCCATCCTATCCAGAATTTATCTGGTAAGAAGTTATTACCATTCCGTAGCCGAATTCAGGTTGTATTTCAAGATCCCTTTTCATCACTTAATCCGCGCTTTAATGTTGAGCAAATTATCAGTGAAGGTCTAATGACACATAAAAAATTGACTAAAGCTGAGCGAGAACAAGCGGTAATTGATATTATGCTAGAGGTTGGTTTGGACCCTGAAATGCGTTTTCGTTATCCAAATGAGTTTTCTGGTGGACAACGGCAAAGAATAGCGATTGCTAGAGCTTTAATATTGCAACCGGAACTATTAATTTTAGATGAGCCAACGTCATCTTTAGATCATACAATTCAAAAGCAGATAATTAATTTACTTAAATCATTGCAGGAGAAACATCATCTTAGCTATCTGTTTATTAGCCATGATCTTGCGTTAGTCTATTCAATATGTCATCAGATTGTGGTTATGAAAGACGGTAAAATTGTTGAACAAGGTTCACGAGAAAAAGTGTTTTATACGCCGGAATCAGAGTACACCAAAGTTTTACTATCATTTTTAGATAAACCACCGAGAAAAGCGACTAAAACGTTAATTCATGCGGATATTATCGAAAAAACTCAAAAAGCAGAATCACCTGAAAATGTAGAAAAAGATGAACAGTCTGATGAAAAACAACAAGCTCAGCAAGAGCATAAACAAGAACAAAAGGTTAATTGGGAAGACGCATTATTAATGCGAAAAAAATAAATGTACAACTTTGTGGCTTAGCTATAAGCCACTATTAAATATTTAGTTTAGTAAACGAGTTAACAGGTTCATTATGCAAAAAAATATATTCCGTTTTTTAACCGCTTCATGTTTATCATTTATCTCAATAAATGCAATGGCATTGACGTGTTCAGATAATCCCGAACAAAATAAAGTTGAGGCAAATAACTATATTTTTAAAATATTAGACTTTATTGATTCAACAGCTAAAGGGATTAAGCAAGAAGTGAGAACTTCAACCATTACATCAGATACTGGTACGATACGTTCAATTGTCAAACATAGTTTAAATTATGATCCAAATGGTTTGATTACAGAAAGTCATTACGATCTTTATTCCGGTGACAATGAAAAACTCTATTCTGAACATCTACAAAAAAACCAATCTGGCTGGCAAAATGTGATTGAAGATATAGAGGATAAAACAAGTAGCACTACTCAGTTCAAAATCGATACACAAGGTAGAGTTATTGCTTCTGAACAGATAAAACAAGCGCCCGATTTTACCTTTATTGAGAATGATAGTTATCAATTTGATAATAACAATTGTTTAATTAATAAAAATGTGCAATGGCAGCTAAAAGAGTTGGATGCTAATGGTCAGGTAGTAGGAACAGTGCAAAAAGGTGCTTCGATTTATGCGTTTGGTTATCAAAATCGCCATCTAGCAAAGGTATCGGCGCAATATAGTAATAAAACTAAAAATGAAAGCGATTTTTCTTACCAATATGATGATAAAAATCGATTAAATGCAATCCAATCGACTTATTCAATAGTTGGAAAAAATACAACTCATTACATGACTGAATTTTTAACTTTTAATGAGAAAAATGATTGGTTGAGTGCAACACAATCAAAACAAAATAGGAAAAACAAACAAACTAATATCGTTCGGCAGATTACTTATTATTAATCAATTAAACATGGCGTTATCACTAGTGAACTCGATAACGCCAATGAATAAACATCACTCTAGTTTTATCTTACAAATAAAATATAAATCGCATGAGCTGTCCATGCTAACGCTAAACCATACGTAAGTAGCTTTTCTCGCTTTGGATAGATATTAAATTGATGTAACAAAGTTAGAATCTGTTGCAATCCACACCAAATTGGTAGCGAAATCATTAAGCACAAAAATAATTTACCTAATTCAGTATTGGCTAACTTTAAAATATATGAACGCGTTATTGCGTCACCAAAAGGAATGATAAACGCAACAATGATTAATACCACTGGTGCGAAAATAGCTGCCCAAAGCCCACCTAAAGCAAATAATCCTTTGGCCACTTTTAAGTCTGACTGTATTGGTTGAGTTTCTTGATTTTTCATTGATCAAATACCACTTATTTAATTATCAATAATAGTAAGCAATATGAAAGTAAAATTGTTACACCCCATAAGCCAATAATAAGTAAATATCCTTGTTTCTTTTTATGAATATTTTGCTTAAAAATAACCTTTGGCATTAACCTAAACCAGTTTATTGAATGAAATAAAGCGAGTAGTAATGCAATACAGTTTAGCACTACAACAACTGGGCTTTGTAAGAAAAAAATAAAACGATAAAACTCATCTTGTCCCATTTTATTTGTATACATACAGATAACACCATACATCAATACCAAACTAACCCAAATCATGGAAAAAGGCGTTAATTTATCAATGATTGACAGAAATAACGGCTGTTTTGTCTGTAACGATGTGATCTCGGATTGTGTACCAGTATTGTTATTATTTAAATCATTATTTGCTGGATAATTATCATTATTCTTCTTAATCATAACTTTCTCAATGTCAGTAACATTATTATGTAATTAACGTTTCTAGGGATGAATGTTTAATGTTGTATTATAAACATTAAGTGATTCAAATCGTCAAATTAAAGTCCTGCATAATATCGGTTTTTAAGGTAATAACACTAGGCAGAAAGTGCGTTGAAATGGTTTGCATGACATTGCAAATGTGATTAACTAATAAATTATTTGCTAGTAACAAATAACTTATAATCAGTTAAATATGAGCCTATTGGTGTTTCTTTGACTCTTACTTGAGCTTTAGTACCATATTTGATTTTGTCATTTAAATTTATGCATAGAAAAAAGTAATAATTGTTATCTTTATCAAGAATCTTTAAACCATGTTTACAACGTCCATGCCTACCTCTACTTGGCCCTGGCGTGGTAATTTTATATTCAGTGGTATAAGTTTTATATTCAGTAGGATAGAAATAAATGATCTCTGCTGGTAGAACTAAAAAAATTAGGAGATTAAAAGAAAAAATCATAAAAGCACGTGCAAGGTACTGTTTAATTCGTTCTAAAAATGATTTTTTTAACATTTTTTTTCTAGAAAAAGCGAGGAGAAAACTAAGCAGGATGGCTACAGTAAAAAATGCATATTCAACTTTAGGAAAAATAATTGTTTTTTGGTGAAATCGTAAAGCAAAAAGAATATTAAGAATAAACAATATTGCCACTGACAGCTGTAATATAGTTGTTATATTTTTCTTTAATACAACTTTTTTTAATAGATCTTGATTATAATTTTTAAAGTTTTGTGGCATATAAGATCTCTATCATCTCTTCTTAATAATAAAGTTTATTTTTACTATATCATTAATAGCTAATTTTTAGCTAAACTAAAATAATTATTAAAAATAGCGTACATTACGCAACATTAATCGTAAATTTATTATCAATCGTTTAGAAATTTTTTATGATTTCATTTAAAAAATTATTATCAATATGTAATACACTACAAAATTAGTGCAATTACCAAAAAATTGATAGACTATTGAATTATAAAATGTAATAAATGAGCAAGAAATTCGATCGTTTATTTTAAGCTTTGAAATCAGTAAATCGGCTTCATATAGACTTAAGTAATTTAAACTTAAACCGATAAGCGAAATAACGTATATTTCGCTTATTTTAAACTAAAAAAAAGGGGGATAAATTGTCTTCTTTATCATTGTTAGACCATGAATGGATTCCTGTTGTTTATTTTGATGGTCATATTAGTAAAATTAAACCTAGTCAGTTAGTTAACGAAACCATTGCCGACTTAGCCTATTTTAGACCGGATTTTCAAGGTGCTGCTTATCAATTCCTTATAGGTTTACTGCAAACTACTTTTTCCCCTGAAGATAATGATGAATGGTTAGATTATTGGCATGAAGGTATAACTCAAGTACAACTCGATGAGGCATTTGAACAAGTTAAACCGGCAATGCAATTTGGTAAAGCTAAACCGGCGTTTATGCAAGACTTTACGCCATTAAATGGTAATAAAGTGCCGATTTCAGGTTTATTGGTTGAAGCACCGGGTGAAAATGCACTAAAGAAAAATACCGACCATTTTATTAAGCGGGATTTTGTTAACGCTATCTGTCCTCATTGTGCGGTTATAGCTCTGTTTACTTTACAAACTAATGCCCCATCAGGTGGGCAAGGACATCGAGTCAGTTTGCGAGGTGGCGGACCAATTACCACTTTAATGATGCCAGAGTTAAACACCTCAACACCATTATGGAAAAAATTATGGTTAAATGTAGTGCCACTTGATGATGACGAAAAGCCACAATGCTATGATGAAACTGTCTTCCCTTGGTTAAACAAAACCATAACCAGTGAACCACCTAAAAATTTAAGTGTATTTCCTGAACAAGCTAATTGTTGTCAAGCATTTTGGGGTATGCCTCGTCGCATTGAGCTAGATTTTGAAAATACAACACAAGGCCATTGTGATCTTTGTGGCGAAGAATCGTCTGAGCTTATTAGCCATTATCAAACTAAAAATTATGGTGTTCAATATCAAAACTGGCGCCATCCTTTATCTCCTTATCGAACTGATAGTAAAACAAATACACCCATTGCGATTAAAGGACAACCTGGCGGGTTAATTTACCGCGATTGGCTAGGCATGGTTAGCACTAATGATGAAACCCAATCGGCTCGAGTGGTCGGAGTTCATTATAATCGAGGATTGAAATCTGCCGAAAAATATCACCTTTGGTGCTTTGGATACGATTTTGACAATATGAAGGCACGCTGTTGGTATGAACACACTTTTCCAGTATATCCTGCATTAGCTGATCCTGACAGCGATCTTAAAGAGCTGATTGAACAAGCATTAGAATTTAGCAAAGACGCTTTATCATTACAGCGTAAAGCCTTGACAGCTATCAATAAACAGTCCAGTTCAGTGGATATTGCTTATTGGAAAGAAACAGAAATGCCTTTTTACCAATTTGTGAAACAACTTATCAAAGAAAAAGAGAATCCTAATGGGCGTTTTCATCTGTTGTTAGATTGGACAAATACCTTATTAAAATATATTACTCAAATCTACGATAACGCTGCTTTTTCTGATCCAGATCAACAGATGATAAGTTCCGAAAAAATTACAACCAGAGAAAAATTACTTAAAGATTTTAACAAACTTAGAAATATCAAAAAGATTAAACTTAATAAAACGTCTTGATTGCATGTAGGGAGAACAACATGTCAGACACTATCCAAAAAAAGCTGATGATCTTAAATGATAGCCACAAAAAGATTATCGATGAATGGTTTTCTATGTTGCAGCAACGGCAATGTAAATTTAATGGTATTAATTACAATGGACGAAAATTACGTGCTGAATTACGCCGGGTTTCATTGTCTGAATTAATAATTCTACAGGATGGCTATACGATTTTAGCTAATAAACTTCTTAATAACGACAGTAAATTAGCGCAAACGGATATTCATTATCATGCATTACAGATATTGGTTAATGTGGCTGTTTTTGCAGAGTTAAATAATGATAAGGCACCATTTGCTGCGCAACTGAGTGAAAAAGTAAAAGGCGGAGAACGTAATTATTTATCTAAATTGCGATTTGAACGTCTTCTTAATAGTGAAACCCCAGAAGAATTTTGTCAGCGTTTAATTCGTGCCGTTAAGTTACGCGGTGAAAAAGGCGTTAATCTAACTTCTCTTGCTGACGGCATCTTTCTATGGATGCAAGAGTGGTATGCGCGTGAACACAACTGGCCAGCTAATACTAATCCGTTTAAACGCTTTTCTACTCGTTGGGCTATGGACTATTTTTCAACTAAAAATAATACTAAGGAATAATCATCATGACTACATTTATTCAATTACATCTATTAACCGCTTATGCTCCTTCAAACTTAAACCGTGATGATTTAGGTCGACCAAAAACTGCTAAAATGGGAAATACTGACCGTTTGCGTATTTCGTCACAAAGCTTAAAAAGAGCGTGGCGTACTTCTGACTGTTTTTATCAATCATTAAGTGATCATATTGGTGTTCGTTCACGTCGTTTTGCTCGAGACTGGGTCTATACCGCAATGATTGATAACGGCGTTTCTGAAAAAATAGCTACAGCAAGTGCAATTAAAATAGCGAATCAGTTTGGTAAAGTCAGAAATGAGAAATCACCAAAAGATCCATTGACTAATTTAGAAATTGAACAATTGGTACATATTAGTAGCAATGAACAGCAAGCAATTAAACAATTAGTTGATGTACTAATTAGTGAAAAACGCGAACCTAGCGATGATGAAGTTAAATTATTACGTAAAGAAAATAGTAGTATTGATATCGCCTTATTTGGCAGAATGTTAGCTGATAGCCCGGCATTTAATATTGAAGCTGCCTGCCAAGTTTCTCATGCATTAGGCGTAAGTACAGTGACCATTGAGGATGATTTTTTTACTGCTGTTGATGATTTAAATAATAATGAAGTTGATGCTGGCTCGGCACATTTGGGCGAAAGAGGCTTTGCTTCGGCGCTGTTTTACACTTATGTCTGTATCAGCCGTGATTTACTTCTCGAAAATTTAAATGGTGATGAAGCATTGGTTGAAAAAACCTTAAAAGCTTTAACTGAATCAGCCGCCAAAGTTGCACCAACAGGAATGCAAAATAGTTTCGCTTCACGAGCATATACTTCCTATCTTTTAATAGAAAAAGGAAGTCAACAACCGCGCTCTTTAGCGGTAGCTTATTTTAATCCAATTCGTAGTCAAGATATGGTAAATGATGCTATTAGTCGTTTGGAAGAGCAACGAGATAAATTTGATAAAGTTTATGGTCAATGTGCTGATAGTCGCTATGTTCTCAATAGTGAAACTGGAGAAGGAACCCTTAGTGCTGCATTAGATTTTGTTGCGCAAAAATAGGGGGGTGGACAAGATGATCAACCATCTTATTTTTCAGATTTATGCCCCATTTACCTCTTGGGGTGAACCTGCTGTTGGCGAAGTTCGCCACAGCAATATTATTCCCTCTCGCTCTGCTTTATTGGGATTAGTCTCGGCTGCACTCGGCATTCGTCGTGATGATAATCAGATTGATCATTTTAATCAGCAATATCATTTTGCGATTCGTCCTTTTATTGCTAACAATAGTTGGTTTAGAGATTTTCATACCGTCCAAGCTCCTAGGGCTAATAAAAAGCAAGTCTGGTATACACGCTTTGATGAAATACGACAAAACCCTCTTGAACTAGAGACGTTATTATCACAGCGTGAATATTATAATGACGTTTACTATCAAATAGTCATGACTGAGACTGAGAATGCACCTTATAGTTTAGAGCAAATTCAGCAAGCATTACTTAAACCTGTTTTTCCCTTATACGCAGGAAGAAAAAATTCACCTTTATCGTTACCGTTATCGCCTATTTTGTATCAAGGAACATTGCGTGAGGCTTTTAGTTTTGCCGATAAACTCTATCAAGAGTGTCATCGTCAAGATCCGGTTATTGATAAACTATTAAAAGGTATTGCTGATGAATATTATTGGCAACAGACCAATCAAGAAGATCACTTTGAGGTAATTAAAATTCAGCGTCGTCAAGATCAACCAATAAGCCGTCACCGTTGGCAATTTAGTGATCGTCAGCAGTTTTCCGGCTATTTGAAAGGGAGTGAATAGATGTATTTTTCTCGAGTTACTTTAAAATTAAATCGACTTCCTTATGTTATGCAACAGAAAATGCAAAATTCAGGACTTTATGCTATTCATCAATGGTTATGGCAACTCTTTCCTAATCAAGAAAAACGTTGCTTTTTATTTCGTGAAGAGAGAATTGGCAAAGGCTATCAATACTATCTGTTATCAGAAATAGCACCACTAACCAATCATGAGCTATTTTTAATAGAAACTAAACCATACCAGCCAAAATTAACCGTTGGTATGAAATTGATTTTTTCCCTGCGAGCAAATCCAGTGGTGTTTAAAAATGGTAAACGTAGTGATGTGATGATGAATGCTAAATATCTGGCTAAACAACAAGGTTTAGATAATGAGATAAAAATTCGTCAGAATGAAGCTGCCATAAATTGGTTAATTAAACAGAGTGAATCCAGAGGATTTTCATTATCAACAACTGATGGACAACAACTGGATTGCACAGTAATTAATTATACCCAAGAGCAATTTATTAAAAAAAGCAATTTTAAACCCATTACTTATAGCAGTGTTGATTATCAAGGGGTGTTAACCGTAACGGATGTTGACTTATTTTTAAATACCATCTATCAAGGAGTTGGCAAAAGTAAAGGATTTGGTTGTGGTTTATTTTTGCTAAAACATTATCAATAGGATGCGCGATTATGGTTTATGTTCCACTTAATCCGATTCCTTTAAAAAATAGAACGTCAATGATTTTTTTGCAATATGGACAAATTGACGTTCTAGATGGAGCGTTTGTATTAATTGATAAAACCGGCATCCGAACGCATATTCCAGTGGGCTCGATAGCTTGCATAATGTTAGAACCTGGGACTCGAGTTTCTCATGCGGCTATTAAATTAGCTGCAACGGTTGGCACTTTGCTAGTTTGGGTCGGTGAAGCCGGTGTAAGAATGTATTCATCGGGTCAACCAGGTGGGGCAAGATCTGATAAACTGCTCTATCAAGCTAAATTGGCTTTAGATGATGATTTACGTTTAAAAGTAGTCAAAAAAATGTTTGAGTTACGATTTGGTGAACCTGCGCCTAGCCGTCGTTCCGTTGAACAGTTACGAGGCATTGAAGGATCGCGAGTACGTGAAACTTATTCATTACTGGCTAAACGTTATCATGTTAAATGGCATGGGAGAAAATACGATCCCAAAGATTGGCAAAAAGGAGATACGGTTAATCAATGTATAAGTGCTGCCACGTCTTGCTTATATGGCATCACCGAAGCAGCTGTTTTGGCGGCCGGTTACGCACCGGCTATCGGATTTGTGCATAGTGGAAAACCACTCTCATTTGTTTATGATATTGCTGATATTATTAAATTTGATACCGTTGTACCTAAAGCTTTTGAAATAGCGGCAAAAAACAATGCAGATCCCGATCGGGAAGTTCGTGTGGCCTGCCGTGAAATTTTTAGAAGCCAAAAAACATTAGCAATATTAATTCCGCTTATCGAAGAAGTTTTATCTGCTGGTGGAATTGAACCGCCCCCTGCTCCAGATGATGCCCAACCACCAGCTATCCCAGAACCTCAATCTCTAGCTGACAGTGGCTTTAGGAGTCGCTAAAAATGAGTATGTGTGTTGTAGTAACTGAAAATGTCCCTCCAAGGTTACGAGGTCGTTTAGCAATTTGGTTACTTGAAATTAGAGCCGGGGTTTACATCGGTGATATATCAAGACCAATAAGAGAAATGCTATGGCAACAAATCACTAAACTTGCTGAGGAAGGCAATGTTGTCCTTGCTTGGGCGACTAATACTGAGTCAGGATTTGACTTTCAAACTTATGGTGCAAATAGAAGGGTTCCGGTAGATTTAGATGGACTAAGGTTGGTCTCTTTTTTACCTATTGAAAATCAATAGGTTAATGTTCTTTAAAAATTAGAAAAATTTGGTAGATTTTAACTAACTAAAAAATATTATATAAAACAAATATCTATATTTAGAGAGTTCCCTGTAGGTACAGGGATATACCGTTCTTTACGTTTTTTGTTATATTCTAATTCTGGAGTTCCCTGTAGGTACAGGGATATACCGGAACTATATTCGGTTCAATAACAACAAATTCACGAGTTCCCTGTAGGTACAGGGATATACCGAAAATGACAGGTCAGAATACGGAGTAACAGCAGAGTTCCCTGTAGGTACAGGGATATACCGCAATCAGGAACTTTGATTTTAACGGTTTTAATGAGTTCCCTGTAGGTACAGGGATATACCGAAATGCTTGATTGTGCTGTCATCGACTTTTGAGAGTTCCCTGTAGGTACAGGGATATACCGTTTACTTTTGAAATGGAAATGTTTATTACAGAGAGTTCCCTGTAGGTACAGGGATATACCGTCAGGGGGTTAGTTGACGATAGTGGATCTTTGGAGTTCCCTGTAGGTACAGGGATATACCGGTTGAGGGCGTTTTAAATATTGATGAATTTGAGAGTTCCCTGTAGGTACAGGGATATACCGGGTTTTTATGTATAGTTCCAGCAAATACAGTAGAGTTCCCTGTAGGTACAGGGATATACCGTAAAAAGTGCTAGTATACAAAAAATTGTTAATGAGTTCCCTGTAGGTACAGGGATATACCGCAATTGAATCCAACAAAAGCAACCCTGTTGAAGAGTTCCCTGTAGGTACAGGGATATACCGCAGCCAAAGAGCATAACAAAGAGGTTGAAAAGGAGTTCCCTGTAGGTACAGGGATATACCGAAACAGACCTAACACCTGATTTTCTGAAACAAGAGTTCCCTGTAGGTACAGGGATATAACTTTATTAGCTAATAAAATTACATCCAAATGGTTTTAAATTATCTACCTTTATGTGAGTAGATGGTATACACTCCTCAATATTTTTTACAAGGCTCTAATGATAGCTATTTATAAAAATAAAAGTTAATAATCATATGTATAGATAATATGAAATAGAGGTTTTTTAGTTAAACTAAAATAATTATTAAAAATAGCGTACAATACTCAACATTAATCGTAAATTCATGATCAATCATTTAGGAATTTTGTATGACAGGTAAATTTATTGTCATCGAAGGTTTAGAAGGTGCTGGCAAAACAACAGCCATCAATACTGTTGCACGTATTTTAAAACAACATCATATTTCTGATTTACAATTTACCCGTGAACCTGGCGGTACACCAATTGCAGAAGCATTACGAAATATTATTAAAAATGGTTTAGATAATGAGCCGCTAACTGATAAAGCGGAATTGCTAATGCTTTATGCTGCTCGTATTCAATTGGTTGATAATGTAATTAAACCGGCATTAAAAATGGGGAAATGGGTTATTGGCGATCGACATGATTTATCAACTCAAGCTTATCAAGGTGGTGGGCGACAGATCGACAAGGTTTTTATTGAAACATTACAAGCTCAGGTTTTGGGTGATTTTAAACCTGATTTAACATTGTACTTAGATATTGCGCCAGAACTCGGTTTAATGCGGGCCAGATCGCGCGGGCAGCTTGATCGCATTGAACAACAATCATTACCTTTCTTTGAGCGTATTCGTCAGCGTTATTTACAATTAGCTGAACGTGATAATACTATTGTAACCATTGATGCCAATAAATCTATAGAAGAAGTGACAACTCAAATTGAAACTATTTTGAATTCATGGCTAATAAATTAGGTTTTAGTTTTATGATTTTTAATAAATATCCTTGGCTTGCATTACCTTTTCAGCAACTTGCTGATACGATTGTTAATAATCGGGCGCATCATGCCTTGTTAATTAATTATATTCAGGGAAGTGGTGAAGAAGAATTGATAAATCTACTGATTAATCGATTAATTTGTCAATCTTCACAACAATTAGAGCCTTGTGGTAATTGTCATAATTGCCAGTTGTTTTTATCTCAGCATCATCCTGATTATTACGTCATTACACATGAGCAAGGTAAACAATCAATTGGTATTGATCAAATACGTAATATTTCGACTAAAGTTTATGAAAAATCACAACAAGGTGGTAATAAAATAATTTGGATCAAACATGCGGCTTCAATGACCGAGGCGGCAGCTAATGCATTGCTAAAAACTTTAGAAGAGCCACCCGAAAATACCTATTTTATTTTGAGTGATGAGCATAATAGCCAATTTTTACCCACGATTCACAGCCGTTGTTTTTGTTATTTTTTGCCTATCCCAAAATTAGAAGAATCTATTGTTTGGTTAAAAAAGCAACACAATCATCTATACAGTGATAATGAACTTGCCACTGCATTATTATTGAGCGAAAATGCGCCAATAAATGCAGCAACATTACTACAACCTGAAAAATGGCAGCAGAGAAAATCATTTTGTGAGAATTTAACAGAAGTCTTACCACGAAATAATTTTTGGCAATTAGCAAAAACTTTTAATCATGAAGGTTTTTTTGAGCACATTACTTGGTTTTGTGCATTGTTAAGCGATGCCTTAAAAGCCAAACAAAAAGTAGGTCGATACATAGTTAATCGCGATCAAGTGCCTTTAGTCAGGCTACTTGCGACAAAAAATAATGATGAAATAGCTTCGTTGTATCAAATTTGGTTACAAGCGAGGAATTTATTGTTATCGGTGACTGGATTAAATAAAGAATTGATTATCTATAATGTTTTAGCTCAATCACAACTAATAAGCTATCAGCAGCAGAATTAATATAGTGATAATGTAGTAATAAAGTTTTTGGTCAACGATATATTTACAGATGAAAGGATTGCAGTGAGTTATTTATCGATTGAATTTAGTCTAATTTTTGTGGTTTTCTTTGCGATATATTGGGCTTTTAGATTTTTACCAAAATTTCAGAATAAATTACTTTTGATTTCAAGTTATCTTATTGTTGGTAGCTATAGTTTACAGTTTGCTGTTATTCTTTTTATTTATACTTGTGCGATATATTTCTTTTCCTTGATGATTGCTGGTTCCAAACATTATGCCAATCGATGGTTGATTTTAGGGTTGGTTGCTTCAATCATCAATTTAGCATTATTTAAATATTTTGATTTTTTTCGATATGAGTTACAGTCATTATGTAATTATTTAAACTTATCAATTTTAATACCTGTTGTTACTGTTCTTATTCCAATAGGCATTTCATTTTATACCTTCCATTCAGTAAGTTATTTGGTATCAATTAAAAAGAGAGAATTACCCGTAGCGAAATTTTGGGATTTTGCCTTATTTTTAGCTTTTTTTCCTAGTTTAATTGCTGGGCCAATCAATCGAGCAAAAACGTTTCTGCCTCAAATTGCGGTAAGTCAACCTAGAGATATTTTAGAACCTTTCCGAGCTTTTACATTAATTATTCTAGCAGTCATAAAAGTTTATTGTCTGGGTGGATTAATTAGTGAAAATTGGGTAACGCCAATTTTTTCAAACCCTTTAGAATATAGCTTTATTGATTTATTAGTTGGCTTATATGCTTATGCTATGCAAATTTATCTTAACTTCTCTGGTTATACTGACTTAGTGACTGGGATTGCGCTTTTATTAGGTTTCCGGCTGCCGATTAACTTCAATTTTCCTTATTTATCTTCTAATTTACGTGAGTTTTGGGATCGCTGGCATATTAGTTTATCTCATTGGATTAGAGATTATATTTATATTCCATTAGGTGGTAGTCGTCGTGGATTTGTTCGCACTCAAATTAATGTGATGTTAGCTATGTTACTGTCTGGATTATGGCATGGAGCAGGGATTAATTTTATTATTTGGGGCGCTTGTCACGGTATAGGTATTGCCTTTCTTAATATTTTAGACCGTTATATAGGTCGAGGATGGATAACAGAACGTTCGCCAATTGTTGCTCGATTATTAACTTGGCACTATATCTGTTTTACTTGGCTATTTTTCTGTTGTGAGAGTTTAGCGGATGCGTTAGATTATCTAAATGCACTATGCCACAATTTTACAGTCGAACCACATTATATGGCGGCATTTATAAGTATATGTGTCATATTTTTTATATATCCATTATGTAAAAATATTCCTACTTGGTGTACGGTACAGCTTAGTAGAATAAATAGTATTTACCTGCCAGTTTTATTTATCTTTATACTATGGCTAACAATCTATTTAGCACCTTCTGGTGTACCAAACTTTATTTATGCTAATTTTTGATTATGATGAAAAATTAAAATGACATACAAAAAAACATTTTCGAAAAATAGAAGAAATAGGTCCAGAAAAAATGGACAGCAAAATAGAGTATTAAAAAATAATACTTCTAATAATAACAAAAGAACTAAAAACAATTTTAAAAAATCAGATTGTTTACTAAATAATCATGATACGCTTTCTGCAAAAAAAATTTTTTTCCTATTATTTATTACTGGTATTGCATTAATTGCAATTTATCACAGATCAATTTTAATCTATTGGCAACAAACTTATCATTCCGATCTTTTTAATTCAGGAGGTGTTACTCAAGACTTCATAAAAGAAGATTCTGACGAAGCTATAGATGAAATTTTGTTAGGATCACAAGCAACAATTATCGATCATGATGACAATGTAGAAGATACCAATATTCATTTAATTAAAGATATTCTAATTATTCCACAGCCAGATATTGTTAAAAAAAATCAAACGAATAAACCAGAAAACAATCAAGCATCTTTATTAACTGACCTTGAAACACCTAAGATACCAAAGCATGATATTCCATTAATTCATGAACCATTACCAATAGTATTAACCGAAAATGATAAGGTTTTTTTTGCCGGTGATTCATTAATGCAAGGCGTTGCACCATATGTTAAAAAAATGTTATTCAAACAATATAAAATAGAAAGTATTGATCTTAGTAAACAAAGTACGGGACTTGCTTATCCAAAAGCCTTTAATTGGCCAAAAACAATTAGTGATAACTTAATTACCGATCCTTCTATTAAATTACTTGTGGTATTTCTAGGGCCTAATGATCCGTGGGATTTTCCCGTAAAAGGATACCCTAAATACGTTAAATTCAAATCACCTATATGGGAAGAAGAATACCGTTTGCGTATAGCTGCTATTTTAAATAGTGCTTATGAGCATGATGTACAAGTCCTTTGGCTAGCTGCACCTTGTATGCGTAAACCAAAACTCAATGATGGCATGGTGTATTTAAATATGTTGTATCAATCTGAAATAGAAAAAGTACAACAACATTTTTTAACTACTAATCAGTTATTAGGTTGTACTTATGAGAACTTTACAAGTTTTGTTGAATCCGATAAAGGAAAAATAAAAGTAAGGGTTGATGATGGCGTCCATTTTACCTCCACCGGCCAGAAAATTTTAGCCACGGCTATTATGGAAAAAATTATCTTTAAACAATTAGAGGACAATGATAGTGATTAAACTTTTAAAGTATATTTTTACTGTAATGATTGTCACTGTTTCTGTTGGTTGCAGTGTTGCTGAAAGTAGAACAAGTACACTATCAAGTATTGTTGACTTTGGCGATCCCAATAGCAAACAATTTATCCAACATTTAAATTCATTGTCTAAAAATAGTAATCAAGTTGTGAATATTACTCAGCTTGGTGATTCTCACTCAGCGGCCGATTTTTTTACTGGTGAATTTCGAACATTGATGCAACAAAAATATGGTAATGCAGGGATTGGCTGGGTCACTCCGGTTGCGATAAAAGGTCAAAGCCATGCCGGGGTAAGTTGGAAAACAAAAAACTGGAATGTATTAAGTAGCCGTACATTAAGTAATTTAGATTTTCCGATGGGAGGATTTATTGCTAAGCCAACCAAAGATGTAGCGACTATTCAGCTGATGCCTAAAAATGCTGGCAATAAAAATTGGCAAGTACAATTAACCGTTAAAGCTTTAAAAAATAGTCCTAATTTGCTGAATATTTATGATGCTAATGATAAAAAAATAGATATTAATTATTCATCCAAAAGTAATGTCTGGCAGACAATATCTTTTATCACTAAAGCACCTTTTTCTATCAAAGCAACTAGCGATATTGAAATCGGTGGTATATGGTTAACTCGTCACCAACAATCTGGGGTTATTGTCTCTTCGATTGCAACTAATGGCGCCAAACAGACAATATGGCAGAAATGGGGGCCTAACTGGTTAAATGAATTATCGGCCTCAAAAAGCGATTTGATTATTCTTGAATATGGTACAAATGAAAGTTTTGATGAAACCTTAGATGCGAATGCTTATCGTAAAAACTTGGTGAAAAATATTCGTCAAATTCGCAAATCATCACCAAATTCGGTAATATTATTAATGACGCCACCAGATACGATGTTAAATGAAAAGAGTTTTCCAAAATCTTTTGCTAAAGTAATGAGTATCCAAAAACAAGTCGCTAAATCAGAGAAAACGCTATTTTGGGATTGGCAACTGGCTATGGGCGGCCCTCATTCTATTAAAGATTGGCGTAAACGAGGCCTTGCTCGCCCAGATTTAGTACATCAAACTTTACAAGGTTATAAAGAAAGTGCTCGTATATTCTATGCTGATTTAAATGAATTTATTAAAAAGAATAGTTAAAAATTTATAATTAAAAGGAATAACTAAGTTATGTCATCTCCAATTATTGTTGCTGTTGATTTTTCTGATACAAAGTCCGCGTGGAATTTTATTGATAAAGTTGAACCTAAAGATTGCCGTCTTAAAATTGGTAAAGAATTATTTACTCATGCTGGACCTGATTTTATTAAACAGATAAAACAAAAAGGTTTCGATATTTTTTTAGATCTCAAATTTCATGATATACCTAATACGGTAGCCAAAGCAGTAGCTGCTGCTGCTGAACTAGGTGTCTGGATGACAAATGTTCACGCCAGTGGTGGAGTTCGTATGATGGCGGCGGCAAAAGATGCGCTTTACCCATATGGAAAAGATGCACCTTTATTAATTGCGGTCACTGTACTAACGAGTATGGAATCTTCAGATCTTAAAGAAATTGGTATTGAGGTATCGCCATTAGAACAAGCAACTCGTTTAGCATTATTGGCCAAAAATTGTGGGCTTGATGGTGTAGTTTGTTCTGCCAAAGAAGTACAGAGTTTTAGAACACGGCTTGGTAGTGATTTCAAATTGGTTACACCTGGTATTCGTCCAGCAGGTTCTACTCCTGATGATCAGCGACGAATTATGACTCCACAGCGAGCACAAGCAGCGGGTGCCGATTATTTAGTCATAGGCCGTCCTATAACGCAAGCGGAGGATCCAAGCAAAGCATTACAGACTATTTTATCAACCCTTGATTCATCTAAGAGCAATTAGTATGACAGATAATCCAATTGTTTATTCAACTGAGCATGGTCGAATAATGCCTGAAAAAGCCACTAAGCCTCGGCCTAAAGGTGATGGTATCATTCGTATTTCACGTCAGACATCGGGCCGAAAAGGGAAGGGTGTTTGTGTGATTGATGGTTTTGACTTAGATGATAGCCAATTACAGCAATTAGCTGCCGATCTTAAAAAACGTTGTGGTTGTGGTGGTTCGGTTAAGGATGGAAAAATTGAGATTCAAGGTGATAAACGCGATCTATTAAAATCACTAATAGAAGATAAAGGATTTAAAGTTAAACTTGCTGGAGGTTAGTTAACCAAAAAATAATACCCTTTTGAAAAGGGTATTATTTGAAAAAAAATTAATTAGAGCGGTAACCACGCATTTTTTTACTGATGTCGCGACGTTCCTTAGAAATTTCAGCATTTTTGATGATGTAATCATCAACACGATCATCATAATCGCTTTTCATGTTGGCAATAATAGCTTGAAGCTCTTCGTAAGTCATATCAGGTTTAATATAATCACTTAAATTTTCAAGTAATAATACGCGCTTTTGGTTGTCACGAATTTTCTTCTCGTTATCTGAGATTTCGCGTTTTAATTTGTTTAAACGACGTGACAAACGAATGTATTCAAGAACATCTTGAAATGATGGTGCGGCTGATTTTTCCTTGTCCATCTATAACCCCTTATTTCTGAAAAGATGAAAAACAATTATTCTTTAATTATATACTAATAATTTTTTGTGGTCATATTAAATATAGTTTCATTTGTTAAATGATAAATTTAACAATTAACATAGATGGTTATTTTTGTTTTATCTGAACTTTTTTAAAGTTTGGTTGTATATTATTTTTGTGTAGTATCAAAAACGTTATCTAATTACGGATAAATTGGAATAAAAGCAAAAACAAGTATTAAGAATTATTGCAAAGTATTATACAATACGTTGTTAATTGTAAAGAGTACCGAATGAGAGAATCATAATGAGCTGGATTGAAAAAATTCTGAGTAAAAATAATATATCGTCAGATCATAAAAAGGCGAATATTCCAGGTGGTGTTTGGACTAAATGTAGCAATTGTGAGCAGGTCATTTATCAAGCTGAACTTGACCGAAATTTAGAGGTTTGTCCGAAATGTGATCACCACATGCATATTCCTGCCCGAGTTCGCTTATATCGTTTTTTAGATGAAGGTTCTGATGTTGAAATTGGTGCAGAACTTGCGCCAAAAGATATTTTAAGATTTAAAGATACTAAAAAATATAAAGATCGTTTAACTGCTGCGCAAAAAGAAACTCACGAAAAAGAAGCTATGGTTGTTATGAAAGGAACGCTACTAGGCATACCGGTTGTCGTAGCTTGTTTTGAGTTTGCTTTTATTGGAGGATCAATGTCATCAGTGGTCGGTGCTTTATTTACTCGTGCTGCTGAACAAGCAATAGCAGATAAATGTCCATTAATTTGCTTTTCAACCAGTGGTGGTGCTCGTATGCAAGAAGCACTATTCTCATTAATGCAAATGGCAAAAACAAGTGCTATTTTAGCCAAAATGCAAGATGAAGGGTTACCATATATTTCAGTAATGACCGATCCAACAATGGGTGGTGTATCTGCAAGTTTAGCTATGTTGGGCGATATTAATATCGCCGAACCTAAAGCATTAATTGGTTTTGCTGGTCCTAGAGTAATACAACAAACTGTGCGTGAAACCTTACCAGAAGGATTCCAACGTAGTGAGTTTTTACTTGAAAAAGGTGCAATTGATATGATTATTCATCGTCGAGATATGCGACCAAAAATTGCTGGTTTATTGGCTAAGTTAATGAAACTTCCTAACCCTTTTGATAATATCGCTAATGATGAGACAATTTAACTGATCATGCAAAATAAAATCCCAGATGCCATGTCAGATCTTAAGACATGGCTTTGTTATTTGGAACAGTTACACCCTTCAAGTATTGAACTAGGGCTGGAAAGGGTAAAGTCAGTTGCTGAGCGATTAGATCTATTACAACCAGCTCCTTATATTTTTACTGTAGCAGGAACTAATGGCAAAGGGACAACTTGTCGTACCTTAGAAATGATTTTACTTGCTGCTGATAAGCGTATTGGTGTTTATAGTTCTCCACATTTATTGCGTTTTACTGAGCGGGTTAGAATCAATAATCAAGAGTCAACATCGTCTGATACCGTTAAGGCATTTGTAGCGATTGAAAAGGCCAGAGGAGATGTTTCATTAACCTATTTCGAATATGCAACACTTGCAGCTTTATATCAATTCAAGCAAGCCCAACTAGATGTTGTTATTTTGGAAGTCGGGCTAGGTGGTAGACTTGATGCCACCAATATTGTTGATGCTGATATAGCAATTATAACGACAATCGGTATTGATCATGTTGAATATTTGGGAAATACAAGAGAAAGTATTGGTCGAGAAAAAGCCGGTATTTTTAAACCGAAAAGTATTGCTGTTGTTGGTGAACCTGAAATACCATCGTCCATTTTAGACGTTGCTCATGCCGTAAATTGCTCGCTCTTTGCTGTAAACAAAGATTGGTCTTATCAGCAAATTGATAAATTAACATGGCAATTTAATTCTTCAATTAAGCAATATCAAAATCTGCCGATTCCGCAAGTCCCTCTAGGTAATGCCGCAACAGCAATTGCTGCCCTTAGTCATTCACCATTTTCATTTTCTATCACTCAAAAACAAATAGACAGTGCTCTTGAAAAAACTAGCTTAATAGGACGTTTTCAAATTATCCAATTATCACCAACTGTAATTGTTGATGTTGCGCATAATCCTCATGCGGCCAGTTATTTAGTCAAGCAAATTGAGTTATTAAAACAGCAACAATCAACAGTTGGAAAAGTGAGATTTGTGATAGGGATGCTTAAGGATAAAGATATTAAAAGTACTTTATCTATATTTAATGCTGATCAGTGGTATTGTGCTTCACTTTATGGTGAGCGCGGATGTAATGCTGATATATTAAAGCAGTTTTTACAAGAGGGAAATGTAGAGAATATCGCAACATTTGATTCGGTGAATGAAGCATATCAAAAGGCTATGCAAGAAGCAAAAGAAGATGATATTATTGTCGTTTGTGGCTCATTTCATACCGTTTCTGCCGTTTTGGATATAGTAGGCAACTAGGTAAATGTGAACATGGATAATAATCAAGAGAAAATTAAATGTAGCTCAAATAAAGTTAGAAATCAACTTGTTGGTTTTGCTACATTTTTGTTAATAATTGCTATTATTGCCCCTAATATAATCACTGATAAATCTAATTCGCAAACATCAACAGTTCCTATATTACAATCAGGTGTAATAGATGGACAAAACCAAGATGTTGCAGTGAAAAATGAATCTTCTTATACACCTGATTCAGATCAATATCCTAGCCCTTTAGCTTCACCTGATATTATTGATGATAGTGTTGATTCTCAAATAACGACATCTTCTGAACAAACTGATAAACCCTATATGATTCAGCTTGGTGCATTAAAAAATAAGAAAAAAATTGAGGAACTAGTTGCCTTATTAAGGCTGAATAACTATAACGTTAGAGTGATACCAAATAATCCAGGACCAAATCAACTAATAAAATTACAAGTAGGTCCTTATGCGAAAAGAGAACAAGCTGAACAGTTGATTAGTAATTTAAATAATTTAACTAAGTTAAAAGGTGTAATTGTTGTCAATTAATAATCATTTTATGATTTATCAAAATTAAAAAATATTAATGTAAAAATTGTGAGTTATTATGATGAATTGGGTTGATTTTACGATTATCGGTGTGATTATTTTATCTGCACTGATTAGTATTATTAGAGGCTTTGTCAAAGAAGCGCTATCTTTAATTAGTTGGGTGTTAGCTTTCTTTATAGCTAGTCGTTTTTATATGTACATCACTAGTTATTTGACTTATTTTGATAGTGATGTCATTCGGATTGCAGTTGCTATTGCGATACTTTTTATTTCGACATTAATTGTTTGTGCAATCGTCTCTTATCTTATAGGACAATTAGTTCAAAAAACGGGACTATCAAGCACCGATCGAGTATTGGGAATTTGTTTTGGGGTATTAAGAGGTATTTTAGTTGTTGCAGCAGTGCTCTTTTTTGTTGATACCTTTACGCCTTTATCCCAATCTCCGTATTGGGTGCAATCACAACTTATCCCGCATTTCCATTTTATCATTCGCTGGTTTTTTGATTTTATACAGCAGTCGTCTTCATTTTTAGTTCAATAAGTTTGAGGTAATCATTGTATGTGTGGTGTTGTTGGTATTGTAGGATGTAGTACAGTTAATCAATCTATTTATGATGCTTTAACTGTTTTGCAACATCGTGGACAAGATGCAGCTGGGATTGTAACCATTGATGAACAAAATCGCTTTCGTTTACGTAAAGCAAATGGTTTGGTGAAAGATGTATTTCAAGAACATCATATGCAACGATTACAAGGTAACCTAGGTATAGGTCATATTCGTTATCCAACCGCGGGTAGTTCAAGCCCTTCAGAAGCTCAACCTTTCTATGTAAATTCGCCATATGGTATTGCACTGGCTCATAATGGCAATTTAACTAATACTGATCAGTTACGAGATAAGGTGTTTGAATTAGCAAGACGTCACATAAATACTAGCTCAGATTCAGAAGTGTTACTTAATATTTTTGCCAGTGAACTTGATAAATTCCCGACTTATCCATTAACCGCAGATAATATATTTAGTGCTGTCCATCAAGTTCATCAAATTATTAAAGGTGCTTATGCTTGTGTAGCAATGATAATTGGTCATGGGCTGGTTGCTTTTCGAGATCCATTTGGCATCCGACCATTGGTTATTGGTAAAAAAGTCATTGATGATCAAAAAACAGAATATATGGTTGCATCAGAAAGTGTTGCTTTAGATATTCTCGATTTTGAATTTATGCGAGATGTGGAGCCTGGTGAAGCTATTTATATTACTCAAGATGGCCAGCTTTATTCTAAACAGTGCTCTGATAATCCTCAATATTATCCGTGTATTTTTGAGTATGTCTATTTTGCTCGACCTGATTCGTTAATGAATGGTGTATCTGTTTATCAGTCACGGATATTAATGGGGCAAAAACTGGGACAAAAAATAGCCAGAGAGTGGAACGATATTGATATTGATGTCGTCATTCCTATTCCAGAAACATCCTGTGATGCTGCTCTTGAGATTGCTCGTATTTTAGGAAAACCTTATAGACAAGGATTTGTTAAAAATCGTTATGTAGGGCGTACTTTCATTATGCCAGGACAAAATGCCAGAAAACTGTCAGTAAGAAGAAAACTTAATGCGAATCGTATTGAGTTTGAGGGTAAAAATGTGCTTCTTGTTGATGATTCTATTGTACGAGGAACGACATCTGAAAAAATTCTTGAAATGGTACGTTCTGTCGGTGCTAAAAAAGTTTATTTAGCTTCGGCTGCGCCAGAAATTAGACATCCTAATGTTTATGGTATCGATATGCCTGTTGCGAGTGAATTAATTGCTTATAATCGATCAGTTGATGAGATTGCAAAAGAAATTGGAGCAGATAAATTAATATTTCAAGATCTTTCTGATTTAATTGATTCTATTCGAGAACAAAATCCCGATATTCATCATTTAGAATGTTCCGTATTTAATGGCAATTATATTACAGAAGATGTTGATGATAATTATTTTAATCAATTAGAGAATAATAGAGCTGAAACGAAAACATCTTTATCAATTAAAGAATCTGAAAATCTTGAAATTTATAACGAAGAACAATAGCAATTATTTAATCTTGTAAAATTATGACAAGATTATAATAAATAAATCTGAAATATTTTTTCAGATTTATTTATTGAAAAACTAACCAATTTTATTAGTTTAAAATTTGAATATATTTATTAATAAAAAACAGTATTTTTCAATAAATTAATTAAAAAGCTAATTTACCTTCAAAATCGCATCAATATAACCTAATGAAAAATAATAATAAAAATATTCTTTACAAAAAAAATCAAAAAATAAAATAAAATATTTTGATAAATTACTTTTTTGTAATAAAATCCTTATAAATTTGGTTGTTTTGTAAAGAAATATTAATTTTGTAAAAAGTAATTTAAAAAAATATATAAAAACCAATAAATAATTACAACTATTAATGACAATGCAGTAATGATAGAAAACAGAAAAAACATTGTAATATTGTCAGAGGAATATAAGGAATAATTAAGATGACTAAGAGTCTTAATTTAAAAATTATCTCAGCTTTCGTGATTGCAACACTATCTCTACAGCCTGTTTACGCTACAGACTCGGAGACGTCTTCAAATGCAGTTGATAGTAATAAGATAATTGAATTGAAAAATGGCACTAAAGCTCGAGAGATGATAAATAATCAACAGCGCAGCCTATATCAGATTGCGTTGTTAAGTAGTATTTCGATTTCAGAGCTAAGAGCGATGAATGCCGGTCGATTTGACAAGAAAGATGTCGTTGATATTGGTGAGCGTCTAGTTCTGCCTGAAAATTCTCCTTTATTACCTGCTATAAAAATTAATGATGATAAAAAAGATAAATATTCGAATTTACCTAAATTAAGTTCTGACGATAATTATGATGTAAAACAAGATAAAGATGCTTTAGCTACTCAAGTGGCGTCTACATTACAAACTCTCGCTACTCAAGATTGGAAGCAAATTACTTCATCAGATAATGGTGGTATATCAGGACATCTGAAAGACAAAGGTAAAGATTATGCTGAAAATTATGTTCGTAATGGCGTTAAAACGCAAATTGTTGACCCAGTTCGTAATGCAGCACAAGATTTCTTAGGTCGTTTTGGTACAGCTCAATTACAGTTTGATTTGAGTGATAAAGGCCAATTTAATAACGTTAATTTAAAATTATTTAGTCCTTGGATTGATACTGAGGATATGTTGATTTTTAGCCAAATTACATTCCAAGAATATGAACATAATCGCCGTATAGGTAATATTGGTATTGGCCAACGTTGGGATGTAGCCGATAAAAAATGGTTACTTGGTTATAATGTTTTTTTGGATCACGACTTTCAACGTGCACATAATCGTTTAGGTATTGGTGCCGAGGCATGGAGTGATTACATGAAATTCGCGGTGAACTATTATCATCCTCTCTCGGACTGGAAAGAGTCTAAAGATTTTGATGAATATTTAGAAAGAGCTGCTAAAGGTTTTGATATCCGTTTTCAAGGTTATTTGCCACAATATCCACATCTAGGTGGGTCGCTAATGTATGAACAATACTTTGGTGATAAAGTTGCATTGTTTGGTAAAGATAATTTACAAAAAGATCCACGAGCGATAACAGTTGGATTAGATTATACTCCTGTTCCGCTTTTCACGATAAAAGCTCAACATAAACGCGGGCAAGATAATAAAAAAACTACTACAGCAGAATTAACCATGAATTATCGGATTGGTACGCCATTAAAAGATCAATTAGATCCAGATATGGTCCAATCAGCAAGATCCTTAAAAGGCAGTCGATATGATTTAGTTGATCGTAACAACTATATCGTCCTTGAATATAAAGAGAAAAAAATGACTGTCGATTTAGGATTAGAATCTATTCAAATAATCGAAGGTACAACATCTAACATCTTTATAGCTTTGCATAATGCTAAAGGTGTATCCAAGTTGGTGTGGTCTGGTAATATGCAAGATATCGATGATGGTGGTGGTTTCTTATGTTCGGCAATCGGAACTTGTACCGCTTCTTCATGGTTTAATCCTCCAGCAAGTGTTGATAATTGGAAAATAGTTGCTCCAAAGTATCTTGATAAAAATGGTCAACGCCCCCCAGTTAGCACCAATGGTATTTATTCTTTATCGGTAACCGTTACTGATGGAAAGGGGAAAAGATCAGCAACATCTAACTCAGTTTCTTTTGAGGTTCTACCTAATAACGAACTACGCAAAGTGGGCGTTTGGGCTATTGATGTTTATGGTAGACCAAGTGCAGCTCCTGTTCACAATCCTGCGAATGGTAGGGATACCGTTACGTTAATGGCTACGTTGGTCACACCAAAAGAAGGCGTAGAAACTCGGGGCCTAACTGATTATGATGGATTTAGTGATAATATCTTAATGGATAGTATTGGAAATTCGTTTGAAGCTTCCGTTACCGATTTGTGGGTAGCAACTAGTAATGGTAATCCAATTAATTTGATTGATGGAACCACTGGAAATATAACAGCTTGTCCGACAGCAGAACCTTGTGTCATTGTTAAATCATTTGAAAAAATCAAGATGGGACGAAAGATATCTAATAGAGATATAGAGGTAATTGGTGATACTTATGCTATCAATGTTGCTTCTAATATCACTGGTACAGTTGATTTTGTAGCTAAGCTGAATCAATATGGCCAATCTTTAAACCATGCGATTGTTTACTTTAATGGTGGTCAGTCCGGTAGACTTGAAGTTTATCGAAGTTCAGATAATGCATTAGTTGCAGCTACTGATGATAGCCCTTACCTAGTATTTAATCCAAATGGTCCAAATGAGTGGAAAGTTCATAACGAATATTATGTAGTCGCTTATGATCTGGCTGACAACGTAATTCAGGACCCATTTATTGTCTGGTCTCTTGTTGGATCAAATGATAGCGCATGCCCTGGAAATAGAGCGGTTCATCTTGAAAATGCCTTGGGTAATCCTGACTATCGAAATGGACCATGGTTTAATGTGAGTATGGGTAAAAATGCACGTTATAAGATTCGAGGAATCAAATCAACAGTAAATGGCAGTAATATCGACGGTGAAGATAGCTATGCGTTTATTGGTACAAGTATTGAAAAAGTTGAAGGTGCACCTGAGCACGTGAATTGGCAGCAAGTATCTATTCCTGAAAGTGCATGTGCTGGAGACCAAGGTTTCTTATTACAAGTTATTGCTTATTAAAGTTAAAAAGTTTTTTAATTATCACAAATTATCGTTGATAATTTAAAAGGGAACACCAAAAAATGGTGTATTTATATAAATACAACATGTTAATTTATCAAAGAAAATAGGAAGTTAAACATGAAAAATCTAACAATCAAAAAAGTCGCATTAGGCTTATTCTTAGCTGGTTATGCTGCAAGTAGTGCTTACGCAGTAGATATAACGGGCGAAACCGTTAATCAAATACAAGGTAATGCACCGGTTATTTTCGCTAAAGATCATGATATTGAACGTGCTATTACCATTCGTATTACCGAAGATACTGTTGGTAATACAGCTCCTGGTAGCGATAAAAAAGCTAAAGTTGGTGATTATATTCATATTTGGTTTAATTTAAAAGATTCAGATGGTGATATTGATTCAACAGGTGAAATAAAAGACACATTAAGAGTATGGATTAATAAAACTACTGATGATGTGTCATGGTCAAATGTGACTAGTGCTCTTTCTTCACTTACCTATGAAAATACTGGTGAACAAGGTCATATATATTTTAAAATTACTGAAGATATGGCTGGTGCGGTGAAAGTTGGTTTACAACTTCAAGAGAAAACTTCATTTGGTAATCCAAATGTAAATGAATGGTTAAACCTTGCTGATATTTGGAGTACTCAAGCTCCTCAACATCAAGAAACACTAGGTGATAACGAACAACCAGCTCCTAATACTGGTTCTGGTGACCCAGATCCTAACAACCCAGTAGGACCAATTTACTCTGATCAAAGTACAAAAATTGGTATTTTCAAATATAAAACTGATGGTACACTTGACATGGATATAAATATAGCAGCTGCTTTACCAGCTCGACCAACTGGAACTAGTGAGGCAGACTGGGCGAAACGAACAGTTCCACAATATGGTGATCGTTTAGGTGCTGTTGTATGGCAAATAACGGATGGAAATACTACTGGGGATCATAGCTTACCAAATACTGCTGGTACTGATAGAATAATTACTGATTCATATAGCTTCTCATGGTATCTTTACGGTACCTCTAGTGCTAATACAGGTAGTGTAGCTGCACCTGCAGATGCATTAACTACAGGTGTGTATAGTGTAGCTGGAGCTGGTATTAGTGATTCAATTGCCTTAGGTGCGGTAGAAGCAGCTGGTGGCAATGTTGCTACGATAGCAAATACTAAACATAACTCATTATATAATACCTTAACAACGACTAAAGCAGGTATTCAAGGCTTCAAACTTCAAGTTATAGCAAGATAATTATCTATTTAGTTATGAAATTGATAAAAACCACTCTATTGAGTGGTTTTTTTTAATAAAATAAGCTTAATCAAATTAAATTAAATGGATAAAAAGTGTTACGTAATATAATATTTAATTGTGCACTTCTAAGTATTAAATTGATACAATAATTAATCGAATCGATAATTACACCCATGATTATTCCTTGGCAGACTCTTGATCCTCAAACATTAAATAATCTTATTGAATCTTTTGTTTTACGAGAAGGTACCGATTATGGTATGCAGGAAAAAACACTTGCAGATAAAGTCAATGATGTAAAACTTCATTTAATTAATGGAACTGCCGCAATTTTTTGGTCTGAATTACATGAAACAATTGATATCAAAATTATTAAATAATGATTAAAATCGTTTTACTGAGTATATGATTTATTGTGTAACTTTGTTATAGTGTCATTGTAGTAATTGAATGGAGAGGACGGAATAATGATTGGTAAACAGCAATCAGATACAACATTAGAATGGTTTTTATCTCATTGCCATATTCATAAATATCCAGCTAAAAGTACCCTTATTCATCAAGGAGAAAAAGCCGAAACTCTCTATTATATTTTGAAAGGATCTGTTGCTGTATTAATTAAAGATGATGAAGGTAATGAGATGATTTTGTCTTATTTAAATCAAAATCAATTTTTAGGTGAATTAGGTCTTTTCGAAGAAGGAACAGAGCGTAGTGCTTGGGTAAAAGCGAAAACAAGTTGTGAAGTGGCTGAAATTTCTTATAAAAAATTTAAACAGCTTGTACAAGTTAATCCCGATATTTTAATGCGTCTCGCTAGTCAAATGGCAAGTCGATTACAAGTGACATCAGAAAAAGTGAGCAACTTAGCCTTTTTAGATGTTGCTGGACGAATTGCACAAACCTTATTGAATTTAACCAAACAGCCTGACGCAATGACCCATCCAGATGGCATGCAAATCAAAATTACCCGTCAGGAAATCGGTCAAATAGTTGGTTGTTCACGTGAAACAGTGGGTAGAATTTTAAAAATGCTTGAAGACCAACATTTGATTTCAGCACATGGCAAAACAATTGTGGTTTATGGTACCCGTTGATTATCGAAATTATGATTAAAATGATTGAGATATTACGAGATATTAAATGACACAACAAAGATACATCCCAAATCATGTTGCTATTATAATGGATGGTAATGGTCGCTGGGCTCAACAACGTAATCAATTAAGGGCAATTGGTCATCGAGCTGGTTTAAAAGCAGTTCGTAAAATTGTCACTCATGCAGCAAAACTAAATATCAAAGTACTAACTTTATATGCTTTTAGTAGTGAAAATTGGAAGCGACCATCAAATGAAGTTTCAGCTTTAATATCACTTTTTATTTATGCTTTAAATCGAGAAATCCAAAAGTTAAATAAACATAACGTTCGTTTAAATATTATTGGTGATATTTCAAAGTTTAATGAACATCTTCAAAAACTGATTATTGATGCTCAATGCTTAACACAAAATAATACCGGCCTTATTCTCAATATTGCGGCTAATTACGGTGGTCGTTGGGATATTGTACAATCAGCACAAAAAATGACGACTAAAGTTTTGCAAGGAGAGATAAAACTTGAAGATATTAATGAGGATAGTTTTGCCACAACCATTTGCATGAGTGATTTGCCTGAAGTTGAATTAGTTATACGTACTGGTGGTGAGTATCGAATTAGTAACTTTTTATTATGGCAAAGTGCCTATGCAGAATTCTATTTTACCGACACACTTTGGCCTGACTTTAACTCAATATCCTTCGATGAAGCGATAGACGTATTTAATACTAGAGAACGACGTTTCGGCGGTGTTCAAAATGAGGAAATTTAATGTTAATTCACCGTATTCTAACTGCACTAATACTTATTCCACTGGTAATTATTGCCTTGTTTTTTGCGCCATTATCAATATTTTCTTATCTAGTTATCGCTGTTTGTGGAATAGCTGCATGGGAATGGACTAATTTTCTAGCTATGACTAAACCATTACATAAAATTGTTTTTACATTTTCTGTTGTAATGTTATTAAGTTTAGTTTATCTAATTCCAAATACAGCATTAATAAAATATAGATTATTTAATTATATAATTTGTTTATCGATTATTTGGTGGTTAGTTGCATTTTTATTGGTTATTGGTTATCCAAAGTCAGTAAAATACTGGTCTAATTCACTGATTATTAAATTATTATTTGCTTTTTTTACACTGTTTCCTTTCTTTGTCGGTATGATTGAGCTTAGGTCAATTAATTATATATTTAATACTTATACAGGTGCTGTTTGGTTGCTATATGTATTTGTGTTAGTATGGGCAACCGACACCGGTGCATATTTCGTTGGTAGAGCGATAGGTAAACGAAAATTGGCAGCAAAAGTATCACCAGGGAAAACAATAGAGGGCTTTTTAGGTGGGATTAGCTCAGCCATTTTGATTAGTGTGTTTGTTTATTTAACCGGTTATTTCCAAATTAGTTTCATAACTTTTATATTGAGTTCTTTGTTAGCTATTTTAGTTTCAGTATTAGGTGATTTAACTGAAAGTATGTTTAAACGAGAAGCAGGCATTAAAGATAGTGGTAATATTATTCCTGGACATGGCGGTATTTTAGATCGGATTGATAGTTTAACTGCTGCAGTTCCAATATTTGCAGCACTATCTTTACATTTACTTTAAAAGGTTATTGATTTTGCTCTGGTCACTGTTATTATTTCTCATTACTATCAGTATATTAGTCACTGTACATGAGTTTGGACATTTCTATGTGGCTAGGTTATGCAAGGTCCATGTTGAATGTTTTTCGATTGGGTTTGGAAAAAAAATATGGGCGCATAAGTTTTCAAGTGGAACAGAGTTAGTTATTGCTATGATTCCACTAGGTGGCTATGTTAGAATGCTTGATAGTCGAGCTAGTGAATTAGCTCCCAATTTTGAAAAATTTGCCTATGACAAAAAGAAACTATGGCAAAGAGCAGCAATTATTTTTGCTGGTCCATTTGCCAATTTTGTTTTAGCAGTGCTTATTTATTGGATTATTTTTTTGATGGGGGTCATTGAGTACCCCGTTAAAGTAAAAAATGTTATACCTTTAACTCCGGCTGCAACATTGAACATTCCAGCTAATTCAGAGTTAAAAATGATAGATAATACAAAAATTTATAGTTGGAATGATGTAAATATTGCATTAATTACTGCGTTAGGCAATCAAAACGTTAATATTACATATATTGATAGTTCTAATGGTGATAGTAACCAAAAAGAAATCATTAAAAATGTTAATATTAACGATTGGTATTTTGATATTGAGAAAGATTCTGCTATAACAGCTTTTGGTTTTATACCTAAACAGTTGGAAATTTATCCAATTGTGAGTAAAATTGTGACAGATTCGGCTGCTGAACAAGCTGGTTTGCAAGTTGGTGATAAAATTATCAGTTATAATGATCACTTATATACAAATTGGAGTGATTTTGCGAATACAATAAAAAAAGCCGAAATCATGGTATTGAAAGTGGATCGTAATGGTAAAGATATCAATCTGACGCTGACACCCAAAATAAATCAAAATGGAGAGGGGGTTGCGGGATTTTATCCGACATCTGATTCGGTAATTAAGCAGTATAGTTTTTTAAATGGATTTGACAAGGCGATGGAACAAACTATATTAACAACAAAGTTAACAGTTCGATCTCTTTATCAATTAGTAACAGGTGTTATTGGTCTTAAGCACTTATCAGGACCGATAACAATAGCAAAAAGCGCAGGGCAAACAGCAAGTTATGGTTTTACTCCTTACTTATATTTTCTGGCTTTTATTAGTATAAGCTTAGGTGTAATCAATCTTGTTCCATTACCAATGTTAGATGGCGGGCAGCTTCTTTTTTTATTATTTGAAGGAATAAAAGGAAATGCCTTATCAAATAAAGCACAAGAGCGTTTTTTTCGTATCGGATTTGTTTTATTAATGGTAATAATGGGAATTGCACTATTTAATGATATTTTACGATTGTAATGGGATGAGGTTATAAATATATACGATGAAAATAAAAAACTTACTTATAGCATCTTTGCTGTTTAGTACTACAGCAGTATATAGTTCCAATGCATTTTGTGTTGATGATTTTGTGGTTAAAGATATCAAGTTTGAGGGGCTACAGCGTGTAACTGTTGGCGCAGCTATGCTTGAAATGCCAATCCAAGTTGGTGACTATGTAAATGAAGCTGACTTAGGCCGTATTATTAAATCTCTTTACTCAAGTGGTAATTTTGATGATATAACCGTATCAAGAGATGGTGATAGATTGATTGTACATGTGCAAGAACGTCCTACTATTGCTAGCATTACTTTCTCTGGCAATAAATCTGTCAAAGATGATATGTTGAAGAAGAATTTAGATAGTACTGGTATTCGAGAAGGTGATGCATTAGATCGCACTATGCTTTCAGGTATTGAAAAAGGTTTAGAGGATTTTTATTACAGTGTTGGTAAATATAATGCTCAAATTAAAGCTGTAGTTACGCCATTATCTCGTAATCGTGTTGATCTAAAATTAGTTATTGCTGAAGGTAAATCGGCGTTAATTGATCAAATCAATATTGTTGGTGCAAAAGCATTTTCATCAGAAGAACTGATTTCTCGTTTTACATTACGTGATGAGGTTCCTTGGTGGAATATGTTAGGTGATCGTAAATATCAAAAACAAAAATTAGCATCTGACTTAGATGAATTGCAAAGTTTTTATCTAAATCGAGGTTATGCACGTTTCAATATTGAATCTACACAAGTTAGTTTAACGCCAGATAAAAAAGGTATTTATGTAACTATTAACATCCATGAAGGTGAACAATATAAATTATCAGAATTGGATTTTAAAGGTAACTTTGCTGGTCATAAAGAGGCAATAACCAAAATAGCCAAAGAAAAACTGACTGTTGGGGAACTTTATAATGGTAAAAAAATTACTGATATTGAAGATAATGTTAAACGTTTGTTAGCTAATTTTGGTTATGCTTACCCACAAGTAGCTATTCAACCAGAAATGGATGATGCATCACATACCGTTAAATTAATAGTATTAGTTGATGTTGGACAACGTTTCTATGTCCGTAATATTAAGGTTGTCGGAAATACAATTACTAGTGAAAGTGTCGTTCGTCGTGAACTTCGTCAGATGGAAGGCTCATGGTTAAGTAATGGTTTGGTTGAACTAGGTAAAGATCGTTTAAATCGACTTGGATTTTTTGATTCGGTAGAAGCAAATACTGAACGTGTTCCGGGAGTAGATGATCAAGTTGATATTATTTATAAAGTTTCCGAGCGAAATACAGGTAGTATTAAATTTGGTATTGGTGTTGGTTCTGATAGTGGTGTCAGTTTTAATGCAGGTATTTCACAAGATAACTGGTTAGGCACAGGTAACAGTGTTTCTTTTGATATTAATACTACTAGCAATGATAAGACAGCATCGATATCGATAGTAGACCCATATTTTACGGTTGATGGTGTCAGTTTAGGCGGTAGTGTTTATTACAATACTTATAAAACTGATAGCGATGATGATGAATCAGAATATTCAAGTAAAACTTGGGGCGCTACAGCTAATTTAGGTTTCCCAATAAGTGAAAATAATTTTCTCCGCTTTGGCACAGAATTTGCTAACCATCGATTAACTGATATGAATGCGCAATATAATATGTGGCGCTATTTTGAATCCATGGGTGAAAATATGGAAAATAAAGGTAAATCTTTTTCATATGATACCAACGATCTATTATTAAATGCTTATTGGACATATAACTCGTTAGACCGGGGGTACTTTCCTACTGATGGTCTAAAAGTAACTGCAAATATAAAAGCGACAGCACCTGTCTTTGATAATCGATACTATAAGATGGTTACTGATGCATCTTATTACTATCCAATTGACGGAGATCATAATTGGGTGTTCCTAGCACGAGGTCGATTAGGCTATGGCGGTGGATTTGGTGGTAAAGAGTTACCATTTTATGAAAACTTCTATGCTGGTGGTTCAACTGTTTTACGTGGTTTTAAATCAAATACTGTTGGTCCTAAAGCAGTATATTTTGATAAATATGGTTGTAGAACACTAAATGATACATCCAGATGTGAAAAATCTAAAGATGCGATTGGCGGTAATGCCTTAGCATTTGCTAGCACAGAATTGGTTGTTCCAACACCATTTGCCAGTGAAAAATATGCCGATAGTATTCGAACATCAGTATTTTTTGATGCCGGTACTGTTTGGGATACGGAATGGGATCTAAAAGGAAAAAATGTTCCTGATTATAGTTCCCCATCAGATATTAGAATGTCAGCTGGTCTTGCTGTTCAATGGATGTCTCCATTAGGTCCATTGGTATTTTCTTATGCACAACCACTTAAGAAATATAATGGTGATTCAGCGCAACAATTTCAATTTAATATAGGTTCAACATGGTAATACCAAGTTGAGAATAACTAAAATATATAGGTGAATAAAGTGAAAAAAATTATATCTGTTCTTGGCCTTAGTGTTGCATTACTTTTTACTGGTGCAGCGAATGCCGAAATTAAAATTGGTGTTATTGATGTTATGTCAGTATTACAACAAATGCCGCAACGAGAAACAGTTGGAAAGGCTTTAGATAAAGAATTCGAAGCTAGAGCGAAAACACTACAGCAAGAAGAGAAGAAAGCTAATGATGCGGCAGCACGTTTAAAGAAAGATGGTTTAACTTTATCTTCTTCTGAAAAAACAAAATTGAATAAAACTATTTCTGATTTTGAAAATAAAGCAAAAGCGTTTTCAAATGATTATCGTAAACGAGAAACTGAAGAAGCAAGTAAATTATTAACTAAAATTCAAGAAGTAGTTAAAAAAATTGTTGAAGAAGAAAAATATGATTTAATATTAAAAGCTGAAGCAACTTTATCGGCTTCAGATGCTGTTGATATTACAAATAAAGTTTTGGAAAAGGTTAAAAATTAATGTTTGCTTTTCGTTTAGAGCAATTAGCTGAACAGTTGGGTGCTACGTTACACGGTGATGGTGAATTAATCATCACTGGTGTGGCATCAATGAAAAGCGCCACCGAAGGCCAAATAACTTTTTTGTCCGATAAGAAATTCCAAAATAATTTATCTAGCTGTAATGCATCTGCTGTTGTCATGACTGAAGAAAGTCTTAAGTATTGGAATGGGGCAGCTTTAATAGTAAAAAATCCCTACCTATGTTATGCAAAATTAGCCCAAATTTTGGATACAACTCCTTTACCCGCTAAAGAAATTGCTGATTCAGCAGTTATCGATCCTACAGTGCAATTAGGTAACAATGTTGCTGTTGGAGCTAATGCTGTTATTGAAAGTGGTGTAGTTCTTGGTGATAATTGTATTATCGGTGCCGGTTGTTTTATTGGTAAGGATACAGTTATTGGAGCAGGCACTAAACTATGGGCTAATATATCTATATATCATAACTGTGTTATTGGTGAAAATTGCTTAATCCAATCAGGAACTGTAATAGGTGCAGATGGATTTGGTTATGCTAATGATAAAGGTAAATGGATAAAAATTCCTCAACTAGGTCGAGTAGTAATAGGTAATAATGTTGAAATTGGTGCATCAACAACCATAGATCGTGGTGCTCTAGATGATACTGTTATCGGCAATGGTGTTATTATTGATAATCAATGTCAAATAGCTCATAACGATATTATTGGTGATCATACTGCTGTTGCCGGTGGTGTAATCATGGCAGGAAGTTTAACTATTGGTCGTCATTGTTTAATTGGCGGTGCTAGCGTCATTAATGGACATATGGAAATTTGCGATCAAGTTACAGTGACAGGAATGGGAATGGTAATGCGCCCAATTACCGAACCTGGTGTATATTCATCGGGAATCCCTTTACAACAAAATAAAGTATGGCGTAAAACAGCTTCATTAGTATTACATATTGATGAAATGAATAAACGTTTGAAAGCACTTGAGAAGAAGCAGTTAAATATCTCGACGTAGTCGATTACGGTCGGTATAATGCTTTCCTATTTTGTAAAATTAATTAGCTCAATTATTGTTTATAATATGATTATGAGCAAATATATTTAATAATTTCGAGGTATAAAGATGCAAGTTTCGGTAGAAACAACACAAGGTTTAGGTCGTCGTTTATCAATTACTATTAAATCAGAAGATATCACTAAAGCGGTTAATAAAGAACTTTTAAATACTGCAAAAAAAGTTCGTATCGATGGCTTTCGTAAAGGAAAGGTTCCTTTAAAAATTGTTGAACAACGCTATGGTGCTTCTATTTTACAGGATGCTTTAAGCGATTTAATGCAACGTAATTTTGTCGATGCTATTATTCAAGAAAAATTAAACCCAGCTGGTGCACCTGTATATACTCCAAAAGAATATAAAGATGGTGAAGATTATACATTTACTGTTGAGTTTGAAGTTTATCCTGAAATCAAAATTAAAGATTTAGATAAGATCGAAGTTGAAAAACCGATTGCCGAAATTGTTGATGCAGATGTTGACACAATGATTGAAACTTTACGTAAACAACAGGGTTCTTGGAAAGTTGTTGAACAAAAAGCTAAAGAACAAAATCGTGTTACTCTCGACTTTTTAGGTAAAGTTGACGGTGATGAATTTGAAGGTGGTAAAGCTGATGATTTTGCACTTGTTTTAGGACAAGGTCGTATGATTCCTGGTTTTGAAGATGCAATTATTGGTCATAAAGCCGGTGATCAATTTGATATCAATGTTACTTTCCCAGATGACTATCATGCTGAAAATTTAAAAGGTAAACCTGCGGTATTTGCTGCTACACTTAAGAAAGTTGAAGAACTTGAACTTCCAGAACTTACTGAAGATGTGGTTAAAAGATTTGGTATTGCTGATGGAACTGTTGATAGTTTACGTGCAGAAGTGCGCAAAAATATGTTACGTGAACTTAATGCTACAATTCGTAATAAAATTAAATCACAAGCTATTGATGGTTTAGTTAAAAATAACGATATTGAAGTGCCAGCGGCTTTAATTGATCGTGAAGTTGATGTGTTACGTCAACAAGCGGTAACTCGTTTTGGTGGTAATGCTAAACAAGCAATGGATCTTCCTAAAGAGTTATTTGAAGCAGAAGCAAAACGTCGAGTATTAGTTGGATTGCTATTTAGTGAAATTATTGAAAGCAATAAATTACAAGCTGATGATACTAAAGTTCAATCATTAATCGATGAAATTGCAACAGCTTATGAAGATCCAAAAGAAGTAGTAGATTATTACCACAAAGATAAGAAAGCAATGGATAATATCCGTTCTGTTGCGCTAGAAGATCAAGTAGTTGATTTATTATTAGCTAGTGCTAAAGTAACAGAGAAAACCTATTCGTTTTCTGAATTAATGAATCAGCAAGTTGCATAAGCAATTTGTTATTTTATTTAGTTAAAAATTTCTATAAAGCCCAAATAAGGATTAACTGTTTGGGCTATTTTGTTTAATTAGGAGATGAAAATGCCTTTAGAACCATGCATGAGTGTGATTCCAATGGTTGTTGAGCAAAGCTCTCGAGGAGAAAGAGCTTATGACATTTACTCACGACTATTAAAAGAAAGAATTATATTTTTGACTGGACAAGTTGAAGATAATATGGCGAATCTAATAATAGCTCAAATGCTTTTTCTTGAAGCAGAAAATCCTGAAAAAGATATTTACTTATATATTAATTCTCCTGGTGGAGTTGTAACTGCTGGTATGGCTATATATGACACAATGCAGTTTATAAAACCAGATGTAAGTACTATCTGTTTAGGACAAGCATGCTCAATGGGATCTCTACTTTTGACCGCAGGAACTAAAGGTAAGCGTTACTGTTTACCGAATGCACGTGTTATGATTCATCAACCTTTGGGTGGTTTTCAAGGCCAAGCATCTGATATTCAAATTCATGCTCAAGAAATATTACAGGTAAAAAGTCGATTAAATAATATTTTGGCAAAACATACCGGACAAGATATTAGTGTAATTGAGAAGGATACAGATCGTGATAATTTCATGTCAGCTGAGAAAGCAGTTGAATATGGATTGGTTGACGCCATATACAGTAAACGATCTTAAAACTAAATAGGTGGAAAAAAGTGGATAAAGAAAACTCAGAAAAATTACTCTATTGTACTTTTTGTGGTAAAAGTGAGCATGAAGTCCGTAAACTAATTGCTGGGCCATCATCTATTTATATTTGTAATGAATGTATTGGTTTGTGTAATGATATTTTAAAAGAAGAGACCAAAAATTTTCTTTCTCATGAAGAATTTATAAGTAAACCATTGCCAACTCCTCATGAAATACGTGACCATCTTGATGAATATGTCATTGGTCAAGAACGAGCAAAAAAAGTATTATCTGTGGCTGTTTATAATCATTATAAACGCTTGCGTAGTTATTCTACACGTAGTGATGTAGAGTTAGGTAAAAGTAATATTTTATTAATAGGTCCAACTGGTAGTGGTAAAACATTATTAGCTGAAACATTAGCGCGCTTTTTAGATGTTCCTTTTGCTATGGCGGATGCAACAACTTTAACCGAAGCAGGTTATGTTGGTGAAGATGTTGAAAATATTATTCAAAAATTATTACAAAGTTGTGATTATGATGTAGAAAAAGCTCAACGAGGAATTATCTATGTTGATGAAATAGATAAAATCTCAAGAAAATCAGATAATCCATCTATCACGCGAGATGTATCTGGTGAAGGGGTACAGCAAGCATTGTTAAAAATAATTGAAGGAACAGTAGCATCGGTTCCTCCTAAAGGTGGGCGTAAGCATCCACAACAAGAGTTTTTACAAGTGGATACATCAAAGATTCTCTTTATTTGTGGCGGTGCTTTTAGTGGCTTAGATAAAGTTATTGAAAATCGTGTTTCTACCAATACTGGTATTGGTTTTGGTGCAGATGTAAAAAGTAGCAAAAATAAAGCAACAGAGTCTGAATTACTAGCGCAAATTGAAGCAGAAGATTTAGTCAAATTTGGTTTAATTCCTGAATTTATTGGTAGATTACCTGTCATTGGAACTTTATCGGAACTAGATAAAGATGCTTTAGTCAATATATTGACTGAACCTAAAAATGCTTTAACTAAACAATTTAATGCATTATTAGAATTAGACGGTGTAGAACTAGAATTCACACAAGAGGCTTTAGAGGCAATTGCCATAAAAGCGATGAAACGCAAAACAGGTGCTAGAGGATTACGCTCAATCGTGGAAAATATATTGTTAGATACAATGTATGACTTACCATCAATGGATAATGTAAAAAAAGTCCTTGTTGATAAAGAAACTGTTGAACAGTTGCAATCACCTAAATTAATTTATAGTGGAAATACAGAATTGTCAGCTTAATAGATAAACCAATATGTCTTTTTAAGCAGACAAATCGCAGTTAATGTTCAGTTCGCTAAGATACGGATGTGCTTTGAAAGAGCACTTACCGTATTTAAAACATCAAAGGATAAGCTTGAATATCTTAAAATGGCCCCAATATAAGACAGATAAGTTTGTACTACCGAGAGAATAAAATGAAGACAAAACAAACTAAACAAATGATTATGCCTATTTTACCATTACGTGATGTTGTTGTATTTCCTCATATGGTGATTCCTCTCTTTGTCGGTCGAAATAAATCAATTCGTTGCTTAGAAAGTGCAATGGAAATGGATAAGCAAGTTTTTCTTGTTACGCAAAAGCATCCTTCTCAAGATGAACCAAATGTTGAAGATTTATATGAAGTGGGGACAGTAGCTAATGTCTTACAATTACTTCAATTACCAGATGGAACTGTGAAAGTACTGGTTGAAGGGGTTACTCGAGCTAAGATAGGTGATATAGTTGAACGAAAAGAGGATGACTTTTTAATAGCTGATATCAAACCATTAAAAGAGTCGAAAAAAACAGATAAAATCAATCAAGCAATGACAAGAGTACTATTGTCAAACTTTGATGATTATGCCAAACTTAATAAAAAAGTAACACAAGAAGTTGTTGATTCTATTCATCTTATAAAAGAACCATCACAACTTGCGGATTCCATCGCCGCAACCTTATTTATAAAAGTTGAGCAAAAACAAGATATTTTGGTTACTGCTGATTTAGAAAAACGTTTTGAATTACTTATTTCATTAATGGAAGCTGAAATAGACTTGTTGCAAGTAGAAAAGAATATTCGTCAGCGAGTTAAACAACAGATGGAAAAGGCTCAAAAAGAGTATTATCTGAATGAGCAAATTAAAGCAATCCATAAAGAACTAGGTGATATAGATAATAAACCTGATGAATTTGAAGAGTTAAACTTAAAAATTTCCAAGGCAAAAATGCCTCAAGAGGCCAAGGAAAAAACGCTATCCGAACTTAATAAACTTAAAATGATGCCGGCTATGTCAGCTGAAGCAACTGTCGTTCGAGGTTATATCGATTGGATGCTACAGTTGCCTTGGCATAAACGTAGTAAAGTAAAAAAAGATATCCAAGCTGCACAAAAGGTTTTAGATAAAGATCATTATGGGCTTGAGCGTGTAAAAGACAGAATATTGGAATATTTAGCTGTACAGGGGCGAGTTAATAAGGTAAAAGGTCCAATTTTATGCTTAGTTGGGCCTCCAGGGGTTGGTAAAACATCTCTAGGCCAATCTATTGCAAAAGCAACTGGTCGACAATATGTGCGTATGGCTTTAGGTGGTGTTCGTGATGAAGCGGAAATTCGTGGCCATAGAAGAACTTATATTGGATCCATGCCAGGTAAATTAATCCAACGTATGGTTAAAGTTGGAGTTAAAAATCCACTATTTTTGTTAGATGAAATCGACAAAATGGCTTCTGATATGCGAGGTGATCCAGCGTCTGCATTGCTTGAAGTACTAGATCCAGAACAAAATAATGCATTTAATGATCATTATTTAGAAGTAGACTATGATTTATCTGACGTAATGTTTGTGGCAACGGCTAATTCAATGAATATCCCAGCCCCGTTACTTGATAGGATGGAAGTCATTAGACTGTCTGGTTATACTGAAGATGAAAAATTAAATATAGCTAAACAACACTTAATATCTAAACAGATCGCTAACAGTGGCTTAAAAGCCAAAGAAATAGATATTGATGACTCTGCTATCATTGGTATTATTCGCTATTATACTCGTGAAGCTGGTGTGCGTAGTTTAGAAAGAGAAATAGCTAAAATTTGCCGTAAAGTAGTTAAACAATTGGCTTTAAATAGTAAATTACATAAAGTGAATATTAGCCAAGACAATCTAAAAGACTTTTTAGGTGTACAACGTTTTGATTATGGCAAATCAGAAAGTGAAAATCGAATCGGTCAAGTTACTGGTTTAGCCTGGACTGAAGTTGGCGGCGATTTATTGACAATTGAATCGGTAAGTGTAGTTGGGAAGGGGAAATTAACTTACACCGGCTCTCTTGGTGATGTGATGCAAGAATCAATTCAGACAGCACTGACTGTTGTTCGTTCACGAGCAGAAAAACTTGGTATCAATAACGATTTTTATGAAAAACGTGATATACATGTGCATGTTCCTGATGGAGCTACACCTAAAGATGGTCCAAGTGCTGGTATTGCGATGTGCACCTCGTTGGTTTCGACCTTAACAGGTAATCCTGTTCGTTCTGATGTTGCAATGACCGGTGAAATAACCTTACGAGGTGAAGTATTACCAATTGGTGGATTAAAAGAAAAATTATTAGCTGCGCATAGAGGTGGTATAAAAACAGCATTGATTCCTATTGATAATGTCAAAGATCTTGAAGATATTCCAGATAATGTGAAATCTGAAATCGAAATTAAACCAGTAAAATGGATTGATGAAGTATTAACTATCGCCTTACAAAACAATCCATTTGGTATTGAACCTGTAATAGGAAAAGCTAAAAGAAGAAAAGATAGCGTAAAATCTAGCAAAAATATAAATAAATTATAAACCTATTAGCTAATGTTTTTGAGTTTTATGAATGAAAAAGTCAACCGTGTGTTGACTTTTTTTATCGACTTTTAATTGAATAATAGCCTATTTTAGCAAATATGCTATACTTGCGAAATTAAAATTCAGGTGTATGGAGAATAGCCAGTTATGATGGAAACAATTAGAACAGCAGCAAATAGTGTTGTTGTTAAAATAATCTTTGCAATCATTATTTTATGTTTTATTTTTACCGGCGTAGGATTTTTAGGTTTTGGTGGTAGTGGTAATAGTGCCAACGATGAACAATTATATATTGCTAAAGTTGATGGTGAAGGTATCAGTCGTGCAGGATTTGAAGATCAAGTCAAACAATCCTTAGCAAAAACTACTGGTGATGCATCTTTTATCAAAATCTTGCGTCGTAATATTTTAGCTCAGCAAATAGATAATTATTTAGCTTATCAGTTTGCAGATAAAATTAATACCGCCATCAGTAATGAGAATATAAAGAATTATATTAAACAACAAAAAGTTTTCTTTATAGACGGTAAATTTGATAATCAGAACTATTTAGATTTACTGGCTGAAAATGGTTTCACTCCTGATAGTTATGCTGAAATATTAAAAACGTCATTACAACAACAACAAGTTATGGATGCATTAGTACAATCGAGTTTTGTTTTACCATCTGATTCAGAAATAGGATTATTAAAAAATCAAACGAGAAATATTTATGCGACGGTAATTGATTCATCAATTGATGATAATAAAGATATAAATATTTCTGAAGCTGACGAACAAAAATATTATGATGAGCATAAAAATAATTTTCACAAAAAAGAACGTGTAAAAATTAAATATATTTATAATTCTAAAGATCTTATTGCTCAATCAGTTAAAATCAGTGATGATGAAGTTAAAGCAGAGTATAATAAAAATATTCATGAATATAGTTATCCAGCGCAAAAAGCTTTTAGTGTAATTTTTGTAACTGATAAAGCACAAGCATATAAAATTACTAAAGAATTGGCTACAGGTGCTAATTTTGAACAAATTGCGCAAATGCTGAATACAAATAATGATATGTCAGCTTATGGTAAAAATGGTTCATTAGGTTGGTTTGCTGAAGATAATTCTTTACCTGAAGTATTTAAAAAAGCAAATTTAAAAAAAATTAACCAAATTTCAACACCGATACCTACCGATGAAGGGTTTGCAATAATTAAGTTAGATGGTATACAGCCAAGTAAAAGTATGGATCTTGATTTAGTTAGAGCTAGGATTGGAGCAAACATAGCTAATCAAAAAATACAAAAAGAATTCAATGCAATTGAAGATAAAATTAAAGTTGCATTAAGTGAATCACCGAAATCTCTTGAGGAGTTAGCTGAAAAAACAGGGCTTACTGTAAATACGACTGATTGGACAACTTATCAAGATCCATTTTCAATCATGATTCATCCTGAAATAAGCGATTTAGTTTTTAGTGAAGAAATGATAGTTGATGGTCAGTTAACTCATAAAATGTCTGATTTAATTCCAATTGAAAGAAAACAAGGTAGTTATGATTTTGTAATTCAAGTTACTGATAATCGTCCTGAAGGGATAGCACCATTTGATGAAGTTAAAGATACAATTAAACAACAGTTAACTAAGAATATATCTGATAATCGTTTTAAATCTAATGTTGAAAATTTATTAGCTGAATTAAATACTACTGGTAAATCTGATAAAATTAGATTAAGTCAAAGGTATGAGTTAAATAGAGACTCAACCAATTTAGATAAACAGGTTGTCGATATGGTATTTAATTTAGAGCAACCGATTAAAGGTGTTAAATCTGTGACTTATGGAGCACAATTTTTAGAAAATAATACTGCTTATATTGTTGCATTAACTAAAGTAGATACACCAACAGAGTATCAAGATATTTCATCAGAATTATTACCATTATTCGTTGATGATACTTATTATTATCTTCGTGATGATATTCGTTCTAAATCAAAAATTGAAATAATGCCTGATGCGAATATGTGATTGAGATCGAAATAAATTTATATTCGCTGTAATTAAAGTAAAGCCACTTAAGTGGCTTTTCGCATTTTTATTAATAGTAAAATTCATTTTATTAACTTAATGAGATAGTTAACTTGCAAATTTACTTGCATAATTATTTTGGAGTTAATCAAATGAAAATTTTTACAATATTATGTTTTTTATTCTCAAGCTTCTTTTTTTCAACTTTCAGTTTTGCAGAATCAAAATCAGAAACCACTACCACAGAGGTACAAAAACAAGTTGTTCAAGTTAATATCAACACAGCAACAGCTGAAGAGTTAACTAAAGGGTTAATTGGTATTGGTATGAGTAAGGCTCAGAAGATTATTGAATATCGAGAAAAATTTGGTCCTTTTATTTCTATAGAGCAGTTAAAAGAGGTTTCAGGTATTGGTCAAGCAACACTAGATAAAAATATAGGAAAAATTACATTATAAATTTAATCTCTTCCAACTGGTTACCTGTTGGAAGAGATGTTTAATTATCAATCGGATCAACATCAATACTCCATCTTACTTTTGATGTATCTTTCCACTGTTCAATAACTATAAGAAGGTTATCTAATATTTGCTGTAATACTTGTCGGTTGCTATGTTGCAAGAGTAATTGCCAACGATTATAGCCCGCTTTTTTCGGTTGGCTTGCAGGTATAGGCCCAAGTTGCCATAAATCTTGATTATAATTTGCTTTTAGCCAATCATGGATACGCTGTAAAAATTTTGGTGCTTGTAGATTATTACGATCAGCGGCACGAATTAGCACCTGGTAACTAAATGGTGGTAATAATGTTTGCTTACGTTCTTGTAAGGTTTGTTTGGCAAATGCTTGGTAACCTTGCGTTAGTAATATATTTAATAATGGATGTTCTGGATGATAAGTTTGTAGAATAACCTCGCCAGCTTTTGTTTCCCGACCAGCACGTCCTGACACTTGGGTATATATTTGTGCAAATCTTTCTGTGGCTCTAAAATCACTTGAAAATAGAGCGCCATCAACATCCACTATTCCAACTAATGTAACATCGGGAAAATGATGTCCTTTAGCCAGAATTTGCGTACCAACTAAAATATGAGCACCGCCTTTTTGGATGTCATGTAAATAAGTGTTTAATGCCTCTTTTTTGGTTATGGTATCACGATCAATACGAGTGATTTTTATATTCGGAAATAATATATTGAGTTGTTTTTCTAGTTGTTCTGTTCCAAATCCAATCGGTAGTAATTGTGTCGAACCACATTTAGGACATTGTTGTGGGATATTTCTAGGTGTATCGCAATAATGACAAATTAGTCTATTTTGTTTTTTATGAAAGGTATAAGGTCGATCACAACGTGGGCACTCGGCAATCCAACCGCAATCATGACAAATGATTAATGGCGCAAATCCCCTACGATTAAGAAACAACATAACTTGATTATTATTATCTAAATGTTTTTTTATTCGGGCAATTAATGGCTGGGAAAGTCCAGAAGTTAGAGCCATACCGCGAATATCTAAAATAGATTGTTTTGCTAATTTGGCATTACCTGCTCGTTGTGTAAGCTTGAGCTGTTGATACTTATGATTTTGGGCATTATTAATGGTTTCAAGAGAGGGCGTAGCCGATCCTAAAATAATAGGTATATTTTCAATTTTTGCTCGGATGATTGCTAAGTCTCTGGCATTATAACGCCAGCCTTCTTGCTGTTTATAAGAACTATCATGCTCTTCATCAATAATAATAATACCTAAATCTTGAAATGGAGTAAAAAGTGCTGATCGTGTACCTACGACGATAGCATTGTCACCATCTTTACTTTTTAACCAAACATCTAAACGTTCCTTATCAGTAAGGCCTGAATGTAAAATATCAATTGGTGCATTAAAACGTTGTTTAAAACGTTTGATAGTTTGCGGTGTTAAACCAATTTCAGGTACTAATACTAAAGCTTGTTTTCCTTGAGCTAAAACATCAGAAATAATATTTAGATAAACTTCCGTCTTACCAGAACCAGTTATACCATCAAGCAAAAATACACCAAATTGTTTGTTTTGTTTATTAATAGTAGTGATTGCATTTAATTGTTCATGATTTAATTGGATCGGTGCTTTGTTGGTTGAATAATTTGTCTGCCAACAAATTTTATCAGGTTGGCGATAAACAAGCTCGATAATCTGTTTTTTCTGTAATTCTTGATAGATATTCGAACTAAATTCACTTTCATTCAAACAGTTGTTTTTGAGTGAAGATACTAATAATTTTTGTTTTGGTGTTCGTGATAATAGGTTTAAATCAATTTGTTGCCCTTTTGGTGTTAATTGCCAATGTTTTATACTATCTTTGATGGCGGGTCGACCTTGTCTTAGTAGGATCGGCATAGCATGAAATATTACTTCACCAATCGGAAAATGATAATAACTGGTTGCCCAATTTAATAATTGCCAAATTGGTTGAGGAAAGATTTTTTTTGTATCAATAATCTCGGTAATAGGTTTTAAATTTTCGATATCAAAAGTTGTTTGCTGATCAATTTTAACGATGATTCCAATTATTTCTCGCTTACCAAATGGCACTTTAACGCGCATACCAATTTCAGCCTGCGTCGTAAGTGTGTAATCAAACAGTTGATAAAGGGGTACCGGTAAGGCTACATGGGCAATCAGCATTAACAATCACTATTACAGTTATAAAATTGCTATTGTACGCAGATTTTGTTTAACTCGCAAAAATTACGCAGGCAGACTAATTAATTATTTCTAAATTAAATATTAATACTTTATGTATATGCTAGTAGTATCGATAAACAAAATTTGTTATCTTGAGTGACAAATTAAAACATAATGTTTAAGGGTGTTCAAAAATGTCAGCGTCATTTTCACATATTAATCAGCGTGGTGATGCTCATATGGTGGATGTTTCAGAAAAACAGATAACCCATCGAGAGGCTAGGGCAGAATCAATAGTATTAATGAATGAAGAAACATTTAATATGATTATTGAAGGAAAACATCATAAAGGTGATGTGTTTGCAACTGCTCGAATTGCTGGAGTTCAAGCTGCGAAAAGGACATGGGAGTTAATACCACTTTGTCATCCATTACTACTTACTAAAATAGAGGTTAATATTGAACCTCTATTTGAAAATCATAGTGTAAGAATAGAGTCAGTTTGTAAGGTAACTGGTCAAACAGGCGTAGAAATGGAAGCGTTAGTTGCTGCTTCTGTAGCTGCATTAACGATATATGATATGTGCAAAGCTAGTCAGAAAGATATGATTATTAATCAGGTTAGATTATTAAATAAAATTGGTGGAAAATCTGGTGACTATAGCTTAATTAGAAAAGTGAAAGTATGAATAAAATTTATTTTTTTGCACAAATTAGAGAGCTACTAGGAATTGAATCTTTGGAATTAATGGTAGAGCAAATGTCAATAGCACAACTTTTAGATCAGCTGAGTTTACGTGGTGACAAATGGTCATTTGCTTTAAAAGAAAAGACTGTATTATGTGCGGTAAACCACACGCTAGTTGATTATCATCATATAATTCAACATGGTGATGAAATTGCATTTTTTCCACCAGTAACAGGTGGATGACAATATGAATATTATTGAAGTCAACCAATCATATATTGACATAAATTCATTAATAACGTGGCTCTATGAGTTACCTCAAGATGGAGCAGTAGTCACTTTTATTGGGAAAGTACGTAGTTTAGAAAACCAAGTGATTAGTTTAACGTTGGAACATTATCCTCAAATGACAGAAAAAGTGTTGAGGAATATTATTCATCAAGCCAGAGATAGATGGTCAATTAATCGAGTTGCATTAGTGCATCGTGTGGGCAAAATTAATGTTAATGAGAGTATTGTTTTTGTTGGCGTTAGTTCTGCGCATCGAAGTGATGCTTTTGCTGCAACAGAATTTATTATGGATGTATTAAAAAACGAAGCACCATTTTGGAAGAAAGAACAAACTGGTAATGGTGAAAATTGGGTTGAGGCAAAGCAATCTGATGTAAATTCCTTGGAAAAATGGTATTAATCTTTATTTAATATATAATAAGGTATTATGTTACTTTTATGGGAGTTAAGATATATCAAGTTATACTCCTAACGGTTCAGTTAAAGAATAAGCGCCGTATACAACAAAACATGAGTCAAGTATATGGATGGCTGTTGGTTTACTTTTAACTGCTTTTGTTGCTTGGTTTGCATCAACTAGTTTTGAGTTTCTCATTTTATTATCACGAGTAATATGGGTACTTTTAATTGCTGAAATTGGATTAGTATTTGTTATTTCAGGAATGATTAATCGTTTATCTGGTGCTGCCGCGACAACTTTATTTATGCTTTATTCAGTAATAAATGGTTGTACTTTTTCTATATATTTTATTTATTATACGTCATCTTCTATTGCCAGTGTCTTTTTTATTACCGCTGGAATGTTTAGTGCGTTAGCATTTTATGGCTATACGACTAAACGAGATTTATCTGGTTTTGTAGTTTATTATTCATGGGATTAATTGGTATTGTTAGCGCCTCTCTAGTTAATCTATTTTTGCAAGGCGAACCTTTAATGTGGGCGGTAACCTATATTGGCGTATTCGTTTTTGCCGGATTAACAGCTTATAATACGCAAAAACTTAAATAATTGAGTGTTAATTTATCATAAGAAGAGCAAAATATGCTTAGGCGTTATGTGATATTAGATGCATTAGCACTATATTGTGAGTTTATTAATTTATTTATCATGTTAGTTACCGCGAGTATTTGCTGAACGAAGGTAACGATTCATAATATTATAAGAAGACTCTATAACGAGCCCTTTTTGTTAATTTTATATTAATTTCTATACTTTTATTGTTTTTTTGTTAAAAAATTTTTGGAAAGCAATAAATCAAAATAAAAAAAACATTATTATTAAAGAATTTCAGCCTTTTACCTAATGGATTTCTATGAAAAAACTTTATTTGTTCTTGTTAGTAAATATTTTTATTTCGTCAATAATAGCAATCCGATATTTTGGGGTACCTGGCTCTTCGTTTACTTGGGATGGAAGCCTTTTTGCATTTATTGCAGTTTTAGGTCATTTTTTTTCAGCTTATTTATTAATTTTTGTTATATCTATTCCTATCCTTTGGATAAATAAAAAAATAACTAATATCTGCTTGGCACTTATATTCAGTTTATTGCAAATTGTTTTATATATAGATACTATCGTTTTCCAACAATATCGATTTCATATCAATGAGTCGGTAGTATCTATGGTTTTGTCCGGTCAGGTCGTGGATTTTTCAATTCCGACTTATGTATTAATGTTTTTGTTAATATTCGGTTTTTGTGGAATAGAATATTTAATCCTTTATCTATTTGATAAAAAATTTAATCATAAAACTATTCGACCTAAAATATTAATTATACCAACAGTTTTTCTTGCTAGTTGCTTGGTTATCAGTCATTTGATACATATGGTTGCTTTTTATTACGCCTATTCTCCGATTATGGTTATAAAAGAATATATTCCTTTATATCGTCCGTTTACCTCAAAAAAGATAATGGGATATTTTGATAAATCAGGACAACATAAAGTGCTTATTGACAGGGATAGCCAGCACGCAAGTATCTATTACCCTAAAAAAGATCTTATGATTAATCCAGATAATCAAGTAACACCTAATATTATGTTTATTGTGTTAGATTCTTGGCGTTATGATACTTTTAGTCCAGATATTTCCCCCAACACCTATCGTTTTGTTAAACAGAATGATGGCATAATTTTTAATAATCATTATTCAACAGGTAATGCAACTCGTACAGGTATTTTTGGTCTTTTCTATGGTATTCCCGGGACATACTGGGATTCATTTATAAGAAACCGTATTCCATCGTTATTTATAACTACTCTACAAAAAGAAAACTATAATATTGGAATTTTTACTTCAGCTAAAATCACCTCACCTGAATTTGATCGTACTGCTTTTTTAACTATCAAAAATTTAAGAATCAGTAGTAAAGATGGTCTAGCGTCAAGTCGTGATAAACAGATAACGGATGACTGGCTAAATTGGTATGAATCTAGGGACAAATCTAACCCTAGTTTTTCCTTTTTATTTTTTGATGCGCCACATGCTTATGATTTCCCGAAAGATTTTGATGTGAAATTTAAACCAGTTGGTGACCTCAATTATATGACATTAAATAATAATACAGATCCCGTTCCAATTTTTAATCGTTATAAACAGAGTGTCTATTATGATGATTATTTGTTGCAGAAAGTTTATGATGAACTTAAACAGTCTGGTTCATTAGATAATACATTGATTATTATTACTGGTGATCATTCACAAGAAATGAATGATAATAAATTAGGTTTTTGGGGGCATAATGGCAATTATACGGATGCTCAAACTAAAGTACCTTTTATTATTGTTGGCGCAAAAGATCTCCAGTATATAAGTGATAATATAAATAAATTTACCAGTCATGAGGATGTAGTGCCTTCGATAATGCGTAATTATTTACATGTAAAAAATGATATTACTGACTATTCGACCGGTTATGATTTGTTTAGTCCAATAATGGATAGAGATTGGTTACTTATGTCTAATTATAGCTCATATGCGGTACGGACTAAAGACAACATTTATTTTGTTAATCGTCTCGGTATTAGTCATTATTTGGATGCTCATAATAATGAAGTAAATGAAACACCTGATTATAATCTCATTAATGCAGCTATGAATAATATGCGTTATTTTTTCCAAGCAGACAAATAATAGTAAAAAAATCCACCTTAGAGGTGGATTTTTTATTATCTAATATCTGCACAATTTAGGCAGTAAATATAGCGGTTTTGCCCATCTTGGAATTTGTCCCAGAATGAAACTTGCTGTTTGATCTGTTTTATTTCGGGTATTTGTTCGAACAATACCTCTGCTGTTGATTTAGGCATCATTGCAATCATATCTGAATAAAAAGCATTGAGCCAATTACCTTCTTGTTTTTGCCAATCTATTTGATAATCTGAAATATTAGCTAATGTGGCGGCCATTTCGATTGCATCATCAAAATCACCTAACTTATCAACTAAACCGTTTTTACTTCCTTCTGAACCCAGCCACACTTGTCCTTGGGCTATATTATCTACTTGTTCGGTAGTCATATTTCGTGCTTTTGCTACTAAAGAAATAAAAGTGTGATAACCATTGTCAATATTCATTTGGATAAATTGGTTCATTTCACTCGATAGATTTTGAGTTAGGCTTCTATTTGCTAATGGTGATGTTGATACTCCATCATTATAGACTCCGATATGAGAAAGTGAATTTTCAAAGGTTGGTACTATACCGAAGATGCCAATGGATCCAGTAATAGTATTTGGGCTGGCAACAATATAGTCCGATGCAGTTGATATCCAATAACCACCTGAAGCGGCCATACCACCCATGGAGACAACAACTGGAATTTGGTAACTACGTAAAGCTTCTAATTCATTGCGAATCGCTTCTGAAGCATCAACACTTCCTCCAGGGCTATTTACTCTAAGTATGACCGCTTGTATATTATTTTTATTTAAATTTTTACGAATTTTTCTTAATTGCTCAACAATATCCTGGCTTCCAGCAACATTGCTGCTATTTTCACCATTGGTAATTGTTCCATTGACAAAAACAACGGCTATTTTTGGTTCTTTACTTGCGGGCATGGCATTTTCTTTCAGCTGGTAATCATAAATACTTACTCTATTTTTTATATTGATTTCTAGTTCAAATTCTTGATTAGTCGCTATTGCATCGATCAAACCATTTGCTAAAGCGTATTGTGCCATGTTGCCATTAGCTGCTTTTAGTTCTGATAGCATGTTTTCGGGTAATGGTACTAATTGTGAGGGTGCTTTTTTTCGTTCTTGTGAAATGTCACCAAGGTAGTTATTCCACATTAGATTTAACCATCGAGAGGTATTGCTTCTAGCTTCTTCCGACATATTGTCTCGAATGAATGGTTCAATAGCAGATTTATAAGTACCGACACGGAAAACATGAGTATTTACCTTTAAATTATCTAATAATGTTTTGTAATATAAATTATTGGCTGATAACCCAAATACATTTACAGCTCCTAATGGCGTTAAGTAGATTTTATTAGCATAACTGGCTAAATAATATTGGCTTTGATTAAAGTTTGAGCCGATGGCATAAATAGGTTTATTGGCTGCTTTGAATTTCGTTAAATATTTTCCAATATATTGTAGAGAACTCATGTCAGCACCAACAAAATTATCTAATTTCAATACCATACTTTTAATATTAGGATCTGATGTGGCTTGAGATATCTTTTGCACTAAATCAAATAAGCTATTTTCACGAGATAGATTTACTTTTTTGCCATAGATCTTATCTTGTATTTCATAAATTTCATCACTATAAAGTGAGTTGTCAACGACAACTCCCTCAAGATCCATAATTAAAGTGCCAGATTGAGGAATGACATCTTGTTTGTTGACTTCTTTTATTAATGCGATACCACTAAAAATCAAAAGAATAATGATTAAGAAAACGAGATTAAGAAATATTTCTCTGATTAAATTGATAATTTTCCAGATTGATTTTATAACAGATAGTGCAGACATAATAAAATAGCCTTTTTCTAATTTAATTGGTTTCGGTATTTTTCTTTTTGAAGTATTTTTTGTCTTCAAATCGCAAACAAGTTAATTTGCCGCCCCAACAACATCCTGTATCAAGCGCGTAAATATTCTCTGGAGTTCCTTTTCCATTCAGTGCTGCCCAGTGACCAAAAGCTATACTATAACCTGTTGGGATTTTTCCTGGCAGAGCAAACCAAGGTTTAAGTTTTGAGGGTGCTTGATCAGGTTGATTTTTGTAATAAAAATCAAGTCGGCCATCTTCGTAGCAATAACGCATTCGAGTTAATGCATTGGCAATATATCGTAGTCGATCTAATCCTTGTAGATCCATTGACCACTCATCTGGAAAATTACCATACATTTTGTCGAGGAAAAGGGGATATGAATCACTACTTAAAACGACATTTAGATCATGGGCACATTTTTTTAATGTTTCCAAATCCCATTGTGGTGTTACTCCCGCATGAGTCATAATAAGTTTTAGTTTTTCATCTATTTGGAGAAGTGGTTGTTTACGTAACCAGTTCATTAATTCATCAAAATCATCAGCATGAATTAATTCATCGAGATTATCCTTCTTTTTAGAAGGAGTAACATTGGCATAGATTGATAACAAATGTAAATCATGATTACCTAGTACTAATCTAATTTGTTCGCTATTTTTTTTAACAAATCTGATAACTTCCAGTGATTTAGGTCCTCTAGCAACTAAATCACCAGTTAACCATAACGTATCCGATGATGAAAAACCTGCTTTTTCAAGTAAACGCATAAATTCATCATAACACCCATGAATATCACCAATTATTAGATTTGCCATAAGATTATTTCCAAGCGTTTGCCAATAGACAATATTGTTTTACCGTCAAATTTTCCGCCCGTAAATTAGGATCAATATCTAATTCAAGCATTTGTTCTGCCGTAAATAAATTACCTAAGCTATTGCGTATGGTTTTGCGTCTTTGATTAAATGCTTCTGTAGTAATCCGTGAAAGTACTTTGACATCATTAACTAAATAAGGTTTTTGCTTATAAGGTATTAGTTTAACTACAGCTGAATCAACTTTAGGGGCAGGTTTAAAAGAAGTTGGTGGTACTTCTAAAACAGGGATAATTTGGCAGTAATATTGTGCCATCACACTTAAGCGCCCATAGTCTTTACTATTTGGAGCTGCAACTAAACGAGTAACTACCTCTTTTTGTAACATAAAATGCATATCAGCAATAATTGGCGCGTATTCAAATAAATGAAACATTAAGGGCGTCGAAATATTATAAGGTAAGTTACCAAATACTCTTAATTGCTGACCTAATTGATCGAATAATAGATTAAAATCAAATGTTAATGCATCTTGTTCAATCACACTAATTTTATTTTGTAAAAAAGGATTTTCGACCAATCGACTAGCTAAATCCCTATCAATTTCAATCACAGTCAGATGATCAACATGTTTACTTACCGGTATTGTCAATGCAGCAAGTCCTGGGCCTATTTCAACTAAAGCTTGCCCTTGTTTAGGTTGTATCGCTGCAACAATACTTTCAATAATATAATCATCATGTAGAAAGTTTTGACCAAATCGCTTGCGAGCAAAATGTCCTTGATGAACACGACTATTCATTCTTTCCTTCACCTGTAATTTTAATATAAGCATCACCTTTTAGTTCTTGAATCCAAACTTGTGCTTCTTCGGCAAATTTTCGGTTAAAAATAAGTCGGTAAGCTTGATCTTTCTTAACCATATTAGTGCCGTCAGTCTGTCTGGTATCAATTAGTTGAATTAAATGCCAACCGAAAGATGATCTTATTGGCTGACTGATTTCACCTTTTTTCAGTTGTAATAGTGCACTTTTAAAGCCATTATCATAAACTTCAGGTCTATTCCAGCCTAAATTACCGCCATTGTCCTTCGAACCTGTATCTTCAGAATTAGCTTTTGCTGCAGCAGCGAATGTGGTTGCTCCACTAGCAATGGCTTTACGGATATCAGTTAATTTTTGTTTAGCAATTTGATCGGTAACTAATACGTTAGTTTTAATTAATATATGTCGAGCATTCACTTCTTGAAGGGTAATTTTTTTCGGCGCTTCAGAACGAGTATCATCAACTTTTATTATATGAATACCGACACCTGAACGGATAGGACCGACTACACTACCTTTTGCTGCACGAATCAAACGTTCTTCGAATATAGTCGGTAGTTCATTGAGCTTTCGCCATCCCATAGAGCCACCTTTTAGTGCGAGGTCATCATTAGAGTATGATGTGGCTAATTTAGCAAAATTTTCCCCTTTTTTAGCTCGATTAATAATGTCCATGGCTTTATTTGTGGCACTATCAACTTGTTGTTTAGATGCTTTTTCTGGAATGGAAATTAAAATATGACTAATTTTGACATCGATATTATTAGTCGGTTGATTAGTCATTGTTTTAGTTAAGTTTTCTACTTCTCGAGGTGATACTTTGATTCTCGGTCTAACCTCATTTATACGGGCTTGCTCAATCAACATATCATTATGAATACGTTCTCGATAAGTGCTATAACTAATTCCCATTGCAGATAATTTACTTCGTAATTGATCGATTGTCATACCATTTTCAGCTGCAATACTATCAATCGCGCCGGTTACTTCATCATCACTTATGTTAATTTTAGCTTTAGCTGCTTTTTGTAAAATCAAATTTTCAACGATTAAGCGCTCGATGATTTGCTTTCGGAGTACTTTATCGTTAGGTAAAGTTCTCGGATCGGCGCTTGCTTTAATGGTTTTTAACATATCATTAACGTCACTTTCTAAAATGACATTATTATTAACCACCGCAGCTACTTGTTCTATAACTTTGGGAGCTGCATGAGCTGAAAGTGGGGTAAAGAGTGCTACATTAATACTTAAGTTTAATGCAATAAAAAGTTTTAATAATTTCATAGTTATTTAACTCATTATATTGTTGTGATATTAATTCATCACTATAAATTTATTTGTTAGTTTATTAAAATATTGATGTATAAGGTAACTTACCAAAGTCTAACATTTTAGCTTTGTAATCACCATTGTTACCTAAACCTTGTAATTCAAAGTTAATTGAAAGTTTATTTTTATATTTGCTCACATGGGTTTTGTCGTCCCAATCGGTTAGCTTTCGTCCATATTGCATGGTTACTCCCCAGCAACAATCACTATAATGTAGGCCAACAAAGCTATCTGCAGTTTGGTTCTGTTTCATATCAAAATAATACGATCCGACAGCACTTACAGTTGCCGATAATGGCCAACTCGCCATGATACCAGCTTGAGATAGATCTTGCTTATAGCGTTTTTCTGATGAATATTTATATCTGTCATCTACAGTAGTAATATAATTATGGTTTGCATATCGATAAGATAATTGCATTAATTTATCACTGTTAGGTCGATACTCAAAGGTAGTGTTAGCTAAGGCAATGGTGTCAATTCGGGTATCATATTGGATGCCACTACGAAAAACAATATCATTACTTATACGCCAAAAATTATCTGTTGCCCATGTAATACTACCCGTATCTGAATTTTTATCTAATTCATTATTATGCTCACTAGTTTTAGATTTTGTAAAATAAGTAATTTGACCAAGAGATAAATTGAACTTTTCAATTTTATTACTATCATAAACTCGTGTGGTTACCCCTGTAGCAAGTTTGTTAGTCGAGGCTATCCGATCTAAACCGCTGTATGCCAAATCTCTAAATAATCCAACATAATCAGTTTGTAAATAACTTGAGTCATAGTTATCGATATTGGATTGATCGCGATAGGGAATATAAGTATATTTAATGCGTGGTTCAAGTGTTTGGATATAACCATTCTTAAACTCAATGTCACGTTCGAAAATGACTTTACCATCCATCCCAAATTTAGGTATAAAACGATTTACATTACTTTCTAACTTTTTATTTAAGCTGTAGTTTAGCTTATTATATCTTTTGAGGTTTTGCTGTTTGTAATGGGTAGCCATAAAACTTGTTTCAGTCGCTAATGAAGCCCAAGAATTAGTTACTGTATAATTCAGTGTAGGTTCAATGTGAGCTCTCCATGCATTAGGCTGGTTTTTTGCTGAGTTTATAAAATGAGACACCTGTGAAAATGTCTTGAATTTTAGTGCACCCAAATCGTAATTATAGTAGTTAATATCCAATTGTGGTTGGGTCTGATAGATATAATTATAATAAAATGGTTGAAAATGTTTGTAACCTAAAGCTACATCCCAATTTTTATCATTATAGGCTAATTTATAAAATTGTGTTAAATATCCAGCTGTTTGGGAAGCATATTTAGAGCTAAGATCAGTTAAATATTGATTATCACTAACCCGTGTAACATCAGTATATAAGCGCCAATTATAATTTATTAATTCGTCATTTTTCCAATGGAATAACCAGCGATTATTATTATCATCATAATTATTGCCATTTAATAATGTTTTTCTATCTTCTTGGTATTTTTTATCATGTTGTAACCAGTCAAAAGCGATAGTTCCTAATCCTAACTGATTTAAATAGCGAAATTCGGTTTGTAATTGTATACCTCGATGTTGTAATACTCTTGGTGTTAATGTTGCATCATAATTTGGTGCTATATTCCAATAAAAAGGTAAAGCGAAGTCAACACCATCAATACTGTCATAACCAAAAGTGGGTATTAATAAACCAGAACGTCTTTTATTGCCGGTTGGTAATTGTAAATAAGGCGAATATAGAACAGGTACTTTGCCGATGCTAAATACTGCATTCCAGGCTTCAAGCAATTGTTCTTCGTTATCATGAATTATTGTAGTACCTTTAATATTCCAAGTACTATCATCTACTGGACAGGAAGTAAAACTACCATTTTTTAGAATGATATAGCGGTTTTTTTCTAGCTTCATTTCATCGGCTTTACCACGCCCAAGCCGATCAACTAAATGATACTCACTGGGATGCATATCAGAATTATTATTGTTGAGATTTATCGCAGCATGATCACCTTTCATTTTTATTAAATTATCTTGATAAGTGATGTTTCCATCCAATATTGCCATGCGGTTATTTGTATCTTTAGAATCAATAGTTACTTTATCTGCTAGAACGGTGCGATTACCTTGTTCAACATACACGTCGCCACTATAGATAGCTAAATCTGGATAAATTGCTTCGAATTCATTAGATTCTGCATTAACCGGTAATGTATTTATATCACCATTTACAATTGGTCGCTCAAATTTTGGTACATTAATAAGACACTTAGGATTGTTAGTATCATTTTTAGGTAAGCCAATTGCATAGCTAGGACTATTATAATTATACAAAGAAAATGTAACAGCTATAGCAATAAGAGAGAGTGATAATTTTTTCATCAATGATTAGAGTGTAATTATGATTATTTTAATTAAAACATTATAGCGGTTATTTATAAAAGTGCGAATGAAAATTAACGTTTAGTTCGTCGTTTATTGCTTTTGCCTAGTTGTTTAACCATAGATATTTTTCTTTCGGTGGATACATGTTGAAATTCATCCCACCATTTAGCTAAATCTAACAATTCACCTTTTTCAATAGATGATCGCATTTCTAACAAATCATAGGCAGCACGAAATTTAGGATGTTCTAAAATCACAAAGGCGCGTTTCCCTTCTCGTTTCTTCATTCTTAATTGTAAACGCCATATATCACTCATTATATTTGTTAATCGTTTGGGTATTGCGATAATTCGACACTGTTCGCTTAACACATCATTAATGGCCATAGAAAAAGAATCATAATACTGAAGGCCGCTTTCAATACAATTAATCTGAGTTTGTTCTATAATTGGATACCAAAAAAAGGCAGCGTATAAAAAAGCAGGATTGACACGTTGCTCGTTTGCTATTCGATAATCAGTATTTTTTAATACGTGAGCAATAATTTTCTCTAAATTGCCATTATTATTGTGTACAAATAAGCGTTCAACTACCGGGAAAAGTTGTTCAAAAAGTTGGTACTGTTTTAATAAGATATAAGTGTTGTAACCATGACCGCATTGCAATAATTTTAATGATTCATCAAAAAGTCGTGCTGATGGAATATTTTTTAGCAACGGGGCCAGCGTTTTAATGGGATCAGCCGTTGCTTGATCTATTTTCATGTTAAGTTTGGCGGCAAAACGAATTGTCCTTAACATTCTAACAGGATCTTCACGATACCTTGTTTGTGGATCGCCAATTAATCGAATAACGCCATTTTTTAAATCGTTTAATCCGCCACAATAATCACGGATAGTAAAGTCTTTAACGTTATAATAAAGGGCGTTCATCGTGAAGTCCCGTCGGATAGCATCTTGTTCAATCGTACCGTATACATTATCACGTAACAGCATGCCAGATTGTGATCTTTTAGAGATATTGGTATGTTCACTTTGACCATCATGGTCACCACGAAAAGTGGCAACTTCAATTATCTCTTTACCGAACATAATGTGTGCTAAACGAAAACGTCTTCCGATCAGGCGACAATTACGAAACACCTTTTGAATTTGTTCTGGAGTAGCATTTGTGGCAATATCAAAGTCCTTAGGTTTTTTACCTAAGAGAAGATCTCTAATACATCCACCAACTAGATAAGCTTCATATCCTTGTTTATTTAAGCGATAAAGAACTTTTAGGGCATTTTCGCTTATATTTTTACGAGAAATATTATGTTCATTGCGAGAAATGGAGACATAGTGCGATTTTTGCTGTTCTTCATGCTGAAACATTTTACGATAAAAGCGAGAAACTTGTTTAAAAATAGCACACCTCAAATTAATAATAGTCTATATAGCAATCTAGCGCGCGATTATATCGCAATTACTTTTAACTTTCCATTTTTCTTAATATGGCTATGGTAAGTAGAATGATGGGATTTAGTTTATAATCATCAAAGATTCTATTTGATTTTTTAAACATAATTATCAACAATAGCAATTTATATAGTACAATTAATAAAGTTAGCCTATTAAGCATCAAGAAATTATGCATAACAGCAGGTTTTATCTGTATTTAAATGACTAATTAATTTTACTGAATTTGATACTCTTATTTTATAAATGATTTTTATACAAAAAACAGTAGTATTTTATATCTATTTATTATATTTCTGAGTATATAACCATTAACTGATAATTTTTTGGGGACACTATGAATATTCGTGATTTGGAATATTTTGTATCGTTAGCTGAATTTCGGCACTTTCGTAAAGCAGCAGATGCTTGTAATGTTAGTCAACCAACATTAAGTGGTCAAATCAGAAAACTTGAAGACGAATTAGGTGTAATGTTACTTGAGCGAACTAGTCGCAAAGTGTTATTTACCCAAACCGGTATGATGCTTGTTGAGCAAGCCAAAGAAATTTTACGTAATATACAGATTTTAAAAGAGATGGCTAGTCGTCAAGGTGAAGAGATGTCTGGTCCGATGCATATAGGTTTGATCCCAACTATTGCACCCTATTTATTACCGCATGTAATTACCGTTTTACACGAATCTTTTCCTCAATTAGAACTTTATTTGCATGAAGCTCAAACTGCCAATATTGTTGCTCAACTTGAGAGTGGAAAACTGGATTGTGCGATTATTGCTCAAGTAAAAGAAACAGCACAATTTATTGAATTACCATTGTTTAATGAACCTATGTTTTTAGCGGTTCCAGCAAATAACGAATTAGCAACTAAACAAACAGTTAAACTTTCTAATTTAAAAGGGCAAAAATTTTTAATGTTAGAAGATGGTCACTGTTTGCGTGAACATGCGATGGGATATTGTTTTCAAGTCGGAATTGATGAAGACAAACAATTTAAAGCAACAAGTTTAGAAACATTACGAAGTATGATATCTGCTGGGCGTGGTATTACCTTATTTCCAGAGCTTGCTGCACCGAATGAACGTACTCGTGATAATATTTGTTATATTCCTTGTAGTGATCCTATACCAATGCGAAGTATTGCTTTGATTTATCGACCAGGCTCTCCACTAAGAGCACGTTATGAAACTATAGCTAAAACTATTCGCGATCATATGCCAAAAGTTTTTGCAGAAAAAGAGCGGTTATTAGGGCAAACAAACTGATAACTTACATTTGTATCATGCTGAATTTTGAAAATGAAAAACATTAAAACCGGTGGTATCAGAGCGCAGCAAAAGGAAAGAACGCGTCGAAGTTTGATTGATGCTGCGTTTAATCAACTTAATGCTGAACAAGGTTTTGCAAGTTTAAGTTTGCGTGAAGTTGCTCGTGAAGCAGGTATTGCCGCTACCTCATTTTATCGACATTTTCGTGACATGGATGAATTAGGTTTAGCGATGGTTGATGAAAGTGGTTTAACTCTTCGTCAATTATTAAGACAAGCTCGAAAACGTATCGAAAAAGGTGGCAGTGTGCTTCGGACTTCTGTAACCACCTTTATTGAATTTGTAGATAAAAATCCTAAAGTATTTCTATTATTACTGCGTGAAAAAGCTGGAACCTCTTCTGCTTTTCGCTCGGCGATTGCACGTGAAATTCAGCATTTCATTGTCGAGCTTGTTGACTATTTAGATAATGCTAATCAAATGCCACATCATTATAATGAAGCTCAAGCAGAAGCGATGGTTACTATTGCTTTTAATGCTGGTGCTGAAGCGCTTGATTTTGATACTATTCAACGTCAAAAATTAATAGAAGATCTTATTTTTCAACTTCGAATGGTTTCTCGAGGGGCTTATTACCTTTATCATAAAGAACAAGTAAAACTTGAAAATCATTGATCATTTTTTTCATTTCATATTTATTCCCAAATTGTAATTTAGATTTCAATAGTAATAGCCATAAATAAACTTTATTACATCATTTTATAATTATTTTAATTTATTTCTTATTTACAAACATTTCTAGCTAAATCCTCCGCAATTTATATAATTAATCCAGATGTAATGCATTTCAGTTTTATTCAAATTTGTAAATCCAAAGCAAAAGATATCTTAAATCAACAAAAATAAGGTTAGGGTATTTATTGTAAAGATGGTGGTTATCATACAAGAGGTGAGAAACATCGTGAAGTTACAGATCTCATTATTGGCTTTTTGTCTAAAACATTCAAAAAATGAAAATTGCCATTAAAAAAACTGCGACATTAAGTCGCAGTTTGTTGTGATTTATAATGGTAATATCATTATAAATTTTGTAGCACTTTTTCAACACTATCTTTAGCATCACCAAATAACATGTAGCTATTTTCTTTAAAGAATAGTGGGTTTTGCACGCCAGCATAGCCGGTATTCATAGAACGTTTTGAAATAATGACAGTTTTTGCTTTCCAAACTTCTAGAACAGGCATTCCTGCGATAGGGCTATTTGGATCTTCTTCTGCTGCAGGGTTAACTGTATCGTTAGCACCAATTACCCAAACAACATCAGTATCGGGGAAGTCATCATTAATTTCATCCATTTCCAATACAATATCATAAGGAACTTTTGCTTCAGCTAATAATACGTTCATATGGCCAGGTAAACGTCCAGCAACTGGATGGATACCAAAACGGACTTCAATACCCATACCACGAAGTTTTTCAGTAATATTACTTACAGCACCTTGTGCTTGAGCTACAGCCATACCGTAACCAGGTACAATAATCACTGAGCGAGCTTCTTTTAAGGTTTGTGCAACTTCTGCAGGTTGCATTTCACGATATTCACCTTGTTCTTCTTCTGATGAGCTTGATGAACTACCGTCGCTACCAAAACCACCGGCAATTACGCTGATAAATGAACGATTCATTGCTTTACACATAATGTAAGAAAGAATTGCACCTGAAGAACCAACCAAAGCACCAGTAACAATAAGTAAGTCATTACCTAACATAAATCCTGCTGCTGCTGCGGCCCAACCAGAATATGAGTTAAGCATTGAAATAACCACTGGCATATCGGCGCCACCAATTGAAGCAACAAGATGGAAGCCAAACACTAATGCAATGATTGTCATAACTAGTAAACTAACAAGTGCGCCTGCGCCAGTTTTTACACCAATAAAAGTAAACATTAAAATTACTGATACAACAATAGCTGCTAAGTTCCAGTAGTGTTTATATGGAATAGATAGTGGTTTAGAACTAATACGACCATTTAGTTTACCAAATGCAACTACTGAACCAGAGAATGTAACCGCACCAATGAAGATACCAACAAAGATTTCAACTAAATGCACAGTTAATTCATTGCTGGTAATCATTGTATGTGCATCTAAGAAACTATTAAAACCAACAAGAACCGCCGCCATACCAACAAAACTATGGAGAAGCGCAACCAGTTCTGGCATTTGGGTCATTTCTACTTTCTTAGCAAGATATAGACCGATAGCTGCACCAATAACCATAGCAATAATGATCCAGTGCAGTCCACCTTTGATACTAGCAACAGCAGCAATAAGAGCAATTGCCATACCAATCATGCCATAAATGTTTCCAGATTTAGCTGATTCTTGATTTGATAGGCCTCGTAAACTAAAGATAAACAGTAATGCAGCAATAACATAAGCTGCTTGAATGATTCCATGACTTAACATTATCAATAATCTCCTTTACTTGCCACGTTGGAACATTTTTAGCATTCTTTGGGTAACAAAGAATCCACCAAAAATATTGATACTAGCAATCAAAATAGCAACGAAGGCAATCGCCGTAGTTAAGCCATTATCATCACCGACTTGCAATATTGCACCGACTAATATAATACCGGATATAGCATTAGTAACTGACATTAGTGGTGTATGTAATGAATGGGTTACATTCCATACTACGTAATAACCAACTACACATGATAAAGCAAATACAGTAAAGTGGCCTAAAAAGCTCTCAGGCACAGAGTTTGCTAACCAGAAATAGGCAATAATTAATAAAGCAAAAATACCATATTTTTTGGCTGGTGACATTGGTTTAGGTTCAGGTTTAGCCACAGGCTCAACCGCTTTTTTCTGTGGTTGTGCTGAAACTTGAATCGGTGGTGCAGGCCAAGTGATTTCTTTATCTTTGACTACAGTTACGCCACGAATAACCACATCTTCAAAGTTGATATCAATATTACCATCTTTTTCTTTGGCAAGTAATTTTAATAAATTAACAATGTTGGTGCCGTATAATTGTGATGCTTGTGCTGGCATACGGTTAGCTAAATCAGTATAACCAACAATTTTAACATTATTATCAGTTTCAAATACTTCACCTGGTTTAGTTAATTCGCAGTTACCGCCAGTTAATGCTGCTAAATCAACAATAACACTGCCTGGTTTCATTGATTCAACCATCTCTTTTGAGATAAGTTTTGGTGCAGGTTTACCTGGAATTAATGCTGTAGTAATGATGATATCAACATCTTTAGCTTGTTCAGCGAATAATGCCATTTCGGCTTCGATAAATGCGGCAGACATTTGTTTAGCATAGCCGTCACCAGAGCCCGCTTCTTCTTCGAAATCTAATTCTAAGAAGTCAGCTCCCATACTATTAATTTGTTCTGCAACTTCAGGTCGGGTATCGAATGCACGAACAATCGCACCTAAGCTAACCGCCGCACCAATTGCAGCAAGACCCGCTACACCCGCACCAATTACTAAAACTTTTGCTGGTGGCACTTTACCTGCAGCAGTAACTTGCCCTGTAAAGAAACGGCCGAACTGGTTTGCAGCTTCAATAACTGAACGGTAACCGGCAATATTAGACATTGAACTTAATGCATCAAGAGATTGAGCTCGTGAAATACGAGGTACACAATCCATTGCCATTACAGTAATATTTTTAGTTGCAAGTTTTTCTAAAAGATCTTTATGTTGAGCAGGATAAATATAACTGATAAGTGTTAATCCCTCTTTCATTAGAGCGATTTCTTCATCAGTTGGCGCATGAAATTTTAAAATAAGATCATTTTGCCAAATATCCTTTGTACTTTGAATAGTGGCTCCAGCATCAATAAAAGCTTGGTCTTCGAAATGAGCAGCATGTCCAGCACCTTGTTCTACTGAAACTGTAAATCCTAGTTTTAACAGTTGTCCAACGGTTTGAGGTGTTGCTGCAACTCTAGCTTCATTGGCTAACCGTTCTTTTGGTATACCGATATGCATTGCGTTACATCCTTATGTTAAGAAAGATTATTCATGTTTTGTGATTTTAGCATAAATTAGCGACAGTGCGAGTAAGGAATTAATTTTTTATTATCGAAATTAGATTATTATTTTTTATGATAACTTGATATAGGGTTATGAGTTATAGCAAAAGTATAATTGTTTTGCTGATAGTTATTACTAATAGACGTGACAATAATAAGATGGATAGTTTTCATTAAATTTTACTATTTTTAAAGCAGTCGAGTTTAACCTATGTTTGTTCCGTTTGCTTCTGTTTTATCTCATAAGTTATGATTATTATCACTCTTTTAATGATTTAATCCAGCTATACTTTGAATTAATCATCAAGAGGTTTACTTTATGTTCTTAGAAGAAAGACAAAAAGCTATCTTAGATTACTTAGATAAACATGAAAAAGGTAGTGTTCAATATTTTTCGGAAATATTTAAAGTATCTAAAGAGACTATTAGAAAAGATCTCTCTACGCTGGCGAAACAATTATTAGTTATTCGTTGTTATGGTGGAGCCATGATTAAAAGGCATAGATTAGTAAGCAATATTACTGATAAAGAGTGTATTACCTCATTAATGACAAGATATGATAAACAGAAATTTAAAAAACGAGGAGACAGAATGAACGGTAATGTTTGTATTTTAGGTTCATTTAATGTTGATATTGTTGCACAAGTGGCAAGATTTCCCAAAGGCGGTGAGTCAATTCTAGCGCAAAAAAGTATGATTGGTCCAGGTGGAAAAGGTGCTAATCAAGCACTTGCTGCAAGTCATGCCGATGCAAAAGTTCATTTTGTCGCAAAAGTTGGAACCGATCAATTTAGTCAATTTGCTCATGATCATCTATCTTCATCAAAAATTAACTCATTTACTTTGTATCAATCAGATAAAGAACCTACCGGCAATGCTGTCATTTATGTTTCTGAAGAGAATGGCGAGAATATGATTGCCATCTATCCTGGTGCAAATTTAACAATTACTAATAAAGAAATTGTAATGTTAGAAAGTTATCTTAAACAATCTGATATTCTATTAGTTCAACTTGAAAATAATATTGATGCCGTTTTAAATGCAATGAAATTAGCTAAAGCAATGGGGGTTAAAGTGGTGTTAAATCCCGCGCCTTATTCTAAAGATATTCAGCAGTTATTATCTTATATCGATATTGTTACTCCAAATGAAACTGAAGCAAGTTTAATGTCAGGAGTTGAAGTTAATGATTTCGATAGTGCCAAGCTTGCAGCAGAAAAAATCTATTCATTAGGGATTCAAACAGTCATTATTACTTTAGGTAGTAAAGGTTCTCTTATTTATGATGGTAAACATCATCAACATATTAAGCCTTTCTTAGCTGTTCCTGTTGATACAACTGGTGCAGGTGATGCTTTTAATGGAGCTTTTTGTGCTTCATTGGCTAAAGGAGAAACTCTTTACCAAGCAGCAGTTTATGCTTCAGCTTTTGCATCTTTAGCCGTTGAGCGTGAAGGTGCATCAAATATGCCATCGCATCAAAATGTGCTTAAACGAATGGCAAATATATAAATTTACTTGAGGAACCGATTTATGATGAATCAGCCAAAAAAAATTATCCTTGATTGCGATCCCGGTCATGATGATGCTATCGCACTTTTATTAGCTCATGGTAATCCAAATATTGAATTGCTAGCGGTAACTACGGTTGTTGGTAACCAAACATTAGAAAAAGTAACTCGTAATGCATTATCTGTTGCACGTATCGCTAATATTACTAATGTTCCTTTTGCTGCAGGAGCGGTAAGACCTTTAATTAGAAATGTAGAAGTGGCACCGGATATTCATGGTGACTCTGGACTTGATGGCCCCGTTTTACCTGAACCGGCAATTCAATTAGATAAAAGGCATGCTATTGATTTAATTATTGATACCATCATGTCTCATCCCCCTAAAACAGTCACATTGGTTCCAACAGGCGGTTTAACTAATATTGCAATGGCGGTACGTAAAGAGCCGAAAATTGTTGAACGAGTAAAAGAAGTTGTTTTGATGGGTGGTGGGTATCATGTTGGCAATTGGAGTGCTGTTGCTGAGTTTAATATCAAGATAGATCCAGAAGCAGCTCACATAGTATTTAATGAAAAATGGCCAGTTACTATGGTTGGATTAGATCTTACCCATCAAGCATTAGCTACACCAGAAGTAATTGAAAAAATATCTGCAATAAAAACAAAACCAGCTAAATTTGTTTTGGAAATGCTGGAATTCTTCGGAAAAATGTATAAACAAGCTCAAGGTTTTACTTATCCGCCAGTGCATGACCCTTGCGCTGTTGCTTATGTTATTAATCCTGAGTTAATAAAAACTAAACGAGTACCCGTTGATATTGAATTGACAGGTACATTAACTTTAGGAATGACCGTGGCTGATTTTCGTTTTCCTCCTGATGATAGTTGCCATACTCAGGTTGCAACTGAACTTGATCATACTGGTTTTTGGGATTTAATTGTTGACTCCCTAGAACGAATAGGTGAGGTTAATCTATGATTGAAAAAAGTAAAGATAAATCCAGTGTATTTACACTGATGATGGCTTTGCTTGCTGCATGTGTTGCTTTCCAGCTTAATGCTAGTATGTTAAGCCCTGTATTAGTAACCATAGCAAAAGAGTTAGGAACTAATGATGCTGCTGTTGGGCTATCGCAAACCTCGTTTTTCACAGCAGCAGCTTTATTTTCATTATTTTTACCACGATTAAGTGATATAAAAGGGCGAAAAAAAGTCTTAACTGCTATGTTATTAATCATGACATTAGGTACAGTTTTAGCTGCTGTTGCACCAAATATTGAAGTGTTATATGCCGCGAGGATTATTCAAGGTGTCTCAGGGCCAGTCGTACCTCTATGCTTGTTAATGTTAAGTTTTGAAGTAAAAGATGTTAAACAGTATGGTATGTTAATGGGAATAATAACAGCAGTAAATGGTGGTATTGCTGGTGTTGATGCGATAGCTGGCGGTCTACTTGCTACTCATTTCGGGTTTCGTTCTGTATTTTGGGTTATAGCTATAGTTGCCGCAATTTCCACTTTCTTTGTTCATCGTTTTGCCTCCGAATCTAAACCATCGGCAGGCACCAAAATGGATTGGTTAGGTGTTTTACTAATTGTTCTAACCATAGCTGCGCTATTACTCGCACTTAATGAAGCGGGTAAACTAGGTAACGCAAATTGGTTGATTGTGGTAGGATTAACTCTGTTTGCTATCTTATGTTTTATTCTGTTTTGGCATGTAGAAAAAAGAAATAAACAACCGCTTGTTACCACTAATCATTTGAAAAAACGTGCTACATGGGCTTTGTTATTAACAACAACTTTAACCATGACAGGTATTTTCGCTATTGTTAATGGTTTAGTTATGTCAATTGCTCAAAATCATGAGATTGGCTTTGGATTAGAAGCTGATTGGGCTTCACTCATTTTTCTAACTCCTTATGCTTTAATTGGCTGGTTTGTGGGACCATTTTCTGGAAGATTGGCACCAACAATGGGGTATAACAATGTGCTAAAATTAGGTCTTGTGGGCTGTGTTATTGGCATCTTAGTTATTATGTTTTATGGCATTCATTCTCTACCTATTTTATCAGTAGGGGTTATTGTGCTAGGTATTTTCTACGCAGGCATGGCCAATATTATTTTGAATGGCCTAGGTGTTGTTTTATCACCTAGCGAAAACCCAGGTTTTCTACCAGGTATGAATGCTGGGGCATTTAATTTAGGCGCTGGCTTAAGTTTTGCATTATTACCAGCAATTCAAATGATGAATGGTAACTCAATTGATGGTTATTTCAATGGCATGTTACTTGGATTAGTGATCACGGTATTAGCTCTACTTTGTAGTTTTCTTATACCTCGTCCAATCAATGCTGAAGTTTAATAATCGAATTAATAAAAACGGGATAATAATCCCGTTTTTATATGTAAATTAATCTTCTTCAGGAATTAGTGTAAAAACTAGAGTGGTAAAAAACTTATCTTGTGTCGCTAATTGATTATCTTTAAGCGGAAAACCAATTTCAACGCCAATAACGTTTAAACCTTGGTTTGGCACAATAATAGTAGTTTGACCTTTATCATCTGTTTTCACTGTTTTATCTAAGTTATTCACCACATCAACAATAACTGCTGTGTTAGCTAGTGGTTTTCCATCTTTATACACAGTAATTGGTAAACTATCACCACGTTTCAATTTTGTCGGATCAACAGAAGGAACGATTTGTAAAGGAATATCTTCAACCATTTTAGGGTTATTAACGGATGATAAATAATTAACGCTATATTTTATGGCGTGAGTGCCATTACTGGCTCCTTTAACTTTATTCATGGGTAAATTAACATACTTACCTTCTGAATTTTTGGTCCAATAGCCATAATCAAAATCAACCGTTACTACCGCTGTTTGATCTGACGGTTCAATAGTCACAAAATTATCATGTGACTTTTTAGATATCGGTAGCAGTGACCAATTACTATTATAAGCTTTAACATCTTTTACACTTTCAGTCTTATAACCATTGTCTAAAGGCCCTTCACCTAAAACAATTTGTTTTTGATCGACTCGATTAGTAATCCATATACCATGAGCAATTACTGATTGTGAAACCAAACCAATAAAAGTCCCCAATAAAATTGATAATAATACTTTTCGCATAAATACCTCTACATTTTAAGTGAAAACGATAATCATTATCATTTTTATATTTACATAAGTCAATTCAAACCTAATGTTAATTAGATAATAAATTTGCGTTTTTTGTAATGGCAATTAGCGTATTTAAAAAAATTAATTATTGATTATTACTTCTAATAATAAATCCTAAACTTAGCTATTTTTAACTACTACAATTTGTTATATAATCGATAAAATTTTGTCCATAACACAATATATTGTGTTTCTCATATTATTTTAAGATGTCAGGCTTGCTGAACATCCTTAATTAAGGAATCACTATGATGGATTTTTCCCAATCAGTGCCAGAACTGGTCTCTTGGGCAAAAAAAAATGATTTTTCGATTGCTTTGCCTGTTGAGCGATTAGCCTTTTTGTTAGCAATAGCTGTATTAAACAGTGAACGCTTTGATGGTGAAATGACTGAATCTGAATTAATTGATGGTTTTCGACATGTTTCACACATTTTTGAGCAAAGTGAAGATACTATTACTGTCCGTGCTAATAATGCGATTAATGATTTAGTACGCCAGCGTTTAATCACACGTTTTGCTAGCGAAATGACCGATGGTTATTCTATTTATCGATTGACACCTTTGGGAATTGGTATATCTGATTACTATATTCGTCAACGAGAATTCTCGACTTTACGTTTATCAATTCAACTTTCAATTGTTGCACAAGAATTAAAACGTGCCGCAGATGCTGCTCTTGAAGGTGGTGATGATTTACATTGGCATCGTAATGTTTTCGCACCTTTAAAATATTCAGTAGCTGAGATCTTTGATAGCATTGATATCACTCAACGAGTGATGGATGAACAACAAGCTGATGTAAAACAAAATATTTCTGCATTATTAAGTCAAGATTGGCAGGCGGCAATTAGTAGCTGTGAGGGCTTACTGACAGAAACATCGCAAACCTTACGAGAATTACAAGATACATTAGCAGCGGCTGGAGATAAATTACAAGCTAGTTTACTTTCAATACAAGATGCGACTTTGGATAATCCTGAGTTAGATAAAATTAATAACGTGGTTATTGATTTACAAGGTAAATTAGATCGAATCATCGGTTGGGGACAAAAAGCAATAGACCTATGGATAGGTTATGATAGGCACGTTCATAAATTTATTCGTACTGCAATTGATTTAGATAAGAATCGAGTTTTTTCTCAACGATTACGCAAATCGATCCAAAGCTATTTTGATTCACCATGGTCACTTACTTTTGCGAATGCTGAACGTTTACTGGATATGCGTGACGAAGAGTTGGCATTACATGAAGCTGAAGTGACTGGTGAGTTACCTTCTGAACTCGAATTTGAAATGATTGAAGAAATTCAAGAGCATATAGTTGCACATATTGAACAAAATCTATTGATCTTTAAACAAGAAAATAAACCACTTGATATGAGTATTGCTATTCATAGTTATTTAGCTCAGTTCCCACGAGAACAGCATTTTGATATTGCAAGATTGTTTATTGATCAGGCTATTCGATTAGGTATTGCCGAAAGTGATTTACTTGGTATTCCTGCCGAATGGAAACCTATTAACGATTATGGAGCTAAGGTACAAGCACATGTCATCAACAGATACTAAAGATATAGAAATGGAACAAACTGCTCATCATCTTGATGAAGTCATGGGACGTATTGCTGCAAGTTCTCAAGCGTCTATAGATAAATATATGCCAGTCAAATTGGCTCAAGCTATTGCCAATCCAATTTTCCCTGAACTAGATAGTTTATTACGCTCAGGTCGCCATATTGGTATTGATGAACTGGACAATCATGCATTTTTGATGGATTTTCAATTTGAACTTGAACAGTTTTATCAACGTTATAATGTTGAGCTTATTCGCGCACCAGAAGGCTTTTTTTATCTTCGTCCTCGTTCAACCACTTTAATTCCCCGCTCAGTTCTTTCTGAATTAGACATGTTAGTGGGTAAAGTATTGTGTTATCTCTATTTAAGCCCAGAACGATTAGCGCATGAAGGTATCTTTACTTTGCAAGAACTTTTTGATGAGTTGGTTTCTTTAGCGGATGAAAGTAAATTGTTGAAATTAGTTAATCAACGTTCAACGGGATCTGACTTAGATCGTCAAAAACTATTTGATAAAGTAAAAACCGCATTAAATCGCTTACGTCGACTAGGCATGATCTTTTTTATTGTAGGTAATGACAGTAGTCGTTTTCGTATAAATGAATCTATTTTCCGCTTTGGCGCTGATGTTCGCAGTAGTGATGATGCGCAAGAAGCGCAATTACGCTTAATTCGTGATGGTGAAGCGATTAAAATAGAATCATCACTTATTTTGGATGATGATAATAGTGAAGAACAAGATGAAGATGTTAATGAGGAGATTGAATAATGATGATGGGACACGGTAAATTTCATTCATTAACATTAATTAACTGGAACGGTTTTTTTGCCCGAACCTTTGAGCTTGATCAACTAGTTACCACGCTTTCAGGTGGTAATGGCGCGGGTAAATCAACGACTATGGCTGCATTTGTCACAGCGCTAATTCCTGATTTGACTTTATTACATTTTAGAAATACCACTGAAGCGGGTGCCACATCTGGTTCTAGAGATAAAGGTTTACATGGTAAGTTAAAGCCAGGTGTTTGTTACTCTATGCTAGACGTTATCAACTCTCGTAATCAACGAATTATCTGTGGTGTACGTTTACAGCAAGTAGCAGGGCGTGACAAAAAAGTAGATATTAAACCTTTTTTAATACAAGGTTTGCCAGTCAATATTAGTCCAACTGAATTGGTAACAGAACGTTTAAATGATAAACAGGCTCGAATTTTATCATTACCTGAATTAAAAGATAAAATTGAGTCAATGGAAGGAGTTATTTTTAAACAATTTAACTCTATTACTGATTATCATTCAGTCATGTTTGATTTTGGTATATTACCGAAACGGTTACGCTCTTCATCTGACCGAAGTAAATATTATCGCTTGATTGAAGCTTCTCTATATGGGGGGATTTCAAGTGCTATTACACGATCATTACGTGATTATTTGTTACCGGAAAATAGTGGTGTCAGAAAAGCCTTCCAAGATATGGAAGCAGCATTACGTGAAAATAGAATGACGCTTGAAGCTATTCGGGTAACACAATCGGATCGTGATTTATTCAAACACCTTATTACTGAGTCTACCAACTACGTTGCTGCTGACTATATGCGTCATGCTAATGAACGTAGAATTCATATCGAATCGGTTTTAGGATTGCGTCGTGACATGTTTAAAACGCAAGATCTACTGATTAGTAATCAATTTCGCCAAGTTGAAATGGCAAAAGAATTAAAAGAATATCAAGATGCTCAAAGCGATTTAGAAACGGATCTTCAGGCTGCCAATGATCATCTTAACCTTGCGCAAACAGCTTTACGTCAACAAGAAAAAATAGACCGTTATCAAGCGGACTTAGATGATCTGAATTTAAAACTTGAAGAGCAAAATGAAGTTGTCCTCGAAGCCAATGAACAGTATCAAACTTACCGTGATCAGGTTGAACATACTGAGCAAGAAGTTGATGAAATAAAAACCCAATTAGCTGATTATCAACAAGCTTTAGATGTGCAGCAGACTCGGGCAATCCAATACCAACAAGCTATCCAAGCTTTAAAAAATGCTCAGCAACTATGCCAATTACCAAAATTAGGTATAAGTAATGTTGAAAATCATTTTGAAATCTTTGAAGAAAAACAAAAAGAAGTTACTGAACAACTGTTAGAATTAGAGCAAAGACTAAGTGTTTCTGATGCCGCCATTAATCAATTTGATAGAGCTTATCAACTAGTTGTTAAATTAGTTGGGGACGTAGTGCGCAGTGATGCTTGGAGTGCCGCTAGAGAAGCATTAAAGCAGTGGCCTTCACAATGTTACCAAGCCGATCAAGCAGAACATTTACAACTGCAATTAGATGAATTAGAGCAACGCTTTTTTGAGCAAAAAGAAGCTGAATCATTATTAACTCAATTTTGTAAGCGTTTTGGTCATCAACTTAATTATGATGAGCTTGATGAATTCAAACAAGAGCTAGAAGTGCAATTAGACCAAAATGCTGAGCTTGCCAATGAATCAAGTGAAAAACGTATTGAATTTAAGCAAGAGCTTGAGCAAATTCAAACGCAAATTGGTGCTTATCGACAAAAAGCACCAGTATGGTTAAAAGCCCAAGATGCACTTATCGCATTGCAAGAACAAACAGAGCAAACGTTTACTAACAGTCATGCTGTCACGCAACATATGCAACAATTGCTTGAACAGGAACGCACTTTAGTTACACAACGTGATCAAATAAACTTCAAACGCAATCAACTTGATGCACAAATTGAACAACTCAATCAACCAAGTGGTGTTGATGATGGTCGTTTATCGACATTAGCGGAAAGGTTTAATGGTGTATTACTTTCTGAAATTTATGAAGATGTAACCATTGATGATGCGCCTTACTTTTCAGCATTATATGGTCCATCAAGACAAGCTATTGTGGTACCTGATTTATCACTGGTAAAAGCTCAACTAGAAAGCCTGACAAATAGTGAAGAAGATTATCCAGAAGATATCTATTTTATCGAAGGTGATCCATCTTCATTTGACGATAGTGTTTTTGATTGTGAAGAGATGACGAAATCCGTATTGGTTAAAACTGGTGATCGGCAATGGCGCTTTTCCAGCTTTCCTAAGGTACCTTTATTTGGCCGAGCAGCACGTGAAATTCATCTTGAAAAATTATCGGCAGAACGCGATGAACTACATGAACGTTATGCAACAATTTCATTTGATCTGCAAAAATTACAACGTATTGAGCAAAATGTTGGGCAGTTTATTGGTGAATATCTATCTGTAGCATTTGATATCGATCCAGAAGCCGAAGTGCAAAAGTTATCGACAAAACGTAATGAAATCGAACGTCAGCTCTTGGCACAAGAAAGTATTGATAAACAAAATCAACAACAAGTTGCAAATTGTAAAGAGCAGTTAATCACTGTAAATCGATTGGTAGCTCAAATGCATTTATTGGCTGATGATGATTTAGCAGATCGGGTTGATGATCTCCGTGAGCAAGTTGCTGAAGCGCAAGAGGCCGCGCAATATGTTAGTCGTCATCGCCATACTATTGCCGAACTTGAACCCATTGTTGCAGTATTGCAAAGTGATCCTGAGCAGAATGAATCATTACGTGAGCAGTACAATACTGTTAAAGCTCAGCAGCAAACCATTCGCCAACAAGTTTTTGCTTTAACGGAAGTGATGCAACGTCGTGCTCATTTTAGCTATGAAGATTCAGCTGGTATGTTGAATGAAAATAGTGATCTCAATGAAAAATTACGTACTCGATTAGAAGTTGTTGAAGGACAACGAGGTGAAGCTCGTCGTCAAATGCAACAGTATCAAGATAAATATAATCAATACAATCAAACATTAGCATCACTTAAAAGTGCATTTGAAACTAAGCGAGACATGCTTAATGAATTGCATAAAGAGATCGAACAAATTGGTGTTAAAGCGGATGCAATCACTGAAGAGCGAGCACGTATCCGTCGTGATGAAATTCATCAAAAACTCAATAGTAATCGCCAACAATGCACGTCTTTGGAAAAACAACTTATTATGTGTGAAAGCGAAATGACGCAAATGCAAAAACGCTTAACACAAACACTGCGTGATTATAAACAGTTACGTGAACAAGTTGTTGAAGCAAAAGCTGGTTGGTGTTTAGTGTTACGACTCGTTAAAGAAAACAGTGTAGAACGACGATTACATCGACGAGAATTGGCTTATCTCAGCGCTGATGAACTACGTTCTATGTCGGATAAAGCACTTGGTTCATTGCGTTTAGCGGTAAATGATAATGAACACTTACGTGATGTATTAAGATTATCCGAAGATCCGAAACGACCAGAACGTAAAATCCAATTTTATATCGCGGTTTATAAACATTTACGTGAACGAATTCGCCAAGATATCGTCAAAACTGATGATCCGATTGAAGCCATTGAACAAATGGAAATTGAGTTGTCACGCTTAACTGAAGAACTTACTTCACGAGAACAGCAATTGGCTATTAGTTCAAAAAGTGTGGCTAATATTATTCGTAAAACTATACAACGTGAACAAAACCGTATACGTATGCTTAATCAAGGATTGCAAGCAGTGGCATTTGGTCAGGTTAATGGTGTTCGTTTGAATGTTAGTATTCGTGAGGCACACTCTTCATTATTAGCTGCATTAGCTGATGATCAAAATGAACATCAGGATCTATTTAGTAATAATCGTATTACCTTCTCAGAAGCGTTAGCGAAACTTTATCAACGTTTGAATCCACATATTGATATGGGGCAACGAACTGCACAAAATATTGGTGAAGAGTTGCTAGATTATCGAAACTATTTAGAGATGGATGTGGAAGTTAATCGTGGCGCTGACGGTTGGTTACGTGCTGAAAGTGGTGCTTTATCAACGGGGGAAGCGATTGGTACAGGTATGTCTATTCTACTAATGGTTATTCAAAGTTGGGAAGAAGAGTCTAAACGTCTGCGCAATAAGGATATTTCACCATGTCGCTTATTATTCTTAGATGAAGCGGCACGTCTTGATGCTAAATCGATTGCGACGCTCTTTGAGCTTTGTGAACGATTAGAAATGCAACTTATTATCGCCGCTCCAGAAAATATCAGCCCGGAAAAAGGTACCACCTATAAACTAGTTCGTAAGGTTATCAATAACCAAGAACATGTTCATGTTGTTGGATTGAAAGGCTTTGCTTAGTTATTACTGACTAAAAACAGTTTCGCCGGCAATTGCCGGCGAAACTGTTATTTAATGTTGATTAATTATGTGAGTTATGGTTAATTTCGATTAGCATACATCATTAATGAATATCCAACACAGCATGAAAGGCCTCTTGAGGAATCTCAACACCACCAAATTTACGTTGTCTAATTTTATTTTCCTTGATATTTTTAGCTATCTTTTTCTTTTTCGATGCTGAGCCCGAATAGCCACGTCCGGTAACACTTTTGCGTAATGGTGGAATGTCTTCCCGAGCAATGACTTTATTTTCGACTACTGATTGAACCGGCATTGGGTAGAGTTTGCGAGGAATAACATGTTTCATCTTCTGCACAATTTGTTTACCTCGTTCAAAACTTTTATCTCGAGGTAAAATAAATGAAAATGCATCAACAATTTCATCATTCAACCAAATATCCATTTTTACCAAATCCGATGCAATATAGCTTCTATCACGATAATCTATAGATGCATAGCCATGAGTAATCGATTTAAGTGAATCATAAAAATTGTATGCAATTTCTGAAATTGGCAGTTTAAAGGTCAACTCTGCCATTTTATTATTTAGATAAATCATATCGACGTAGATACCTCGTTTTTCCTGACAAAGTTCCATAATTTCGCCAATATTTTCCATAGGAATAATAATTGCTGCATCTATAAATGGTTCTTCAATATAGTCAATTTTTTCAAAACTCGGTAACAACATAGGATTATTAACATTGATGATTTCACTATTTTTTAATGTTACACGGTATTCAACACTAGGAAAGGTAGAGAGAATTTCGATACCATATTCTCTTTCAAGTCTTTCTTGAATAATCTCCATATGTAAAATACCGAGAAAACCACACCTAAAACCAGCCCCCAATGCCATGGAATTTTCTTGTTTATAAATGAAAGCCGAATCATTAAGCGATAATTTTTCAACCGCATCTTTAAGTTTTTCTTGGTCTTCATTTTTTATTGGAAATAATCCAGCATAAACCATAGGTTTGACTTCTTTATAACCAGGTACTGCTTCGGTATTTGGGTGATTAGGATCAATTAGGGTATCACCGACTTTAACATTTGCGACGATTTTAATATTAGTCGAAATATATCCAACTTCACCTGCATCAAGTAAATCAACAGTTTTCATTGCTGGTAAAAATACGCCCGTTTGTAATGCTTCGAACTCAATATCACTTTTGAGCATTTTAATTTTCATTCCGGTATGAATGGCACCATTAAAAACGCGTACGTGTAGCACTACACCGCGATACACATCATAATGAGAATCAAAGATTAACGCTTGCAGTGGCTTATCTTTATTACCTTCTGGCGTAGGAATGTTTTCAACGATCGATTCTAAAATATTATCAACTCCTACGCCGGTTTTAGCTGAAGCTAAAATAACTTTATCTAAGTTTATGCCATCTAACTCTTTGATTTCTTTAATCACGCTGTCAACATCCGCATTCGGCATATCGACTTTATTGATAACTGGAATAATAGTTAAATTCTGCTCTTGAGCCAGTTTTAAATTAGCGATTGTTTGTGCTTGTACGCCTTGGGTTGCATCAATTAGCAACAAAGCTCCTTCACAAGCAGCTAAACTGCGTGAAACTTCATAATTAAAATCAGTATGTCCAGGGGTATCGATGAGATTAAGCTCATATTCAATATTATTAGAAGCTTTATAGTACATGCGTACAGTTTGTAACTTAATGGTAATACCACGTTCTCTTTCGAGATCCATGTTATCTAATAATTGCTCTTTCATATCACGTTCAGAGACAGTATTGGTCATCTCAATTAATCTATCTGCCAGTGTTGATTTACCGTGATCGATATGGGCAATAATACAAAAATTTCTTATATTATTTGGGTTCATGTTAATTTCTCCCATACTTTTCTTAAATGTTGGCGTGAACTATAATGGTTAGAGTAACTCTAAGTCAAGTTTGGCCAAATTATCATACTTGCTAATCTATTTAATTGATTTTTATGAAAACATGGGTATAAATATGGTAAATATAAATGATTGTATTGCATCAATTGCACAAAATGGTGAATTAAACCAAACACCTAAATACTCGGTGACTAAAGCAGCAAAACTATTAGGCTTGTCAGCCCACACGCTTAGGTATTATGACTCACTTAATCTATTTCCATTTTTACAACGCGATCAAAATGAAAAACGGTTATTTTCTGATGCAGATTTACAGTGGGCAAAATTGATTGAATGTTTACGTAACGCCAATATGTCAATTAAAGATGTTCAACACTATGTCAAGCTGTGTCTTAAAGGTGATGAAACATTGGATGAGCGTCTAATTATCATTAATCAACAAGAAAAGATATTAATCGATACTATAACTCAACTAAATGAGCAATTGGCCTTATTGAAATTTAAAAAACAATACTATAAAGCCACTCATCAAACAATAAATAACTAAGCTTTTTCCAATGAAAACTTTACCAATGAAAAAATTTTGAGGAAAGGGGTTTTTTTACTAAAAATTAATTAAATAATTTTAATAGTCATATACCTAAAAACTCCATTTATAAAGTATGTCAGCCTTTATATATTAATGCGCTAATAATGAATTTCAACATTTTCTTTTTCTAATGCATTTTTTAAACTGTTAGGAAATGGTTGATCTGAAATAGCGATATCAATATCTTCTAATGTAAATGTTTGGTTGAAAAATTTTTTGTTAAATTTACTACTATCAACTAATAGAATTATTTTTTCTGCATTACGACAAAATTGTTTTTTTACCATGGAATCCGCTTCGCTAACATCTGTCGCTCCCATATCAGGATCAAGTCCTCGACATGAAGCAAAAAATAAATCAGCATGATAATGTGAAATAAAGTCACAGGATTGTAAACCGCAGATGCTCAAATGTTTAGGTAGAAGTCGACCTCCAGTACAATACACCTCGGCATTGGTCTCTTCAACTAAGATGTTAGCTGTTGTAATACCATTTGTTAGTATAGTTAAGCCTTTTTTTTCATTTAATCTTTTTGCCAAATAGAGGCAAGAACTACTAGCTTCAATAAACAGTGTTTGACCGTCTTCAATAAATGCTAAAGCTAAATCAGCAATATACCTTTTTTGTTCAATATTTTCTTTATTTTTCAGTGTAATAGGTGTTTCAATCGAGCTTTTTTGAACATAAATCGCTCCCCCATGTGTTCTTCTTATTAAACCTTGTTGTTCAAGCTTAGTAAGGTCTCGTCGAATAGTTGCTTGACTGATAAATAATAACTTACAAAGTTTATTAACTGTCACAAAATTCTTTTCTTTTATGATATTTAGTAATTTATCTTCTCTGGTCATCTTTCCTCCAACATGACTGTGATCAAGATCACTAAGATTTGCTCGATATCAATCATATTTTAAAGTTTAACATGACCGAATTTGATTGTTAATCAATATATTCGCCAGCAATTTGCAATGAAATATTTGTCTTTATAATTACTTTAACTATCTAGTTTAAATATCGTTTTATTGGAGGTAAGGATGTTAGTCACATTACGTGAAGTTTTATCAGATGCTCAAAAAAATCAGTATGGAGTAGGATTATTTAATACTATAAATTTAGAAATGGCCAAAGCAGTACTTGAAGCCGCTGAACAATCTAAATCGCCAGTGATAATAGGTACTGCAGAATGTTTTTTAGATATATCCTCATTACAAGAATTAGCTTATTTTTTAATCCCTATGGCGAAAAAATCTAAAGTTCCTGTTGTTGTTCACTTAGATCATGGATTAACAGAAGACGCAATTAAAGAAGCGTTGAGATTAGGCTTTTCTTCAGTTATGTATGACTGTTCCACTGATAGTTATCAAAATAATATAAAACGCGTAGCCAATATTACTAAATTGGTTCATCAATATGGTGCTTCTATTGAAGCGGAATTAGGACATGTAGGAGCTAATGAGCATGCTTCAGAAGGTCATGGTGAGCAAGATAATAGTATCTATACCGATCCTTTAGAAGCTAAGCATTATATTGAACAAACCGGAGTAGATGCCTTAGCTGTAGCTATTGGTACTGCTCATGGTGCTTATAAATCAACACCTAAATTAGACATAAATCGTTTAGATCAAATTGCTCAAGTTGTTAAAGCTCCTTTAGTTTTGCATGGCGGTTCAGGATTAAGTGATACCGATTTTCAAAATTGTATAAAGCATGGTGTCAGTAAAATTAATATTTTTACTGATATTAACTGTGCTGGATTAGAAGCTATTCATCAACTTTATGTTAAAGGCAAAGGTATCTCGGATGTTGCTGTCGCAATGAAAGAAGCGATACGTGAAGCCACGTTAAAAAAGATGTTGATATTTGGTTCTAATAATCATGCATAGTTTTAGTTTGAATAACGTTATTTATAATTAAAAGGATCTAATTAATGATAAAAGTCCTCATCGTAACCCATGGCAAATTAGCAGAAGGTATTGTTAATACATTAAATATGTTAATTGGTGATAAACAAGATATTACCTATATTAATGCTTATATTGATTCGAGTGATTTTACGATTCAAGCTGAAGATTTTTTAAAAAAATACCAACATAATTCTCAAATCATCGTTTTTACTGATTTAAACGGCGGTAGTGTCAATCAAAAATTTGCACAATTAAAAAGTTGTTATTCTTTTCAATTAATAACAGGATTTAATTTACCACTTGTATTAGAAGTTATCCTCACTGATATGCAACTTTCTGAAGAAAATCTAACAGAAATAATCGAACAATCGAGGCAAGAGATGCAACTGGTTAATATACAACCACAGAAACTTCTAGAAGATAACCAATTTTTTGATGATTAAATAAAAAAGAAGTTTTAGGAATAATTATAAAAATACGGAGCAATAATTATGATAGTAGAAATAAGAGTTGATGACAGATTGATTCATGGTCAGGTAGCCTTAGTATGGACCAAAAAACTCAATGCTAAAGCTATTGTTGTGGCAAATGATCATGCAAGTAAAGATCACATTCAACAAATGACATTGAAAATGGCAACCCCGGAAAATGTCAAACTCGCTATAAAATCCATGCAAGATGCTGTGCAATTGATAAATAATCCAAAAGCAAAAGATATGCGCATTTTTGTATTAGTTAATTCAATTTGTGATGCACTGTTTTTGTCTGAAAATATAGATGACATAGAAAGAATCAACATTGCCAATGTTGGTCGTTTTGACGGTGTCGATGAAGCTGAAAAAAGTAAATTGAGTTCTACGATCTTACTTAGCAAATCAGAACAAGTTGCCTTAGAACAATTGCTTGCTAGTAATCGAAAAGTTGTTCATCAGATAGTCCCTGATAATGCAGAAAAGCTTTTTCATGATCTAATGAGTAATTAATTTGGAAAATTTTATTACATAAAAAGGGATAGTATTATGATAATGTCAGCTTTTTTACTTGCAGTTGTTATGTTTATAACTTTTGGTGGTAATTGGCTTATTGGTCAAAATATGGCTGATAGGCCTATTGTTGTTGGCTCATTAGTTGGATTAGTTCTCGGTGATCTGCAATCTGGAGTGTTAATGGGAGCGGCACTAGAAGCTGTTTTTATGGGGGCGGTTAATGTTGGAGGTGCTACACCATTAAATCCTTCCTTTGGTACAGTACTCGGTGCTGGTTTTGCTATGCTCTCAGGTGGTGGTGTAGAAATTGCTATCACATTAGCAATTCCTTTAGCATTGTTAGGTGGTTTATTGGAAACTACTATGAGTGTCGTTTTAAGTTTTTTTGCCGGTCGCTTTGATAAATTAGCACTTGAAGGAAATGATAAAGCTATTGTTGCAATGCACTATGGGTTATGGTTTTTACGCTATATTGTCTTTGCGATTGTTGTTTTTATCGCAATTATGTCAGGTGCGACTCCAGTTAAACTTTTTGTCGAAAATATTCCAGAAGTTATTATGCGAGGTCTGGCTGCTTGTGGTGGATTAATACCCGCAGTCGGCTTTGCGATGTTGCTAAAAATGTTATGGAATAATAAGCTCTCTATTTATTACATTTTGGGTTTTGTCATTGTTGCTTATATCAAAATTCCACTTATCGCATTAGCAATTATTGGTACAGTTATTGCTGTTGCAATCGCTTATCGAGATTATGAAATTCTTAATCTCAAGTCGGATAAATTTCACACTAATAATAATTCAAATTCTATAATGGATGATGATGAGGAGTTCTTCTCATGAGTAATTTAAAATCAATAATTAAACAAATCTCAACTACCGATAGAAAGTTATTAAGAAAAATGTTTTTTCGTTCTTTCACGATATTCGCTCCATTTAGTTTTGCTAAACATGGCGCTTCCGGTTTTTGTTATGCCTTAATGCCGTTTATTAATCATTATTACACTAAATTACAAGATAAAAAAGATGCGTTAACGCGACACATAGTTTGGTTTAATACTACGCAAAATGTGTCAACATTTGTAATGGGATTGGCAGCTTCCATGGAAAAAGAAAATAGTGTTAAAGCGGATTTTGATGCTCAATCTATCAATGCGGTCAAGTCAAGTCTAATGGGGCCACTTGCAGGGATCGGTGATTCTCTATTTTGGGGTGTTTTAAGAGTTGTTGCCGCTGGAGTTGCGCTGAGTTTAGCGCAAGAAGGTAGCTTTCTTGCCCCGATTGTTTTTTTACTCGTTTATAATATTCCCTCTATCGCTTGCCGTTATTTTTTGGGATTAATTGGATTTTCATTAGGCTCTAAATATATTGAAGAATTATATGCTTCAGGCCTAATCAATATTTTGACCAAGGCTGCAAGTGTCCTTGGATTAATTATGGTAGGCGGAATGACAAGTAATATTGTTACTTTTAATTCTGTATTAACAATTAGTTCAGGTGAAAATTCTTCATTATCACTACAAAGCATACTTGATCAGATATTTGTTGGTATTATCCCATTAACTACAACATTACTTTGTTTTTATTTAATGAATAGTAAAAAGGTAAGTTTTAATTTCATCATCATTGGCATCGTTGGGATGAGTATCATATTAGCCACGTTAGGTATTGTTTGATTATCGTCGAATAAATTGTGATTAAGGACATAAAATGAATATTGAAAATCTACCAAAGCAAGCTAACGTAGCTATATTAACTGGTAACAAAAAAATTGAATTAAAATCATTAACATTACCAAATATTAATGATGATGAGATACTCGTTAAAGTTGAAGCTTGCGGTATATGTGGAACGGATGTGCATGAATATAAGGGTGATCCATTTGGTTATATACCAATTCAATTAGGGCATGAGGGAACAGGTACAATAGTAAAACTTGGTAAAAACATTACTCATGACTTTACTGGTAAGCCACTAGCTGTCGGCGATAAAATCGTTACAGGTTTACGTCCTTGCGGAAAGTGTGATATTTGTTTAAACCATCCAGAACAAATTCACTTATGTAATGGAGGTGAAATTTTTGGTTTAATGCCAGGTGAGAACCATTTTTTTAATGGTTGGTTTGGAGATTATATCAAAATAAATAAGGGAGGAATTGTTTTTAATGTTAGTGATATGAGCCTTGATTTACGTGTCTTAATTGAACCAGCGGCTGTTGTAATACATGCAATTGAAAAAGCGAAAGAAATCTTTAATTTCAAACATGATTCAACAGTTTTAATTCAAGGCTGTGGACCAATTGGATTGTTGTTATTGACCATTATTCGAACTATGGGCGTTCGCCATATAATTGCTGTTGATGGTGAGGATAGTCGTTTGCAACTTGCTCAAGAATTGGGTGCGCAACACACCATTAATTTTATTAAAAGTTATGACAGTATCAAGGATGTTATTAAATTGTCAAAACAAGGTGTTGATATGGCGTTTCAATGTACTGGTTCCACAAAAGCTGCTTCCACTATTTGGAAATATATTCGTCGAGGTGGAAGTTTATGTGAACTTGGTTTTTTTGTTAATAATGGTGAGGCGAATTATAACCCGCATTTTGATATTTGTAACAAAGAGATAAAAGTTGTTGGCTCCTGGACTTACAAAACGGAAGATTGGGTACACGCCTGTGAATTCTTAAAAGAAGCACAAGCAAGAAAATTGCCTATTGAGAAGCTCATTTCTCATCGCTATCCATTAAAAGAAATCAATCAAGCTATGGAAATGAATATGAGCATGCAAGGTTACAAAATTATCATTCAAAACTAATGATTAATCAATGGGCTCGAGCATTAAAAAAGTTAGAGCCTATTATCAAAATTACTGCAAACTATTTTTTATTGCAAATGAATTGGAAAAAGAGGTTATTATTAATTAGATAGTTAAAATACTTTTGCCTATTAGTCATTTGTATAAAAACTCTGCGAAGAGTTTTTTAAGAAGAGATTAATTTCTGTCAATTAATCATAAAAAGAGCCTCTTTTTTTAAAAGAAAGATACCCATCGTTGTTAAATTAATTACTGCTAATTATCTGGTGAATCTTCTTCTGTATTATCATTGATTTTGTTTTTTATTCTTTTTACATTTTCGCTAGCCGCTGACGCCATTCTACCCATGGTTTCTCTTAAAATTTTTCCATCATCGGTTTTAAATGAGTCAACTTTTCATGATCACCATAGCTAGAAGCTATATCTGAAATTCGTCGAGCGATATCATGTCCTTTTTTGACGGTGTCATATATATTTTATTGATTTTTTTAATATTTTAAGCTAAACGTCTAAGTTTATTATATTCCAAAAATAACAACACTAAAATTGCTATAAGAATTAAAAATAAAGTAGTTAATATAAATATATAGTCCTATTCATAATTAAATGATCTAATAATCAGATAGGTAGCATTTTTTATAATTACAATGTAGCGTTTACGTGAGGTTAAATTATTGTTACCTTTTATTAATTTATATGACTGGTTCAATCAAAACAATAATTTATCTTACCCCCAAATATACTCCCCATTCTTTTTGGTTGTAAATATATCTTACTGGTGCTTAATGAATAACAAAATAGGCTTTAAGCCTTGTATTTGTTAGTTTTGATGTGTTTTAAAGGATTTAAAAGAATGTTAATGAATATTGAATTGATTGAATTGGTGCGTGGGCGGGACTTGAAAAGCATGTATTAAACCTTTTTAGTAAAAGTGTTTTATCTATTTAAAATTTACTTCGTATACCTAAACGTATACCTAAAACGAAAAGTGACCCCTAAAATTGGGTATTTTTAATGCTCTCTTATTTTTGATTTAAAGTTGATTTTTCGCGGATATAAAAAACTGTCCAAAGAGGCGGTACCCAAATTTGAGTGTTAAAGAAATTAACTATCCCCCATTAAAATAAAATTTTATAAAAAACTGTGCATACTATACATCATTTCTTGTAAGCCTTATTCTATAAGGGTTTACGTTATGTATGGTCTACATTTTAACCCTGCATAACTCTACATTCGAACTGTACATAATTCAGTGGTGTGAAAATTTTTCATTAGATTAGCTAAATAATGGACTATTTATTTTTTATGATTTTGATTAGTGCAAGATAACTATAATGTTATACTTAATGAGATAAACTTCAATGCAGTTAAGTTGTATTTTCTATATCCAACATCTTTAGGAGATTATAATGAATAGAGAAACATTATTTAACTATGCAAAAAAACATTTTCATTCAGAACCTAACTATCTTTGGGAAAATTTACCTAACTATGCAGTATTGCGTCATCATCAGGATGGTGATAAATGGTATGCTATTGTTATGAATGTATCTGGCTCAAAACTTGGGCTAAAAGATGATAAAGAGATTGATGTTCTGGATATTAAAGCAAGGCCTGAACATATAGGCTCTTTAAGGAAAAAAGAAGGTATTTTGCCAGCATATCATATGAATAAAGAACATTGGATCAGCATTATTCTTTCTGGACATTTATCAGATAAAGAAATATTCGATTTATTGACCGAAAGTTATCACTTAACTTCAAAGTAATTTTAGCTTTAGCCTTAATATATTTGTTTATTTCCTTAAGTATCTATTTTGTTTAATACAAAAAACCGCCAATCAAGGCGGTGTAAACAGTAATAAACAATTAGCTTTAGATAGGCTCTTCTGCTTTAGGTAACCGATTTATACAGCCTATTATGATTTCTAACTTTGTTCACATTCACCAAATTTTTTAATACAAAAATCAATAAAACATCTTAGTTTAGGTAGAACATGTCGATTAGATGCATAAAGAATATGCATGGGTCGGGTTGGCACGTGATAGTCAGGTAAAAGATGAACTAACAGTCCTTTTTCTATTGCTGGTGTCACCATTTCGGCTGATTGTAACATAATACCTAATCCAGCAATGGCTGCTGGTAATAGTGCATCACCACTGTCGGTCATAAATCGCCCTGATACAGGTACAGAAAAATGACCTTCAGCTCCCTCAAATTGCCAATGAGTTTGTAATGTTGTGTGAGAAAAACCTAAACATTCGTGATATTTAAGATCTTTTGGCGAATTAATCGGTGGCGAGGATTTTAGATATAAAGGAGCTGCACACAAAATCAATTTATAAGGTTTTAATTTTCTTGCAATTAATCCACTATCAGGTAATTCGCCAACTCTGAAAACTAAATCAAATCCTTCATCAATTAAATCAACAATACGATTAGTAAGTGATAAATCAATGGAAATTTCTGGATAAGTACTTAAAAATTCGGGTAACTTTGGTGCTAATGCATGAGTGCCAAATGTTATTGGTGCACTAATCTTAATTCGCCCTCGAGGTGTGGCATTAATTTGTGCTGCAATCGCTTCTGACTCTTCAACTTCGGCAAGAATATTTTTGGCACGTTCATAAAATGCGCGTCCTACTTCGGTTAAGCTCTGGTGACGAGTTGTTCTATTTAACAAACGAACATTTAGGTGTTCTTCAAGCATGCGGACATGTTTACCGACTAATTGTGGTGACATATTAAATACGTTTGCTGTAGCCGAAAATGAGCCTAATTCAACGGCTTTCACAAAAACAGACATAGAAGTTAATCTATCCATTAGAAACAATTTGTTTTTAAATATGAAATATAACTGAAATTTATCACTTTTTATTTCTATTGTATAGTTTTATCAATTCATTCATAAACAGGAGAAAAAAATGAAAATTGCTATTATTGGAACAGGAAATATGGGGACAGGACTTGCAAATGTACTTGCCACAACAAATCATGATATTGTAATTGCAAGCAGAAACTCAGCAAAAGCTCAGACTCTCGCAAAAAATATCGGTGCTGAAAGTGGTTGTATTGAAACCGCGGTAAAATCAGCCGAAATGGTGATTTTAGCACTACCTTATCAAGCCGTAAAAGAGGTATTACTCTCTTGTGGTGATTTAACCGATAAAATATTAATTGATATCACTAACCCAGTTACGCAAGACTTTAAAGAGTTACTGATTGGGCATGTCACATCAGGCGCAGAAGAAATTCAAGCATTGGCACCAAAGGCGAAAATCGTAAAAGCATTTAATACTATCTTTGCTCAATTATTACCTACATCAGCACGAACAAAACAAACTTTGCAAGTTTTTATTGCTTCTGATGATGATAACGCGAAAACCGTTGTATCAAACATTGCTAATTCAATTGGATTTGAACCGATTGACGCTGGTTCTTTGTGTAATAGTCGTTTTATTGAACCTATTGGTGCAATGAATATTCATTTTGCCTTTTTCCTTGGGCAAGGACCAACAGTAGCCCCGATTTGGGTCAAAGCATAAATACGAAAATAACAGCCAATTTTGTTATTTAATTTATAATGAACAAAATGATATTAAAATTTATATTGCTAAATAGTCGCCATGTACGGTCTATATTTTAACTCAACATTCGTACTATACAAAAAAACCGCCAATCAAGGCGGTTTAAACATTAATAAATAATTAGCTTTAGATAGGCTCTTCTGCTTTAGGTAACCAGTCTTTACTAGCGTTTAAATTAAGTTCTAAATTAGTTTTAACCCCTACTGTAAAGCGCTTCTTCATGTATTGCTTGCCGTTCTCGTTCATTGCATAACTTAAAGATGTACCGAACTGGGTAAGGGATAGGGGATTGCTTAACCCTGTGTTGCAGATGTATTCGACATAAGCATGGTAAAGATACTTTCTTAGATTAAAATGAATAACAAAATAGGCTTTAAGCCTTGTATTTGTTGGTTTTGATGTGTTTTAAAGGATTTAAAAGAATGTTAATGAATATTGAATTGGTGCCGTGGGCGGGACTTGAACCCGCATGCCCTTAGAGCACTACCCCCTCAAGATAGCGTGTCTACCAATTTCACCACCACGGCGCCGTTTTTATTCTGGAATATCGGATGTAGGATTAATCTTTTGTGGTTGAATAACAGGATCAGTAGTTGGAATTACGTCTCCATTACCGCTAGTGCTTTCGGTATTTTGTTGCGTAGTCGCAGGAGCACTATCTCCAATATTTTTAAACTCATCACTTGAAGTTGTGGTTTTTGCGCTGCCAAGATTTGATAAAATAATGCTTAACACAAAAAATAACACACCAAGTATTGTTGTTGTGCGAGTTAGAAAATTGCCGCTTCCTGATGAACCAAATAAAGTTGCAGAAGCGCCAGCACCAAAAGATGAGCCCATGTCAGCACCTTTACCGCGCTGAATTAGCACTAAAACGATTATCGCAAGTGCGATAAATAAATAACCTATAATTAAAAGTTCGTACATTTCAACCTGTCAATTTTTATGTTATAGAACAGAATTTATTGATGCGAAATATTAGCGAAAGAGTGAGCAACAAGCAAGTATATTTTATTATTTTCTGTATTTATCATAATCAATTGTACGTTTTTAGGGGAAAAATCAGTATAATGTCGCCATTTTTATTCTTGGCTAATGCAGTTGTATGAAATTTATAGTTAAACTTTTCCCTGAAATTACCATCAAAAGCGAGTCTGTTCGTTTACGTTTTATTAAAATTCTTACTAGCAATATTCGTAATATTTTAAAAAATGCTATTAATGATGTTGCAGTTATTCGTCATTGGGATTTTATTGAAGTTCGCCCTAAAATTGAAAATAGCGAAAATCAAATTTTAGAACTATTAACAAGAATTCCTGGTATCCATCATATTTTAGTGGTTGAAGAACTTACTTTTACCGATTTACATGATATTTATGAAAAAGCGTTTAATCACTATGCGCCTTTAATTGAGAATAAAACATTTTGTGTAAGAGTTAAACGACGAGGTAAGCACGAATTTACCTCAATTGAGGTAGAGCGTTATGTCGGTGGTGGTCTTAATCAGCATGTTGCGACCTCTAAAGTCAAATTAACTCGTCCAGATATTACGGTTAATCTTGAGATTGATAAAGATAAACTTCTACTAGTTAAAGAACGGCATGCCGGAATAGGTGGTTTCCCAACCGGAACACAAGAAGATGTCATTTCTCTTATTTCTGGTGGATTTGATTCTGGTGTTTCTAGCTATATGTTGATCAGACGAGGCTGTCGAGTCCATTATTGCTTTTTTAATTTAGGTGGCAAAACCCATGAAATTGGCGTGAAACAGATGGCTCATTATTTGTGGGATAGATTTGGAAGTTCTCATAAAGTTCGTTTTATTGCCATTGACTTTTCAGATGTTGTTGGCGAGATTTTGGAAAAAATTGATGATGGCCAGATGGGGGTTATCTTAAAACGGATGATGATTCGCGCAGCCTCTAAAGTTGCACAGCGTTATAATGTTGAAGCTCTGGTTACAGGCGAAGCGTTAGGTCAAGTATCAAGTCAAACCTTAACTAATTTGCGTTTAATCGATAATGTCAGTGATACATTAATTTTACGCCCACTTATCACCCATGACAAAGAAACGATAATTAATCTAGCTCGTCAGATAGGTACTGAAGATATTGCTAAGACTATGCCTGAATTTTGTGGTGTCATATCAAAAAGTCCAACGGTAAAAGCAGTTAAAGAAAAAATAGAAGCTGAAGAGGAAAATTTTGATTTTGCTATTTTAGATAAGGCTGTTGAAGAAGCTGAAAATATTGATATTCGTGAAATAGCTAAACAAACTAATAATACTATTACTCAGGTTGATACTGTTACCACATTAGAAGATAATCACGTTATCATTGATATTCGAGCGCCTGAAGAGCAAGAGGAGTATCCACTTGCAATCGAAAATGTTGAAGTTAAGCTTATACCATTTTATAAATTGGCAACTCAATTTGGTGATTTAGATCAATCAAAGCAATATTTACTGTATTGTGCTAAAGGCGTGATGAGTAAACTACAAGCACTTTATTTAATGGAGCAAGGTTTTAACAATGTTAAAGTATTTAAACTGTAATTCTTAACAATTATTTACGATATTTTTTTCATATATCTATATAATATTTTTTAAAATACAAAGCCTAGTTGTCGTCTATTTAATAGATATAAAATTAAGGATTTCATTACTTATTGAGGATTATAATGAGCAAATTACTTGTAGTTGATGATGATCTAGAAATTGCGTCGTTATTATGTGAATTATTAGAATTGGAAGGGTTCACAGTCGAAGTTGCAAATAATGGTATTGAAGCGTTAGAAAAGTTTGATGATTCCATCGATCTGGTTTTACTTGATATTATGATGCCAGAAATGAATGGATTAAGTGTCTTGTCTTCACTAAGAAGTGAATTCACCGTTCCTGTTATTTTCTTAACAGCTAAAGATAGCGAACTCGATAAAATCAATGGTCTTGAACTTGGCGCTGATGATTATATTCTTAAACCTTTCAATGATCGAGAATTAATTGCTCGAATTAACGCTTTATTGCGTAGGGCTAAATGGGATACTGCCGGTAATGAAAGTAGTGAAAAACCATTACAATATATTATTGATAAACTTGTGGTAAATACCAAACAACAATCTGTTTATTTTGATGATAAATACATCGAATTAACTGGCACAGAATTTCAAGTATTACTTAAATTACTTGAAAATAAAGGGATGACTATTTCAAGGGATACTCTTAGTGAGACAGTGTTAGGGAAAGAATTTATCCCATTAGCACGTTCAATTGACGTTCATGTCTCTAATTTACGGAAAAAACTTCCACCTCGAAGTGATGGCTTACCATGGATTAAAACATTGCGTTCAAAAGGATATCTATTTGTTGTAGATCAAAATGATGATTTGTTGCAAAATTAGCTTTTTTAAATATGGTAAGAATCTATGTGGATTTTTGATCGTCTAACAATTAGAATTTTCACAATATTCTTACTTACTATCGCTTTTTTCCTTGCGCTTGTAATGGTATTGCCCGAACTCGACTCACGTAATTTAACTTATTTAGCCAATAAAGATAAAGAAAGTGGTGAAGTTCTTGCAAGTCAGATAGAAAAAGATCTCACTAAAATACCGAAAGATAGTTTTCGCTGGTGGATGAGATTTATTGTGGTAATGGATAATTATCAAAAAACTGGTCAAGTCCTATTTATTGTTACACCTAATCAGCAAATTATTACTGCAGATACTAAAAATATTGATTTAGTAAAAAGTTTTAGTGAAAAATCGCATGATGTTGATGATCCGGCGAAAAAAATTTATGATAATCAAGAGATTATTGGTCCTTTCCTTATTCATTATGCTAATGATGAATATCAACTATTTTTATTACAGCCCGCATCAGATATTCAATCTCAATTTGTTAATTTGATTTTTGATCATCCTTTCTTACTTTTAACATTAACCATGTTAGCCAGTTCTCCTTTTTTGTTGTGGTTGTCTTGGAGTATAGCTAAACCAGCACGAGGACTTCGATTGGCAGCAGAACAGGTCGCAAATGGTAATTTACAACAGTGGCCTGAGCTTGAAAAAGTTGGTTCTTATGAATATAAAGCCACAGGTGCAAGTTTTAACCATATGCTTAGAGAATTGAAACGGATGCAAGATCTACAGCAACGGCTGTTTTCTGATATTTCCCATGAATTACGTACTCCATTGACCCGATTGCAATTGGCAACTTCGTTATTGCGCCGTAAGCAAGGTGAAAGCAATGAAGTTTTGCGGATAAATAATGAAGCTTTAAAGCTTGATTCGATGATAGGTGACTTATTATCCTTAGCAAGGAATCAGCATGATAATAATGAAGTTCGTGAATTTAAATCATTAGATGTATTATTTAAAAATGTATTGGATAATGCGACTTTTGAAGCCAATCAGATAGCAAAACAATTTTCTATTCAAAATTCTCCTTCTAATCATACAATTTTGTGCTATCCAGAAGCGTTATGTAGTGCGCTTGAAAATGTGATAAGAAATGCATTTCGTTATTCAAATCAAAGGATTGATGTGAATTTTATTATCCAACAACAAACTGTGACTATTACTATTGATGATGATGGTCCAGGTGTTGCCGATAATGAGCTTGAGCAAATTTTTAGACCATTTTATCGTACTAATGAAGCTCGAGACCGAGAGTCGGGTGGTACAGGGTTAGGCTTAGCAATTGTAGCGAATGCTATTACTCGAGATAACGGCACAGTTAAAGCTGAGAAAAGTCAGTTAGGTGGGCTGAAAATTGTGATAGTATTACCACTTCAAAAATATTAATTGTTAAGAGAAATTATTGTGTTGAATGCGCCTTTAAATATTGTGTTGTTTGAACCTGAAATTCCGGCTAATACGGGTAATATTATTCGTTTATGTGCTAATACTGGTTTTAATCTATATATTATTGAACCAATGGGATTTTTTTGGGACGATAAAAAACTAAGGCGAGCAGGACTTGATTATCAAGAATTTGTCGATGTAAAACGTTATAAAAATCTTGATCATTTTTTAGAGGCAAATCAGCTTGATTTGGCTTCACAAGTTTATGCCTTAACCACAAAAGGCCAAAAATCACATAGTGAAGTCAATTATAAACAAGCAGATTTTTTAATGTTTGGCCCTGAAACCCGCGGTTTACCAAATCGCATTCTTGATGTGCTACCACAAGATAGAAAAATTAGAATTCCAATGGTTGCCAATAGTCGAAGTATGAATTTATCTAATTCTGTTGCTGTAGTAGTTTATGAATCATGGCGACAATTAGATTATATTGGTGCTAAATAAACTAAAATTCTTAATTTAGATATTGTTAGTTTATTAGTATTCGCTGGTTTGATTGAGTGCTGGATAGGTAATTGTCGAAAAGCTGAGCCTAATTATTGAAATAAAAACCCCTTTCCTCAAAATAAATATTAACTTTTTTATTTAGTTAATAAAAAAGAGGTCATATTGACCTCTTTTTTAAAAATAGCATTTATATCTCGTTGATATTATTTAACACGTGAAACATATTCACCAGAACGAGTATCAACTTTAAGTACTTCACCAATTTGTACAAATAATGGAACACGTACTACAGCACCAGTTGATAGTGTCGCTGGTTTACCACCAGTCCCTGCTGTATCACCTTTTAGACCTGGGTCAGTTTCAATAACCTCTAGTTCAACAAAGTTTGGTGGCGTTACCGCAATTGGTTGACCATTCCATAAAGTTAAAATACATTCAGCTTGATCAACTAACCATTTAGCATTGTCACCTACAGCTTTAGCATCAGCAGAAAGTTGCTCAAATGTATCGTTATTCATGAAATGCCAGAATTCACCATCAGTATATAAATAGGTTAAATTCATATCAACAACATCAGCGGCTTCAACGGATTCACCTGATTTGAATGTTTTATCAACAGTCTTACCTGAAAGTAATTTTTTTATTTTTACGCGGTTAATTGCTTGTCCTTTTCCAGGTTTATAAAATTCATTTTCAACAATTACACACGGTTCGCCATCTTGCATTATTTTAAGACCGGCTTTAAACTCATTAGTACTAAAAGATGCCATAAAAGCTCCAACTATCATTCTGAATTACAAAAATGAGCCACATTATACAGCAAAATATTGAACAACCAAATAAAGATGAGTGGATTTTTGAACTTGCTAATGTCGTTACCGATATCAAAGAGCTTTATCGTTGTTTGAATTTAGATCCTGAGGAGATTTCTCTGCCTATGTTGCAAGCGAGAAAGCAATTCCCGCTTCGGGTTCCTATGGCTTTTATAAATCGGATGAAAAAAGGTGATAGTCAAGATCCATTGTTGTTACAAGTTCTTTGTGATGAAAAAGAATTAATTAATGTAGCGGGTTTTAGTGAAGATCCTTTAGAAGAGCAGAATAATACCATTCCAGGGTTACTACATAAATATCATAATCGTGCATTATTAATGACTAAAACTGCATGTGCGATTAATTGTCGGTATTGTTTTAGACGACATTTTCCTTATCACGATAATCAAGGAACTAAAAAAAATCTTGGGGCTGCATTGGCATATATTGCAAGCCATCCAGAACTGGATGAAATTATCCTTTCTGGTGGTGATCCTTTAATGGCTAAAGATCACGAAATGGCTTTTTTAATAACCGAATTAGAGAAAATACCTCATATCAAGCGTTTACGTATTCATAGCCGTTTTGCTGTGGTGATACCTAATCGTATTACTAGCGAACTGTGTCGGTTATTTGCTAAAACCAGGTTACAAATTGTATTAGTTACTCATATTAATCATCCAAATGAAATTGATGATAATGTTACTAATGCTATCAAGTGTTTAAAGGAACATCAGGTAACGGTTTTGAATCAAAGTGTATTATTGAGAAAGGTTAATGATGATGCTGATGTATTAGCTTGTTTAAGTAATAAATTATTTTCAATAGGCATTTTACCTTATTACATCCATTTATTGGATAAAGTGCAAGGAGCTGCTCATTTTTTAGTGGATGATGATAATGCTAAGCAAATTATGAGACAACTTGCGAAAAATGTATCAGGTTATCTTGTGCCAAAATTAGCTCGTGAAATCGGTGGTGAAAAAAGTAAGCGAGTCATAGCGATTAATGATTAATAAAGGCGATATATTTATTTAATATAGTCCTTACAATTTATGTATTAAAATCTCATTGACGAAAAATAAAATAGCCTCTATAATTCGGGCCTCTTTAATTAATGCTGTGGAGTTTATACTCTACAACTTGTTGATAAATTAGATTTGGATATAAATCGTCATGAAACGCACATTTCAACCATCAGTATTAAAACGTAATAGAACTCACGGTTTCCGTGCACGTATGGCTACTAAAAACGGTCGTCAAGTTCTTGCTCGTCGTCGCGCTAAAGGCCGTGTTCGTTTAACCGTTGCTAGCTAATTTAAAGTTGAGTGACTAAACTCACTTTTCCTCGGGAGTTACGTTTGTTAACTCCCTTCGATTTTAATCGCGTCTTTCAAGAATCTATTCGTGCAGGTTCGCCCTTTCTTACTTTAGTTACACGGAAAAATGATCTAGCTCATTCTAGATTAGGTTTTGCTATAGCTAAAAAACAGGTTAAACGAGCACACGAGCGTAATCGAATTAAACGATTAGCTAAAGAATATTTTCGTCACCATCAACATCAGTTTCCTAATATCGATTTTATTTTGATGGCTAAACAGCCTGTTATACAATTGAATAATCAACAATTAGTTGAGACATTAGACAAACTATGTCAACAAATCATCAAAAAACAAAGAAACTGAATAAATTAATATTGATATTTAAACAGCATGTTTATGCGTTTAAATATTTGATTATTAATATTTTTGTTTTTACCATTAAAATATACCAGCGTATTATTAGTCCTTTATTAGGACCTAAATGTCGCTTTACTCCTTCTTGTTCTCAATATGCTGTAATTGCATTAAGACGCTTTGGATTAATAAAAGGTAGTTGGCTAACTGTCAAACGTGTATTAAAATGTCACCCTTTACATGAAGGAGGTGAAGATTTTGTACCTCCTAAAACTAAAACCGATAGAGAAAAACACTAATGGGATCTCAACGTAATATTTTAGTCATTGCTTTACTTTTCGTCTCTTTCCTGCTTTGGAAAGCATGGGTAGAAGATCATGCACCAAAACCGCCAGTTGCTAATCAATTGACGCAACAAATAGGTGAAGATTCACCAGCGGATTTTACACAAGGTAAAACAATCACGATAAAATCTGATGTATTGTCATTAACGGTTAATACCTATGGTGGCGATGTACAAGCTGCACAATTGTTAAAATATGAGCAGTCTCTTCATTCTGGTACGCCTTTCCAATTATTAACATCTAAACCTGACTTTATTTATATTGCTGAAAGTGGCTTAACAGGTAAAGATGGTCCAGATAATGCAATTCAAGGAAGTAAACGCCCAGTATATCAAACTGCTCAATCTGAATATGTTTTAGCTGATGGTGTAGATGAGTTGAAAGTTCCATTAACGTATCAAGTTAATGGAGTGACTTATACTAAATATTATATTTTACATCGTGGCAATTATGCTATTGATGTTCAGTATAATATTGATAACCAAAGCCAAAATCCTATAGAAGTATCAATGTATGGTCAGTTAAAACAAACTATTGATTTACCAGATGATGCTGTTACTGAAGGTGGTGGCGGATTAGGATTAAGTGCGTTCCGTGGTACCGCTTATTCCAGTGCTGATACTAATTATAGTAAATATAGCTTTGGTGATATCAAAGATAAGGCTTTATCTGTGGAAACTAATGTCGGTTGGGTTGCTATGTTGCAACACTATTTTGCTTCAGCGTGGATCCCTGCGCAGGATCAAAACAACCTATTTTATTCACGTGCTACGGCTAAAAATTCCCAAGCTACGATTGGTTTTAAAGGTGAAACCGCCGTTATTCAACCAGGTAAAACTCAATCAGTTAGTGCAAAATTATGGTTAGGTCCTGAAATCCAAAGTCAGTTAAAAGAAACCGCTAATCATCTTGATTTAATTGTTGATTATGGTTGGTTATGGTTCTTATCTCAACCACTGTTTTATTTATTAAAATTTATCCATAGTTTTATTGGAAACTGGGGCTTCTCAATAATAGTTATCACCTTTATCGTGCGGGGTATTTTATTTCCACTTACGCGAGCACAGTACCGTTCAATGGCTAAAATGAAGTTATTACAACCTCGTATACAAGCACTAAAAGAACGTTATGGAGATGATAGACAAAAACTGAGTATGGAAACAATGGCACTTTATCGACAAGAGAAAGTTAATCCTCTTCGCGGTTGTTTACCATTGTTGATTCAAATGCCGATCTTCTTATCACTGTTTTATATGTTAGGTAATACAGTAGAGTTACGTCATGCTCCATTTGCTCTTTGGATTTATGACTTATCAGCGCAAGACCCATATTATATTTTACCGTTATTAATGGGTGGTACCATGTTCTTAATTCAGAAGATGTCACCATCACCGGTTACTGATCCATTACAGCAAAAATTAATGACTTATATGCCATTAATCTTTACGGTGTTCTTCTTATGGTTCCCATCAGGTTTAGTTTTATACTATACTGTAAGTAACTTGTTTACGATTGCTCAGCAACGTATAATTTACTGGGAACTTGAGAAAAAAGGTCTTCATGAGAAGAAAAAGAAATAGCTTGATAAAAAGGAGGAGTAATATCCTCCTTTTTAATATTCATTTTTTGGTATTGGTATTATGGATATACAAAAACAATATAATTTAATCGGTAACGAAAAAGGCTACTGGTTTGTGAGTAAAAATGGTCGTTTATGGTTACCTAATGGCGAAGTTCCTAACGGTATCGCCAGCGAATTAGGATTTACCAATAAACTCGCTCAGTCTATTGGTGAATGGAATGGACAAACAGCGTGGTTAATTTGTCAAGAAATGAGTAGTTCCATGGGCTCGATTAGACCTTTACTTAATAGTGCTGATCAGTCTTTGTTTAATATGGCTGGTAGAGCGGTACAATTGTCTGAGTTTTATCGGTCTCATAAATATTGTGGCTACTGTGGCCATGAGATGTATATCAGTCAAACCGAATGGTGTTGTCTATGTGATCATTGTCATCAACGTTATTATCCACAAATTTCACCATCCATTATTGTCGCTATTCGCAATAAAAATAAAATTTTATTGGCAAAACATGTAAGGCATAATCAAGATAATTTATATACTGTATTAGCGGGTTTTACTGAAATTGGTGAAACCATGGAAACGACAGTGGCTAGAGAAGTTTATGAAGAAACAAAAATAAAAATTAAAAATATTCGTTATGTCGGTTCGCAACCTTGGCCATTTCCTAATTCTATGATGATGGCTTATTTAGCAGATTATGACAGTGGTGAGATTACTATCGATAAAAATGAGTTAGTAGAAGCTGATTGGTACCATTATTCTCAATTACCAAAAATACCTGAATATGGCACGATAGCAAGGCGTTTAATTGAGGATACAATTATACTTTGTCGTGAATATGATGAGTTTGGTGAAAACTGATCATATTCACTTTATTTAATAAGTTATAGATACTCGATGGTTCTGGTTAAATTAATTTTGCTGGAACCATTTCCGGTTGTTTCACAAACAGCTTTGGTCCAGTCATTATTTTGGTTATATTCAGAGTAATTACAAGTTTCAGTTGATTCCAATTCTTGTTCATTTTTATCATTAATGATGACTTCACCTTTGGCAGATAATTTAAAGGTTCGAGTAATCGTTTTTTCTAATTGCTTGTTTGCATTATAAATAACATCTTTTTCTCTTACTAAAACGGGTAATTGTTTTTTATCATCCATTTTTACATAAGCGTTATATAATACTTGTTCAACCAGATCATTTTCATAAATAATCTTACTGGTAAAATTAATATTATTATCAGCGAAGTTAGATAAAGTGGTTTCAACTAAACGGCCTTGTTCATCAAATTCACTAATAGCAACAATTTCATCATTACTATTTTTCATACCAATAATATTTTTAGATTCATCGAAGGTAATGTCATAACTGTTTCTGGTATCTTTCATACCATAAATGTATTTAGCTGTATCATAATTTATTTCGCCATATAATCCTTCCAAGTCGTAATCTTTAACATAACCTTTATCGTTATAATTAATAGATTTTTTATCCGAACTTTGAATAGTTTGCTGTTTAATGAGTTTCTTATTAGGTAACAACTCTGGTTCGGTATGAAATAGATAACTATTAGTTACTTGGGTTGGTAACTGTGATTTATTGTCATTACTAGATTTGATTGTATTGTCTTCATTGTTATTTGTTGTACCTGTAGTTTTATCAGTTGTATCATTTTGGGTATTAGTATTAACTTCGTTATTTTGATTAGTCGTTGGAGTTTCATCAGATGATGATTGGCTGTTTTTTTTATTATCACATCCAGTTAATAAGAAAATACTTAATAAAAATAGATAGATATAATTTTTCATAATATTGGCTTCTTAATGTTATTGGTTAAAATTTTATTTATATCTAATAGCGATATTAATATTTCGATTCATCGGTTTATTCTAGCTATGGGCAGAATAATTCTGTTATCGCGTCGTTACTTGATCATTACATCAAACTAATCTTTACTCTCAGCGATTAATTTGTGACTTTTAGTGTCAGAATAAGTAACTTAATATATTTTATCCATAAATTACGATTTTGTAATTGATTTAATTTAATGTTTATAAAAAAAATTAAAACATTAATGATGTTATTTATTATGAAAATTTTTGATTGAGCTAATTTTGGTTATTTTTTTATCTAAAGAGATTCGATTTTGCTTTAAAAAGTTGTGCTTATTTTTCCGTGGTTAATCATATCAATTCACTATAATTAGCAAATTGATATGATAAATATAATGTAGCTATCACTGGTTATTGAGCCATTGAGCTACTTGCTTAGCAAAATAAGTTAACACGCCATCGGCGCCTGCTCGTTTGAAACAGAGTAGAGATTCCATGATAGTAGACTTTTCATCTAACCAACCGTTTTCGATTGCAGCCATTAACATTGCATATTCTCCTGATACTTGATAGGCAAATGTAGGTACTGCAAAAGTTTCTTTTACTCGACGAACGATATCTAGATAGGGCAATCCAGGTTTAACCATGACCATATCTGCGCCTTCACTTAAATCTTGATAAATTTCTTGTAAGGCTTCATTGCTATTGGCTGGATCAAGTTGATAGGTCTTTTTGTTACCACCTTTGATATTATTGGCTGAACCAACTGCATCACGGAAAGGTCCATAAAAGCTAGATGCATATTTTGCCGAGTAAGCCATTATTTGGCTATTAACAAAATTATGTGATTCTAGCTCTTTACGTATTGCGCCAATTCGTCCATCCATCATATCACTTGGTGCAATAATATCTGCCCCAGCATCAGCTTGTATTAATGCTTGTTTTTTTAAAGCTTCGACAGATATATCATTGAGAACATAACCGTTGTCATCAATAATACCATCTTGACCGTGTGTTGTATAAGGATCGAGAGCGACATCGGTTAAAATTCCAAGTTCTGGTATTTCTTTTTTTAATGCTCGAATTGATCTAGGAACTAAACCTTTATCGTTATAAGCTTCTTCGGCCAATAGTGATTTAAGTGAAGAATCAATAGCCGGAAACAATGAGAGTACTGGTATACCTAGTTTAGCAACTTGTTCAGCTTCTTTCACTAATATATCAATACTCATTCGTTTTACATTTGGCATTGATGGTACGGATTGACTGATATTGTTGCCTTCAACAATAAATACTGGATAAATTAGATCATTAACCGTCAAATGATTTTCTGCTACCAGACGACGACTAAAATCTTGTGCACGGTTTCGACGTAAACGTTTTTGTGGATATTGACCAGTAAAGAAAGACGACATAAAACACCTATATATCCTTAATTAAACTATTTTATTATCTGATTGAAAAAGTAGATTAGCAAATTAATTTATCATATAGTAATTATACGATATTTTACTTTACAACCCATACCAAATAGGAGTAAAATTGCGCACTAATTTTAGTCCTTTGTGATATTAAACAAATTTGAGGTGAGAGGCACATGCCAGTAATTAAAGTACGTGAAAATGAACCTTTCGATGTAGCATTACGTCGTTTTAAACGTTCTTGCGAAAAAGCAGGAGTATTAGCTGAAGTTCGTAATCGTGAATTTTACGAAAAACCAACAACTATTCGTAAACGCGCAAAAGCAGCTGCTGTTAAACGCCATGCTAAGAAATTAGAAAGAGAAAACGCTCGTCGCACTCGTCTATATTAATTTTTATACTGAAAATTTAAATTGTTTTTAAAAAACAATTCATTTATATTCTAGATATAAACAATTTTAACAAGCCGTATTATTATTACGGCTTGTTGTCTTTTTATAATGCCATAATTGGTTGAATTTTATCATGAAAGGTCTTATTCCTCGCGATTTTATTTTAGATTTGCTTGCCCGCACAAGTATTCTTGATGTGATAGGTAAGCGCGTTAAAATGAAAAAAAAGGGAAATAATTATTTTGGTTGTTGTCCTTTTCATGATGAAAAAACCGCTTCTTTTTCATTAAATGAAAAAAAACAAATTTACTACTGTTTTGGATGTGGTGCATCAGGTTCTGCTGTAAATTTTTTAATGCAGTATGAACGACTAACATTTCCTGAAGCCATTGAAGAAATTGCTAGTATGCAAGGTATTCGTGTTCCTTACACAGAAAGTAATACTAATCAAGCTGATCAATCAAAGCAAATTGAATCGCGTAATTTGCGTCGTGATCTCTACTCCCTGATGGCAAAAATCACCGATTTCTACCAACAGCAATTAGCATTATCGACTTCAAAAGATGCCCATATGTATCTTGAACAACGTGGTTTAAATCAAGAGATTATAACTAGATATAAAATAGGTTATGCGCCTAATGAATGGCGTTTAACTTCACAAAATGTGGTAAAAACTAAAGCTGAAACAAAATTATATAATCAAGCTGGCATGTTAGTTACCAATGATAGTGGTAATCAATATGATCGTTTCCGTGGTCGTATAATGTTTCCAATTCGCGATAGGCAAGGTAATGTCATTGCTTTTGGAGGTAGAACGATTGTTAATGATTCAGCCAAATATATTAATTCACCAGAAACGCCAATTTTTCATAAAGGTTTCCAATTATATGGTCTTTATGAAGCGCAGGAGGTTAATCGAAATCCAGAACAACTGATTGTGGTTGAAGGATATATGGATGTCGTATCACTTGCTCAATACGGAGTTGATTATGCGGTTGCTGCATTAGGTACATCAACCTCTGAAGAACATATCAAATTATTATTTAGAGCAACTGATTCTGTCATATTTTGTTATGATGGTGATAATGCAGGGCGAAGCGCAGCTTGGCGAGCACTTAATGTATTACTACCTTGTTTGATTGATGGTAAAGAAATTACTTTTGCTTTTTTACCACAAGATGAAGATCCTGACAGTTTTGTGCGTAAAGTTGGTAAAGACGGTTTTGAAGATTATGTAAAAAATTCTCCTAATTTATCTGAATTTTTATTTGATGAATTATTAAAACAAGTTGACCTAAAAACTGCTGAAGGTAAAGCTAAATTGAGTTCGCTTGCCATACCTTTACTTGAGCAAGTTAAAGCAAAAGCATTCAGACTTAATTTACTTCAGAAATTAGGTCGTTACTTAGGTCTACTTGATATATCACAAATAGAACAACTTATTGCCGCTAATCAAAATAAAAGTGAAAATAAACCTATTGAGGCCGTGTCTGCACCGCAGATGAAATTAACGACCATGCGGATTTTGATTGGTTTATTACTGCAATATCCGAATATGGCTAAAATGGTTGCAGATATTAATGTTATGCGACAAGTTAATTTAGCAGGCATAGATATATTTATTGAGCTACTTGAATTATGTCAACAATACCCAAATATAACTACAGCACAGATATTAACAGAGTGTACTAGTCGACCATTTTATAAACAGTTAAGTCGTTTAGCTACATGGGAGTACCATTACCAAGATGATGAAATAGAGTCAATTTTTTCTCATACTTTAAAAGAGTTATATGATAATATACTCGCCCAAAGGCAAGATGAACTGATCGCAAAAGAGAGAGTCTCCGGATTAAGTACCGCAGAGAAAAAAGAATTAGCGACATTAATACTTGTTTTATCAAAAAAAGACTAAATATACAGGGTATATGTAGAAAATTATTTCTTATTCTGCATATATAATATACATGACCGAATAACTAAATGTGGATACCTTTATGGAGCAAAATTCTCAATCACAGTTAAAACTCCTGATCATCCGAGGAAAGGAGCTAGGATACCTGACCTATGCTGATGTCAATGATCACTTGCCTGAAGAAATCATTGATTCAGATCAGATTGAAGATATTATCCAAATGATCAATGATATGGGCATTCAAGTACTTGAAGAAGCCCCAGATTCAGATGAATTATTACTTTCAGATAATGTTCCGGATGAAGAGGCCGTTGAAGCAGCTACAGCACTAGTTTTATCTAATGTAGAATCAGAAATAGGCAGAACGACAGATCCTGTCCGTATGTATATGCGTGAAATGGGTGCAGTTGAACTATTAACTCGTGAAGGTGAAATTGATATCGCTAAACGTATTGAAGATGGTATTAATCAAGTTCAAACCTCAGTATCTGAATACCCAGAAGCGATTACTTATCTTTTAGAACAATACAATTTAGTGGAAAGTGGTGAGGTTCGTTTATCTGATCTTATTACTGGTTTTGTTGATCCTAATGCTGAAGAAGCATCTGAAGATCTTCCAGAAGAGTTGGAAGAGAGTGAAGCTGAAATCGATATCGATGATAACGATGACGAAAGTGAAGAAGATGGCGATTCCTCAGCTGATGATGATGTTTCAATTGATCCTGAAGTGGCAAGAGCGAAATTTTCTGAACTTAAAGAACAGCATGATAAAACCTCAGCAGCAATAAAAAAATATGGCCGTGCTCATAAAAAAGCACAACAAGAAATTGAAAATTTATCTGAAGTTTTCAAACAATTCAGATTAGTAGGTAAACAATTTGATATTCTTGTTAATAATATGAGAAGCATGATGGATCGCGTAAGAGCACATGAACGTGTAATTATGAAGATCTGTGTTGAACAGTGTAAAATGCCGAAAAAACAATTTATGACGTATTTTAGTGGCAATGAAAATAACATGAATTGGTATAAAAAAGCCGTCACAGGTAAAGGCGCTTTTGCTGCTAATTTAATGGAATTTGAAGCGCCAATTGAGGCTGAAATTATCTGTTTACAACAGATAGAAACAGAAACGAATCTTTCTATTGAGCAAATTAAAGACATTAATAGACGAATGTCTATCGGTGAAGCAAAAGCCCGACGAGCTAAGAAAGAGATGGTAGAAGCCAATTTACGTTTGGTAATTTCAATAGCGAAAAAATATACTAACCGAGGTTTACAGTTCTTAGATCTTATTCAAGAAGGTAACATTGGCTTGATGAAGGCTGTTGACAAGTTTGAATATCGCCGAGGATATAAATTCTCTACATATGCGACTTGGTGGATTCGACAAGCGATTACACGTTCAATTGCTGACCAAGCAAGAACAATACGTATACCTGTACATATGATTGAAACAATCAATAAGCTAAATCGAATTTCACGTCAGATGTTACAAGAAATTGGTCGTGAACCAACGCCAGAAGAGTTATCTGAACGCATGCAAATGCCTGAAGAGAAAATTCGTAAAGTATTGAAAATTGCTAAAGAGCCTATTTCAATGGAAACACCAGTTGGTGATGATGAAGATTCACATTTAGGTGATTTTATTGAAGATACAGCACTTGAACAACCATTAGAAGCCGCTACATCTGAAAGTCTGCGTAGTGCAACACGTGATATTTTATCTGGCTTAACACCACGTGAAGCTAAAGTGTTACGCATGCGATTCGGTATTGATATGAATACCGACCACACTCTTGAAGAGGTTGGTAAACAATTTGATGTAACACGTGAACGTATTCGTCAGATTGAGGCGAAAGCATTACGTAAATTACGTCACCCAAGCCGATCTGATGTACTACGAAGCTTCCTAGAGTAAAAGTATAACTTTAGATATATCGCCACTTTTGTGGCGATTTTTTTAACTAATCAAACTAATATCATGAATATAATTCAACGTTTTAAAATTGACTCATTCTTGCTGATTTTGATTTGTGTTGTGATGACGGCAAGTATTTTCCCATGTGAAGGACAAGCAAAGGTTATTTTTGAAACTCTCACAACTTTTGCTATTGGTCTATTATTTTTTATGCATGGAGCAAAATTGTCATTTGATGCAATAGTTATTGGTATAAAAAATTGGCGATTGCATTTATTGATATTTGTTATTACTTTCGTGGTGTTCCCGATTCTAGGGATGATGATGCAACTACTTGTACCAACTTTTTTATCGGAAGATCTTTATCTAGGCTTTGTTTACCTTTGTGTCCTACCGGCTACAGTTCAGTCGGCAATTGCTTTTACATCAATAGCAAAAGGTAATGTGGCTGCAGCAATTTGTAGTGCATCGGCATCGACATTATTAGGTGTATTTATTACTCCCGTCTTAGTCGGTTTATTAATGCATACTCAATCTGCTGCTTCGATGAATATTTTAGATGCCATTGAATCTATTATGCTTAAACTGATGTTACCTTTTGTGGTTGGTCATTTATCTAGACGTTTTATTGGCAAATGGGTGGATAAATATAAAAGTGTTATTTCAAAAACTGACCGTATATCAATATTATTAGTTGTTTATGTTGCTTTTAGTGATGCGGTAGTTAATGGTATTTGGTCTAAAGTCAGCTGGTTATCTCTTGTAGAGATCATTGTTTATTCAATAATTTTGTTAACCATCGTGTTATTAATTACTACTTATAGCTCGCGATTGTTGGGTTTTAGCAAAGAAGATGAAATCACAATTGTATTTTGCGGTTCTAAAAAAAGCCTTGCAAGTGGTATTCCTATGGCTAGTGTGATTTTCCCTATGTCTATAACTGGAATAATGATTTTGCCGTTAATGATTTTTCATCAAGTTCAATTAATGATCTGTGCTGTTCTAGCCTCCCATTATGCGAAACGAAAAATGTAAAAATTGTTTTGCTCATTGCGGTATTCTCAAGGATAATAGAGCCGCTATTAACAACAGAAAGATATATTATGTTTCATCTATTTGCTGATTTAGACTTTTCAACCATTATATTGCTAGTTTTAGCACTATTTTTTGTTCTTTTTTACGAGGCAATTAATGGCTTTCATGATACTGCAAACGCAGTTGCGACAGTAATATATACTAGAGCATTAAAAGAACAGCTTGCTGTTTTTATGGCTGGTATGTTTAACTTTTTAGGAGTATTGCTTGGTGGACTTAGTGTTGCTTATGCAATTGTTCATCTTTTACCTACTGATTTATTATTAAATGTAAGTTCTGCACATGGCCTGGCAATGGTATTTTCGATTTTATTTGCCGCTATTATATGGAATTTAGGTACATGGTATGTAGGTATACCAGCGTCAAGCTCTCATACTTTAATTGGTGCAATTATTGGTGTTGCATTGGCTAATGCATTTATTATGGATACTTCTATTATTGATGCACTTAATATTCCTAAAATGATTCAAATCTTTTTATCATTAATAATTTCGCCTGTTGTTGGTCTTGTTATAGCCGGATTAATGATTTTTTTACTGCGGAAATATTGGACTCGTAAAGGTCAAAGTAAAAAACGTAGTAAAAAAAGAGAGCGTATTTTTATGACGCCCGAACAACGCGAAAAACTCTATGGTAAGAAAAAACCACCATTTTGGATTCGCATAATGTTGATCATTTCTGCTGCTGGAGTAAGTTTTTCTCATGGCGCTAATGATGGACAAAAAGGTATTGGTTTATTAATGCTAGTATTAATGGGAATTGCGCCTGCTGGATTTATTGTAAATATGGGAGCATCAACCTATGAAATTACTAATACCAGGAATGCCATTCATAATATTGAAGAATATTTTATTTCCCATAATGATGAACTTAATACTGTAATAGGAAAACAGTCTGCTGTAGATACTTCAATTCCTGTAAATGATTTAAATCAATATCATTGTGATTACTCTCGTTCGTTTACTACATTAGGGATTGCTAATAATTTGTTTAATAAAATGAATGATTATGGTTCTCTTAATGTAGATCAACGCTCCCAGGCTAGACGTATTTTATTATGTTTATCCGATACGGTATCTCATGTAGCTAAACAACCAAATGTACCTGCAGAAGATAAGCAATACTTAAAATCGCTAAATAATGATTTATTAAAAACTGTAGAGTACGCACCAGTTTGGATTATTATCGGCGTAGCTTCAGCGCTTGCTGTAGGTACTATGATAGGTTGGCGACGGGTTGCAGTAACCATTGGTGAAAAAATCGGTAAAAAAGGGATGACTTATGCTCAAGGTGTCTCTGCACAAATTACAACCGCGTTATCAATCGGTATAGCAAGCTATACTGGAATGCCTGTATCAACAACTCAAGTTCTTTCCTCATCGGTTGCTGGTACGATGATTGTTGATGGTGGTGGGGTACAAAGTAAAACAATTAAAAATATTGCATTAACTTGGATTCTTACATTGCCAATTTCAATTTTGTTATCTGGGTCACTATTTTGGCTTGCTCAAAAATTAATTTAGTAGTAAAAAGGAAATATAAATTCTAATTTAATTAGAGCATCAAAAATAGGAAGGAGTGAATATTATGGCTTATAAACATATTTTAGTCGCAGTGGATTTATCACCTGAAAGTGAAGTTCTTGTTGAAAAAGCAGTTTCTATGGCTAGACCATATAATGCTCAAATATCACTAATTCATGTCGGTATTAATTATTCTGATCTTTATACTGGTTTAGTTGATATTAATATGAATGATATGAAAGATCGTATCACTGAAGATGCTCATATTGCATTGAATAAACTTGCTGATGATGCTGGTTATCCAATTGCACACACTCTTTCTGGCAATGGTGAATTTGGCCAAGTATTAATTGAAGCTATCCATGAATATGGTGCAGATCTGGTTGTTTGTGGTCATCACCAAGATTTCTGGAGCAAATTAATGTCTTCTGCTCGTCAACTAATTAATAATACCCATATTGATACGTTGATTGTTCCTTTGAAAGATGAAGAGCCTTCCGAAGAACCAGCTAAATGAAATATTCGATGTCAACCCGCTATGTAGCGGGTTTTTTTGTATTTAATGCAGAATAATCTATTATTTATTTCAATGTTATAAAGGTAAAATCAGACAATTATCATGAGTAAAGGGGATTGAATATGAATATCGCTTTAGTTACTGGAGCTTCTTCTGGTTTTGGTCAAGCTATTTGTCGAAAACTTATTGCTGACGGTTATAAAGTCATTGGTGCTGCTAGAAGAGGTGATAAATTACAGAAACTTGCTGATGAGTTAGGGGATAACTTTTTACCTTTAACGTTTGATGTAACCAAAAAAGATGCCGTCGAAACCATCTTATTGCAATTACCGAAAGAATTTCAACCGATTGATATATTAATCAATAATGCTGGATTGGCACTGGGATTAGAACCTGCATATGAGGCGAATTATAATGATTGGGAAACAATGATTCAAACTAACATTATCGGCTTAGTTCACCTAACTCATCAAATTTTACCGAGTATGGTTGAACGCAATTATGGTTACATAATAAATCTTGGATCAGTGGCGGGAACTTATGCTTATAAAGGTGGTAATGTTTATGGTGCCTCAAAAGCATTTGTTAAGCAATTTAGTGCTAATTTACGGACAGATTTATTAGGTAAAAGAATCAGAGTAACAAATATTGAACCAGGATTATGTGGTGGTACAGAATTTTCAAATGTACGATTCCATGGTAATGACGAACAAGCTGCGACAGTTTATAGAGATGTTGATTATGTTACTCCTGAGGATATTGCTAATACGGTGTCATGGTTAGTGAATACGCCTAATCATTTTAATGTGAATTCAATTGAAATTATGCCAGTTGCCCAAGCTTCGGCAGGGTTATCTGTTTGTAAACAAGTTTAACATTAAACCAAATTGGCATTGATATATATCAATGCGTTAAACAAAAAATAATAAAAAAATAGAATTGAAAATCAAAATAGACTTGCACTTATGTTAATGGATTGCTATTCTTTTCGCTTGTGATTTTGATTGAGGTTTTAGCAATGACATTTTCTGACGTAACAAAAACATTTGCGACAAGCTTACCTGGTACCGACTCGTATGTAAAACTACGTAAGGCTATGAGGGCTTTAATCCAAAATGATCCAAAAAATGCATCAGTTTATTTTTTGATCTTTGGATTTGCGCGTACTTATGTCATGTTATATGAAGATCAGGAAGTTTCCCCACAATTTGCTGAAGATAATCAAAAACTAATGTTATCGTATCTCAATATACTTGATGAAGCATTAAAAAAACAGGATGCAGAAAGTATCTACCAAGCTTTAAATAAGGTAGTGAATGAATACGAAAACAGCAAAAAAGTTTTTTAATTTTTACAGCCTGACATGAAAATGTCGGGCTGTTTTGTTTAGGGATTTTTTAGGAAAAATAATGAAAACTGTGATGATGATGATTTCAGGTATTATTGGCACCACCGGCACTATTATTAATTATAGGGCGGGTTGATTTTTCCTTAAAAAATATCGAAAAACCCGCCTAAAAAGGCGGGTTTTTTGTTTTATAAAATAAAAAATATTCAAAAACATTAATAACAAAAAAAAGAATTCAAAATATTGATTTTATAAGTGATTTAAAAAAATTACATTTTGAATTGTCATTGGCATAAATTAGAAAAATAAGTAAGGTGTGATATGAAAGTTTTAAAATTTGGAGGAACATCTGTTGCCAACGCAGAACGCTTTTTGCGTGTAGCAGAGATTATTGAGAATAATGCTAAACAAGAACAAACAGCAACAGTTTTATCTGCACCAGCTAAAATTACCAATCATTTAGTCGCAATGGTTGAAAAAACTGTAGCACGGCAAGATATACAAACAAATATTTATGATGCAGAAAAAATCTTTGCGGATCTCTTAGCAGGAATATCACAAGCACTGCCTAATTTTGCCTATGAAGAGATGAAAAAATTTGCACTCAATGAGTTAAATAATGTCAAACAATTGTTAGAAGGTATTCGGTTATTAGGTCAATGTCCTGACAGTATTAATGCTACTATCATTTGCAGAGGTGAAAAACTTTCAATTGCAATCATGCAAGAGGTGCTAAAAGCAAAAGGTCATGCAGTGACCGTAATTAATCCGGTAGCAATGTTAATTGCCGAAGGTGATTATTTAGAATCAACGGTTGATATTGTTGAATCTTCCCATCGCATCAGTGAGATGCGTATTCCACCAGAAAATATTATTTTGATGCCAGGTTTTACCGCCGGAAATGAAAAAGGTGAATTAGTTGTTCTTGGTCGTAATGGATCTGATTATTCGGCATCAGTTTTAGCTGCATGTTTACGTGCAAATAGCTGTGAAATTTGGACCGATGTGGATGGGGTTTATACGTGTGATCCTCGAATTGTTCCAGATGCCAAATTATTAAAAACCATGTCTTATCAAGAGGCAATGGAGTTATCTTACTTTGGTGCAAAAGTGCTTCATCCAAGAACAATTTTGCCAATCGCCCAATTCCAAATTCCATGCTTAATTAAAAATACCAATAATCCAGATGCTCCGGGGACTTTAATTGGTGCTAATGTTGTGGATAGTTCAACTCCAGTAAAAGGTATAACCAATTTAAATAATATGGCGATGATTAATGTATCAGGGCCAGGGCTAAAAGGTATGGTAGGTATGTCTGCTCGAGTATTTTCTGCTATGACTTATGCCGGAATTTCGGTGGTACTGATTACTCAATCATCATCTGAATATAGTATTAGTTTTTGTGTTCCTCAAACCGAACTATATCGTGCTGAAGAGGCATTAAGTGATGAATTTTATTTAGAATTAAAAGATGGCTTACTTGAACCTATCGAAGTGATTGACAAATTGGCAATTATTTCTGTAGTTGGTGATGGTATGCGAACGTTACGTGGTTTATCAGCTAACTTCTTTACTGCATTAGCTCGAGCCAATATTAACATCGTAGCAATTGCACAAGGTTCATCAGAGCGTTCAATTTCGGTTGTGGTTGATAATGATGTTGCTGTAATGGGAGTACGTGTAACGCACCAAATGCTTTTTGGTACAGACAAAATGTTAGATGTGTTTGTTATTGGTGTTGGTGGTGTTGGTGGTGCATTGGTCGATCAAATTGGTCGTCAACAAAAATGGCTTAAAAATAAACAGATCGATTTACGGGTTTGTGGTTTATTCAATTCCAAACATTCTGTACTTAATCGTGATGGTATTGATTTAGCTAATTGGCGTGATCAAATAAAACAAAGTGATACAGATTATACTCTAAATAGTATTATTGATTTTGCTAAAAACAATCGATTACTTAATCCAATTTTAGTTGATTGTACTTCAAGTAGTGATGTATCAGATAAATATGTTGATTTCCTTGCCAATGGCTTCCATGTGGTCACACCAAATAAGAAAGCCAATACAAGTTCAATGGCTTATTATCTTCGTCTACGTCAAGAAGCGGCCAATAGTAAACGTAAGTTTCAATATGATACCAATGTTGGTGCTGGTTTACCTGTAATAGAAAATTTACAAAATCTGCTCAATGCTGGTGATGAACTGATCAAGTTTTCCGGCATATTATCTGGATCGTTATCTTTTATTTTTGGCAAATTAGATGAAGGTATGTCTTTATCAGAAGCGACTAAATTGGCGAAAGAAAAGGGCTTTACCGAACCAGATCCTCGTGATGACTTATCAGGGACAGATGTAGCCAGAAAATTGTTGATTTTAGCCAGAGAATCAGGATTACAACTGGAATTAGATCAAATTAAAGTTGAATCAGTTCTGCCTGCGGAATATTCTCAAGGTAATATCGATGAGTTTATGTCAAAATTACCACAACTAGATGCTGAATTTAAAGAAAAATCAGAAAAAGCAGCCAAAGAAGGAAAAGTATTACGGTATGTAGGTAGTATTGATGGTGGTCAATGTTGCGTCAAAATTGAAGCTGTAGATACAGATGATCCACTTTATAAAGTTAAAAATGGTGAAAATGCTTTAGCATTTTATACTAGGTATTATCAACCAATTCCATTAGTATTACGTGGTTATGGCGCTGGTAATGACGTGACAGCGGCAGGTGTTTTTGCTGATATTCTACGAACCACATCGGGAAAAATTGGAGGCTAAATGAGTCATAAATCATTAACAGTTTATGCTCCTGCATCAATGGCAAACATTAGTGTTGGTTTTGATATTTTGGGGGCGGCAATCAATCCAATTAGTGGTGCAATGTTAGGTGACTGTATTACTATTGAGTCGGCAACGGAGTTTAACCTTACTTGCAAAGGTCAGTTTGTCAAAAAACTGCCAAAAGATCCCAAATTTAATATTGTTTATCAATGTTGGCAGCGTTTCTGTAAAGCTATGGATAAAACATTACCTGTGAGTATAACTCTTGAAAAAAATATGCCAATTGGTTCTGGTTTAGGTTCAAGTGCTTGTTCCGTCGTTGGTGCTTTTGTGGCATTAAATAAATTTTTTGATGAACCATTTAATCAATATGAAATGCTTTCCATGATGGGGGAACTAGAAGGTCGAATTTCCGGTAGCGTGCATTATGATAATGTCGCTCCTTGTTACTTAGGTGGAATGCAACTTATCCTTGATGAAATGGGTGTTATCAGTGAGTCGATACCTCACTTTGAAAATTGGTATTGGGTAATGGCCTATCCTGGTATTAAAGTCTCTACAGCAGAAGCCAGAGCTATTCTGCCTGCTCAATACCAAAAAGCTGATTGTGTCGCTCATGGTCGCTATGTCGGTGGTTTTTTGCATGCTTGTTATACTAAACAACCTAAACTTGCTGCGGCAATGTTAATTGATAATATTGCTGAACCTTATCGTAAACAATTACTACCTAATTTTGATGAAACTCAAAAGAAAGTAAAACAACTTGGTGCATTAGCTTCAGGGATATCAGGATCTGGACCGACGATGTTTGTTGTGGCGGATAATCTTGAAACGGCACAGCAGATAGAGTCATTATTAAAAAGCTCTTATCTACAAAATGAAGATGGTTTTACCCATATTTGTAAAATAGATCCACAAGGTGCAAGACTGATTTAAGTTAATTGTTATTAAATTGAACAATAAGATTAAATCAAAAAGAAAACAATTAAAGTATAAAATAGTTGGAACAAATTATGAAATTGTATAACTTAAAAGATCATTCTGAACAAGTTAGTTTTGCTCAGGCCGTACAACAAGGATTAGGTAAAGGGCAAGGATTATTTTTCCCAGAGCAATTACCAAAATTTTCAGATGCAGAAATAGAGTCATTGCTAAATATGGATTTTGTTACTAGAAGTGCCAAAATATTATCGGCTTTTATTGGTAATGAAATTAGTGATAACGATATGCATCGATTAGTACAAAATGCCTTCCAATTTCCAGCTCCAGTCAAATCAGTAGAAGATGATATCGGTTCACTTGAACTGTATCATGGTCCAACATTAGCATTTAAAGATTTTGGTGGCCGCTTTATGGCACAAGCATTAGTTCAAGTCGCTGCGGATAAAAAAATCACAATCTTGACGGCAACCTCTGGGGACACTGGTGCAGCTGTTGCCCATGCATTTTATCACTTACCGAATATTCGCGTAGTGATTTTATATCCAGAAGGTAAAATTAGCCCGTTACAAGAAAAACTATTTTGTACTTTAGGTGATAATATTCACACCATTGCTATTCAAAGTGATTTTGATGCCTGCCAAGCATTAGTTAAAAAGGCGTTTGATGATGAAGAGTTAAAAACTGCTATTGGTTTAAACTCAGCAAACTCTATTAATATAAGTCGGCTTTTAGCGCAAATTTGTTATTATTTTGAAGCTTATGCTCAATTGACAGCAAAACAACGAGAACAATTAGTTATTTCTGTGCCAAGCGGTAACTTTGGTGATTTAACTGCCGGATTGCTGGCTAAAACTATGGGATTGCCAATTAAACGTTTTATTGCTGCAACTAATGCCAACGACACTGTTCCTCGTTATTTAGAAACAGGTAAGTGGGAACCTCATAAAACTGTAGCTACATTATCTAATGCTATGGATGTAAGTCAGCCTAATAACTGGCCAAGAATTGAGGAAATTTATCAACGAGAAGGTTGGGTATTAAAATCATTAGGTCATGCAGCTGTTTCTGATAAGGTTTCTGTACAAACCGTTCAACAATTGGATAAAAAGGGTTATTTATCTGAGCCTCATGGAGCTATTGCTTATCGAGCTTTACGCGATCAATTGCAAGAAGGGGAGTATGGTTTATTTTTAGGAACAGCTCATCCAGCCAAGTTTAAAGAAGTGGTAGAGGATATTCTTGGTCGATCCATTCCATTACCACCTGCATTAGCTGAAAGGGCTGAAATGCCGTTGCTGTCTCATTATATGCCAGATGATTTTGCAAAATTACGCGATTTTTTAATCTCATTAACATGGTAAATCAATTTTCCGTCACTAAATAAGTGGCGGAAATCTAACATTCATTTGAGTATACTGCAGTTAGAAATAGTATGCAGTAACTTATATTACTTAGCTTAAATCTTGTTTAAAATAATAATTTCAGCTATTGTAATGTAGGTTAAACGTTTTCAGGATATATTTATGCACTGTCCGTTTTGTAATGCTGATGATACAAAGGTTATTGATTCTCGATTAGTTGGTGAAGGTTTTCAAGTTCGTCGTCGTCGACAATGTGTCGAATGTAATGAACGTTTCACAACCTTTGAAGTGGCTGAATTAATTATGCCTAATGTTATTAAAAGTAATAAGGTTCGAGAACCTTTTAATGAAGAAAAACTTCGTAATGGTATAAAACGAGCTCTTGAAAAACGTCCGGTTAGTTTTGATGCAATTGAAGATGCTATTACGCGTATTAAATCAAAACTTAGAGCTACTGGCGAACGTGAAGTGCAGGCAAAATTAATTGGTGATTTTGTAATTGAAGAGCTTAGAAATCTTGATAAAGTTGCTTACATACGCTTTGCTTCTGTTTATTTCAGTTTTGATGATATTGAACAATTCAGTAATGAAATAGCGAAGTTGCAACAAAAATAATCTTAATTTAAAAGATAGCTATGGATAAAGATCTATATTATATGCAGCAAGCTATAGAGCTCGCTGAACTTGGTCGCTTTACCACTACCCCTAATCCTAATGTTGGTTGTGTTATTGTTAAAAATGATCAGATCATTGGCAAAGGTTATCATCAAAAAGCCGGGCAGCCTCATGCCGAAGTTTATGCATTAAGAATGGCTGGTGACCAAGCAAAAGGGGCAACGGCTTATGTAACATTAGAACCTTGCAGTCATTTTGGCCGAACTCCACCTTGTGCTGACGCTCTTATTCAAGCTGGCATAAAGCGAGTAATTATTGCTATGCAAGATCCTAATCCTAACGTTGCTGGTAATGGCATTAAACGATTAAAAGATGCTGGAATTGAAGTTCAAGTTGGCGTTTTAACCGAGCAAGCCGAAGCGATTAATAAAGGTTTTTTAAAACGTATGCGAACAGGTCTGCCATACGTTCAACTTAAAATGGCGGTTTCATTGGATGGTAAAATTGCTATGGCCTCCGGTGAAAGTAAATGGATTACATCTGCATTAGCAAGACAAGATGTTCAACAATATAGAGCTCAAGCTAGTTGTATATTGAGCACAAGGAAAACAGTTCAAGCTGATAATGCCAGTTTAACTGTTAGATTTAGTGAATTGCCTGATTCAATTAAAAAAATTTATCCTTTCGATGAAGTTCGCCAACCAGTACGAGTGATAATCGATAGTCAAAATCAAATGATGGGTAATGAAAATATTTTCGATCAATCTGGTGAAATATGGATTGTTCGCAAGCAAAATCTGCCAATATTATCTTCAAATAGCAAACTTATCATTGAATCATCAAATAATCATCAAGTTGATTTATCAAAGTTATTATCCATATTAGCTGAGCAACAAATTAATTCTGTATGGGTTGAAGCTGGAGCTCATTTAGCCGGTGCACTAATTGAACAAGATCTGGTTGATGAATTAATCATATATTATGCTCCTAAATTGCTAGGTCATAATGCCCAAGACATGTGCGTATTACCTAATCTACAAAAACTCTCATTAGCGCCGCAATTTCGTTTTGAATCAGTTGAAATGATCGGTGATGATTTAAGGATTATTTTAAAAAGAAAGTAAACTTTAATCTTGGCGATAGTTGAATAATCTAGTTTGAATAAGATCAAACGGAAAATAGAAAAGCGATTTAATTGATATGTATGATAAAACAAAATTTAGTATGCTCAATATTGATGATTTTTTTAGTTCAGATCAATATCAGACTATTGAAGATTTCAGTTATGCTGATGTCCAAGGAATACTAAAAGGTGGTTATCAAATTGAATTTTTTTATATTTTAGATCATGTTGAAGTATTATCAATTCAAGAAGTTATGGATAACACTTTTTTAATTGATAAAGCTAATCAAATTTTAAGTTACCTTGGTTTTGATTTTAAGATTGGTCACCCGTTTGAATTAACTGATGAATTTAACCATAATTATAGATTTAAAGATGGTAGTTATAATAAAGATTATATGCTTTATTACTATGATTTTGAAGGCATGTTAATTGTTTTAGGTATTACTTGGGAAGGCGTTTTAATCTCATTTGAAATGGTTAACAATAAAACAATTGTCAATAATCGTCTGGAATTTTTTAATACCTAATATTCTTCTTATAGTTTAAAAACTTACTGTATTAACCGCTTTAATTGATTGATTGTTAATCAGTTGGAGGTAACCTCCCATGAGTTCATATCGTCTCTTCTCATGGGATGGTTATATTAGTTGCCTTGAAGGATTGTTAATAGCTCTTCTGGTTTTTTAACGGATTGAATTCGCGCTAAAGTATCTTCAGCAATAACTGCTCTTGTTAATTGACGCAAAATATCTAAGTGTTCATTACTTTTTGCCGCTATACCAATAACAACATAGGCAATATTATTATCTTCATCCCAATTTATACCATCAGGGTAATAGATAACTTTTAATCCTGTTTGTATAACACTATCACGTTTATCGGTAGTTCCATGAGGAATTGCTATACCATTACCCAGAAAAGTTGATATTTGCAGATCACGATCGAACATCGATTGAGTATAATCGGGCTTTACTAATCCCGCTTTTATCATATTTTCTGATACCGCTTTTATTGCATCTTGTTTAGTATAAACGCCATTTATAATAGATATATCTTCAATTTTTAATTGTATATTGCTCATTTATTTACCTTAAAAATTCATATATATTCAAAAGATCAATTTATTAGCCATATTTAATAATTGACTTTTTATTTTTCAACAGTCGATTTTCGTTTTTCACGTATACGACATAAACCTAATAAAATCGCTCCGACTAATGCACCTATAAAAATACAACCAACCCACATGAAAGGTTTATTGACTAAAGGTAGGACTAAAAATCCTCCATGAGGTGCAGGAACTTGGATTTGACTAATAAAAGTTAATACTGAGGCAATAGCTGATGAAAACATCATAATTGGAATAACGTGTAATGGATCTTTGGCAGCAAATGGAATAGCGCCTTCGGTTATATGAGTTGAACCAAGTATATAATTTACAATGCCAGCAGCACGCTCTTCTTCAGTAAATGCTTTACTTCGGAAAATAGTAGTTGCAAAGGCAATAACAAAAGGAGGTACAATACAGGCCGCGGAAACACCAGCCATAAAATAGTAATTACCTTCTCCTAACAGCATTGTACCTGTTACATAAGCAGCTTTATTGATAGGGCCACCGAAGTCGAAAGAGCACATTCCACCAATAACAATTCCTAATAAAATAGGATTAGCAGATTGCAATGAGGCTAACCATTCTTTCATGCCATTATTAACAACAGCAATCGGTCCACCAAGTAAAAACATGCCTGCACCAATCACAAATACCCCTATTAATGGCATTATGAAAATTGATTTAAGTCCTTCAAATGCACGAGGAAGGCCATCTAAAAGTCTTTTAACAATCAGCATTAAATAACCAGCAGCGAATCCAGCAATAATACCACCTAAAAAACCTGCACCAGTTATATTAGCAATTAAACCACCGACAAAACCAGCTACCATACCTGGTCGCCCACTTATTGAATAAGCTAAAAAACCTGTAAAAATAGGGACCATAATACCGAAAGCTTGGCCACCAATTTTCATTAGTAATGCAGCAAACTCATTATATTCAGGATTGCTTTGATCTGCGGAATAAATACCCCATAGAAATGACAATGCAATTAATACTCCTCCAGCAACAACGAATGGTAACATATTTGAAACACCACTCATAAGATGCTTATATATTTGTCGACCAACAGATTCTTTTAATTCATTTTGATTTGGTAGTTCTGATGAGTGACTGTTGTTTTTTAATTTTTTGCGAATAGGTACTGTTCCTGAGTTTATTTTTTCAATAAGCATAGTCGCTTTATGAATACCATCTTTTACAGGTACTTCAATAACCGGTAATCCATTAAAACGATCAGGATTAACATCTTTATCAGCCGCAATAATCACACCAATTGCATCAGCAATATCTGCATCAGTTATTAGGTTTTCTACACCACTTGCGCCATTGGTTTCTACTTTAATTTCAACCCCAGCTTTTTGAGCTGCTGATTTCAATGCTTCTTCTGCCATATAGGTATGTGCTATACCAGTAGGACACCCTGTTACTGCTAGTATTTTTTTCATAACAATTTTCCATTTAATTTTATTTTATTTGAGTCACTTCAAGTTGTTTGATATAGGTACTAACTTTGTTTAATAATCCTAAACCATTTGATTCGGCAACATTGGCACCAGTTGCTGATGCCTTTTTCATGGCTAGTTCATAATTGTTTTGAGCAGGAAGCCATTCGCTAAGAAATGCAGCTAGCGATGCATCTCCTGCACAAGCAGAACTTAATTGTTTTATGGATACTGAATTACAGAACCAAATATTTTTCCCGTTTGAAAAGTAAAGTCCTTTTGAACCCATAGTTAGTAAAATATTTTGTGCTCCTTGCTGATGAACATTTTCTAATGCTGCAATTATTTGCTCTGTTGTATCAGTTGTAAAACCAAAAATATCTTTTAACTCTTCATTATTAGGTTTGATAAGTAAAGGTTTATAAATTAATAAATCTTTTAATTTAGTATGACTAATATCTAAAATTATTTTGATATTTTTGCTTATGCAAATTTTTAAAATTAATTCCAAATAATCAGGTTCAATGTTATTTGGCAAACTACCACTTATAACTAAATAACTGTTATTGTTGAGTGACTCAATAATAGTTAGCATTTCAGCTTTTTTGTTATCAGGAATAAAAGGTCCCTTAGAGACCAATTTAAATTCATTTTGTTCATCATTAATAAAAACATTAATTCTGGTAATATCATCGATCAAACAAGGGATAGTTTGAATTTGCATCTTAGTTAGTTCATCAATAATATATTTTCCCGAGAAACCACCAAAAAAGCCTAATGCACAAGTAGGTTTATCAAATTTATTTAATACAATTGAAACATTAACTGCTTTACCGTTAGGGCTATATTCTGTATCTAGTGTTCTATTTACTGAATTGGGTTTTAGCCCTTGGCAATGAATATTCATATCAATTGCAGTATTAAGTGTTAAAGTGTAAATCATATGATTTCCTTTATAACTTACCTGCACAGCCACAAGTTGTAATGATTTTTTTGACAATCTCTTTCATTGCTGCTTTAGCTGGTTTCATATAGTGTCGAGGATCATTAGCATCTGGATTTTCAATAAAGTATTGTTTTAGGGCATCAGAAAAAGCAATTTTTAATTCAGTTGCAACATTTACTTTACAAATACCACGTTTGATACATTCACGAACATCTTTATCTGGAACACCTGAAGCGCCATGTAAAACTAATGGTATATCTACTACTGAACGAATTTCGGATAAGCGGTCAAAATCAAGTTTTGGTTCTGATTTATACATTCCATGTGCTGTACCTATCGCAATAGCCAGAGAGTCTATATTTGTTTTCTTAACAAATTCTATAGCTTGTTGTGGATTTGTATATAATGCATCTTTAGCATCGACAACAAGATCATCTTCAACACCACCAAGGCGGCCAAGTTCTGCTTCAACACTTACGTCATATCGGTGAGCATAATCAACAACACGTTTTACGAGGGCAATATTTTCATCGAAAGGAAAGTGTGAACCGTCAATCATTACTGATCTAACACCAGCATTAATTTTGTTAGTTATATCATTGAATTCTTCATGGTGATCTAAGTGTACTGCTAATGGAACATTATGTTTTCTTGATAATTCATTGGCAATAGCAATGATATTTTCAGTTCCTGCATAGCTATATGTTCCTGGTGTACCAGCCAAAATGACAGGAGATTGACATTCTGCCACGGTTTCAACAATTACTTGCATTGTCTCTAAATTATGAATATTAAAGGCGGGAATAGCATACTGCTCTTTTTGGGCTTTTTTTAACATATTATGACTTGAGATAATACTCATTTTACTGCTCCTTAACTGTAGTGAACCTCATAACCTTAAGTTACTTTCAAATTGGAATTATTTTTTATCAATTATGATTGCAAAATGAAAGTTATACTAGTGTAAATTTTGTGAGATGGATCACAAATACTAACTTTTGTCGCTGAATAAGAAATGTAATTGAGTATTTTTTTTGTCAAAAATTTTTTCCTAACCTAGAATAAGAAATAACGGATCATATATATGAAAATTATATAGTTACAGTTTGAAACAGTTATGGTTCGTTACTAAATATTTATATGACCTGTTTTATGTGTCTTGTACAAAGTATTTACCATTAACATAGGAAGTGAAAATTGGCTAAAGCATCTTCAGCGCTATTGAAACGTCGATTAGATATCGCAAAAATTGTACGCCAAAATGGTGAAGTAAAAGTTGATGAGTTGTCTGATCAGTTAAAGGTTTCTCATGTTACTATCCGACAAGATTTAACTTACCTTGAGCAACAAGGATATTTAAAACGTTCATTTGGCGGCGCTATTTATATTTCTCCAGAAGGGCAAGTGCATAATTCTGCTACAATTAATTCAAGTCAAACCAAAGGCAATTCTGATATTGATTTAGCAAAAGCTTGTTTAAGCTATATTAATGATGGTGATACTATTTTTTTAGGACATGGTTTTTTAACTCGGAAACTAATCCCTTTTTTGCATAAAAAAAAATCGTTACGTATTATCATGAACGATCTAAGAAATGCACAATTAGTACGTGAATTTTCCGATGCAGAAGTCATTTTAATTGGTGGCGTTTTATGTGAAGGAAATATTATTAAAAGCTGTAATGACCTAATCAGTATTCGCAATAACTACGCCATTTCCCATTTCATTATCGAATTGGCAGCAATTGATGAAAATAATGATCTAATTATTGAAAATAGTGAACAAAAAGAAACATATCAACAAATCTTAAAAAACTCTAAACATACTATTGGTCTTTTATTAGAAAGATCTTTGTTTACGGATAATCATAGTATTGGTAAATTAAAACATATAGATGTCACAATTTTATCTAAAGCAGCGGTGACTGAATATCATCACCAATTGTTAAATTCTAATTTTAAACAAATTGCAATTAATAAATATTGTATGACTTATCATAATCTATTGGGGACATAACTAAGATGGAATTTAAAATTTGTACTGTAGGTGAATTGCTGGTTGAATTTTTGGCAAAGGAAAGTAATCAACGCTTTGATCAAACAGGTGAATTTATTGGTCCTTATCCAAGTGGTGCTCCAGCAATATTTGCCGATCAAGTCGCTAAATTAGGTTTTCCTGTCATTTTTTTTAGCTGTGTGGGAAAAGATAGCTTTGGAAAAATGTGTATTAATCGGCTTAAAAAAGATGGTGTGATTATTGACGGTATAACTTCACATAGTATGGCTAATACTGGTAGTGCGTTTGTTAGTTATCAAGACCATAGTGATAGAGATTTCATTTTTAATATTCCCAATAGTGCATGTGGTTTATTATCTTTTAATCATATTGATGAAAAATTGTTAAAAGATTGTACTCATTTGCATGTTATGGGCTCTTCGCTTTACTCTTTTCGAGCCATTGATGCCATGAGAAAAGCATTAGATATCATTAAAAATAAAGGAGGAACAATTTCGTTTGATCCTAATTTACGTAAAGAGATGTTTAACATTCAAGAAATGGAGCAATCTTTTGGTTATATTATGGAGTATACCGATATTTTCTTACCTAGCGAAAATGAGGTTTGTTATTTTGCTCAAAATAATGATGAGAGTGAACAACAAACTATGTCAACTTTATTAAACAATGGTATTAAGCATATTGTTGTAAAAGGTGGTACTAAAGGTGCCAATTATTATGGTTTAGATGAACAAAAAAGCTTAAAAATGATTCATGTTGATGGTTTTAATGTCAATCCAGTCGATCCAACAGGCGCTGGTGATTGTTTTGGTGCAACATTTGTCAGTTTATTATTAGCCGGGTATCCTGTTGAAACAGCATTGCAATTTGCTAATGTGAGTGGTGCATTAGCTGTATCAAAACAAGGGCCAATGGAAGGAACATCTTCACTTGTCGAAATCAAACAGTTTTTATCACAACATACAACTGTTTAACGAGATAATGAAAACTTAATTTTCCTTATTACAAAAAAATCCCAATAACATTGTTATTGGGAAAACATAAGGAATAGGAAAACAATGAAATAAATGCATTGTCAAATCTAGTATGCTCTTTTTTTAAAAAAATGTAAGTAAAGATCTCTATATGGTTGTTTAAATAGTTAGTATGCTTTTTGTTAATTTAGAGTAAAGAAAAATTGTTGTCTCATTTTAATTAATTTTGTTATAAGAAAATTTCAAGCAATGAATTTAAAAATAATTTGCCATGGTCTGTTATTTGCCAGTTTTTTTCATCTTCAACTAAATAGTTTTTTTCGATAGCAAGTGAAATTGATTGTTCAATAGATTGCATAGGTAAAAATGTTCTTTGTTCAAATTCGATTTTAGGTGTAGGTTCAAATAGTCTGAATCTATTCATAAAAAATTCAAAGGCTAATTCATCTTTAGCTACAGTATAAGATCGCTCTAAATAACGTCCTTGCATATATCCCTGCGGGTGTTTTGTTTTTACCGTACGAATAATGGTACCGTCATTTTGTGTTAGTTTGCCATGAGCACCACAACCAATACCGATATAATCGCCGAATCGCCAATAATTTAAATTATGTTGGCATTGATAATTTGGTTTTGCATAAGCCGATGTTTCATATTGTTGATATCCATGGTTAGTTAGCAATTGGTGGCCTTGTTGATAAATATCCCAGAGCATATCATCATCAGGTAAAAGCGGAGGTTTAGAACCAAACAAGGTGTTCGGCTCAATTGTTAGTTGGTACCAAGATAGATGTGGTGGTGCGATTGCAATTGCCTGTTTAAGATCATGCAATGCATCCTGAATTGTTTGATTTGGTAAGCCATGCATTAAGTCTAAATTAAAGCTTTTTAAATTTAAATCATGAGCTAATTTTCCTGCATCTATTGCTTCTTGTGGATTATGAACTCGTCCTAACTTTAAAAGCTTATCTGATTGAAAGCTTTGTACTCCGATCGATATTCGGTTGATACCTGCTTGCTGATATCCTTTAAATCTTTCTACATCAACGGAATTAGGATTTGCTTCGATAGTAATTTCTGCATTATGATTAATTGGTATTATTTTGTTTATACTTACCAACAATTTATTAATTAATTCAGCAGAAAAAAGGCTTGGGGTTCCACCACCGATGAAAATTGAATGAATGGAACGATCATGAGCAAGCAATACATCTTGTTTTAAATCATTAATTAAATGATCAATATATGCAGAGTAATCCGGCGCACTCTTCATTTTGTGTGAATTAAAATCGCAATATGGACATTTTTGCACGCACCATGGCATATGTATATATAAACTCAGTGGAATTTTATACTGAAACATATGCCTTTCCTCAAATTTTTTACAAAGCGTAAGTAACTGATAAGAAATAGCTGGCTATATTACTCCAATTTAGTAAAAAAAGCTTTTATTGTCTGTATTCCGTTTTTATAATTCGAGTAATATGCGTACAATTAGATCTAGATTATAGGCAGTATTCGCCAAGCAAATTAAATAGTTAGGAGTAAATATGAGTATTATTAAGCAGATTTTAGATAGTTATGCTACCGGTTCGTCATTGAGTTTATCAGTCCATCAAAATATATTTGGTGAATTACCTGTCTTAGTGATTAAACATCCAACATGTTCAGCAGCAGTATCGTTACAAGGTGCTCATTTACTATTTTGGCAACCTTCAACAGAAACTACTCCTGTTATTTGGTTGAGTCAAAAAGCGAATTTTAAAAAAGAAATGGCAATTAGAGGCGGAGTGCCAATTTGTTGGCCATGGTTTGGTAAATTGGGTGAGCCAATGCATGGTTTTGCTCGTTTAGTTCAATGGCAATTAGATTCTTGTAAAGAAGACAATAATGGTGTTGATCTAACTTTATCATTAACCAATAACCAACAGACAGAACGTTTTTTCACAAAACCTTTTCAGGCATGGTTAACCATTCATGTGGGACAAACTTGTGAAGTGACATTATCTTGCCAAGGAGATTTTGAAGCAACAAGTGCATTACATACTTATTTTGGTATTAATAATATTGATAATGTTACTGTTAAAGGTTTAGGGGATTTATATCAAGATCGCTTACCAGTTGAAAATAAACCGGCTATTTTAGGACAACTAACCTTTAATCAAGAAGTTGATCGTGTTTATACTAATGCTGATGAAGCAATCACCATCTTTGATGGGAAACGAACTATAAAATTAACTAATATTAATGCAAGTGATGTCGTTACTTGGAATCCTTGGATAGATAAAGCTAAAGCAATGGCTGATTTCGCTGATCAAGAATATCAATCTATGGTATGCGTTGAGACCTGTCGTATTAATAAACCGTTAAAATTATCGACAACACAAAAATCAGTATATGGGTTTAAGATTGAAGTGATTTAAGCATTATATTTTGCTTATTATAAATGCAATCAATATGTGACTTTATCTTTGTAGAGTTGATTATTTGATTGCGTTTACTAACATAACACTTTATAATCCCTAGCGCTTTTTAGAGCACTAATTTTATAACCAACTACTGGGTCGCCTGTAATTGGTTTTTATTTTGAATAAATAAGAGAAATCAATATGTTTACATTTAAAGCTGAAGTAAGAAAAGAGCATGGTAAGGGTGCGAGCCGCCGCCTGCGTCACGCTGGTCAGTTCCCGGCTATTGTCTATGGTGGAACAGAACCTGCAGTTTCTATCGTGTTAGATCACAACCAAGTATTCAATATGCAAGAAAAACCGGAATTTTATTCTGAAGTATTAACTATTGAAATTGATGGTAAAGCAGTTAAAGTTAAAGTACAAGCGGTACAACGTCATCCATTTAAACCAAAATTAGTTCATATGGATTTCGTACGCGCATAATTGCTGATTGTTGAAGTATTATTCAACATATTTTTAGATAAAAGGTCACCATATAGGTGACCTTTTATTTTTTTATTTGAGTCTAAAAAAGACAAATACCTATTATTATGATTTATTCTATTAACTTGATGTATACTGGTAATCAAACATAATAAAATAAATTGTAGATGACACCATTTTAGGAGAACTTCATGTCTGATATCCCAGCTTGCGATTTAGTTATTTTTGGCGCTAAAGGGGATTTAACGAGGCGTAAACTTTTACCGTCTCTATATCAATTAGAAAAATATGGAAAGTTACCAAAACAGACAAAAATTCTAGGTGTAGGCCGTGCTGATTGGGATCAAAAGGCTTATGCTGAAGTAGCTAAAGATGCGTTGACCTCATTTATGTCCGAGCCTTTAGATGAAAGTGTTTGGCAACGACTTAGTCAGCGTCTAAACTTTCATAAATTAGATGTTAATGATATATCAGGGTTTGATTCTTTGAAAAATAAACTTGAAAAATCGCATCCTGCTATTTTTTATTTTGCTATGCATCCGAATACATTTGGGACTATCTGTCAAGGCTTAGCAGCTGCAGGTTTGAACCAATCTCAAAGTCGAATTGTCATGGAAAAGCCATTAGGTTTTGATTTACAATCATCGAAAGAAATTAATGATTCAGTTGCAAAATTTTTTAGTGAGTCACAAGTTTATCGTATTGATCATTATTTAGGCAAAGAGTCAGTTTTAAATTTACTTGCATTACGCTTTGCTAACCCTGTGTTTGCTGCATTTTGGGATAGAAATTCAATCGATCATGTTGAAATAACTGTTGCCGAACAAGTTGGAATTGAGGGGCGTTGGGGTTATTTTGATAAAGCTGGGCAAATGCGAGATATGGTGCAAAATCATTTATTACAAATTCTTACTATGATTGCAATGTCGCCACCGGCAAATCTTGACGACGATAGTTTACGTAGAGAAAAGATTGCAGTACTGAATGCATTACGTCCAATTAATAAAGCTAATATTCGTGAAAAAGTAGTTAGAGGCCAATATACGGCTGGATTTGTTAATGGTATTAATGTGCCTGGTTATTTAGAAGAAGATGGTGCTAATAAGCAAAGTAATACGGAAACATTTGTTGCTATTCGTGTGGATATAGATAATTGGCGTTGGGCAGGGGTTCCTTTCTATTTAAGAACGGGTAAACGCTTACCAAGCAAATGTTCTGAAGTTGTGGTTTATTTTAAATCTTTACCGCTTAATTTATTTAGCGAATCTTATTCAGAATTGCCACAAAATAAACTAACTATCCGTTTACAGCCAGATGAAGGTATGGACATTGAAATTTTAAATAAAGTTCCTGGCTTAGATAGTACTCATAATTTACAAACTACTAAGCTAGACTTAAGTTTTAGAGAAACATTTCATCAACATAGTGCTGATGCTTATGAGCGTTTATTATTAGAAGTGATGCGTGGCAGACAAGCTTTATTTGTTCACCGTGATGAAGTTGAAGCAGCATGGAAATGGGTTGATTCAATTATTAGTGCTTGGAATTTAGATAATGAATTACCAAAAACCTATCCTGCAGGTACTTGGGGACCTGTCGCTTCAGTGGCTTTGATCACTAAAGATGGTCATTCATGGCATGAGTTTGAATAGAGGAAATGCGAAAATGTTTACATTAAATAAATACTCAAACAATCAATTATTGATTGAAGATTTAGCTGCCCATATTGTTAAAGAACTAAAAAAGGCTATTGAAAAAAAAGGACATGCCTCTATCGCCGTATCCGGTGGAAAAACACCTATACCACTATTTAAATTACTAAGCCAACAAGATTTAGATTGGCATAAGGTTTTTATTACATTAGTTGATGATCGATGGGTAAATGATACTGATGATGCGAGTAATGAGAAGTTAGTATTAACTTATTTACTACAAAATAAGGCTAAATTAGCTAATTTTGTCGGCTTGAAAAATAATTGTGATAATCCATTCGACGGTGCAGAAATTACCGATAAAATATTAAATAAAATTCCGATGCCATTTGATGTGTTAATTTTGGGAATGGGTGAAGATGGACATACTGCCTCGCTTTTCCCTGGTGCAGCTAATTTAATGGCGGGGTTAGATATGAAATCCGGTCGCAAAGTTATCGGTATGACACCATTAACCGCTCCACTTGATCGTATTACCTTAACATTACCTGCTATTTTAGATAGTGAAAATATCTATTTACATTTAGTCGGTGAAAGTAAGATGCAAGTACTTGAGCAAGCAGAACAAGGCGACAATATTAATCAAATGCCTATTCGTGCAGTTTTGCAGCAAAACAAAGTCAATGTTATTGGTTTTTGGACTGCTTCTTAACTAAATCAAGATTGCCAGTTCTGACTGGCAATATTCTAATTTTCAGTCTGGTACTAAAATCTATTGTTACCAAAAATCATTTATCTTTTATATTTATAATGCTCTGATCAACAGCATTTTTTATTAGAAAACATAACGTTTAGTATTTAATAACTACATCCATAATTCCTTTTAATATTTTTTATTACTTTATTCCAGTTGTTAGTATTTACTAGCAGTTATAGACATTTTTTACATTGTTAGAAATAAATTAATTAAACATCTATTATTTTATTAACTTTTGTGGTAAAAAGTGGGGTAAAGTGGTAAAAAATAGGATTTTAATTAACATATTGATTTTTTTATTAATTAAAAACAATAAAAATTGTTAATTATGGTGCTTTCATGTTTAGTGGTGCAATTTCAATCAATTTAGATAGTAAAGGGCGAATAGCAATTCCTACTCGTTATCGTGATTTTTTGTCTGACGGTTTAGTTTGTACCATTGGTTTATATCATCCTTGTTTAACACTTTATTCAATGTCTGAATGGCAAAAAATTGAATTACAACTATCAACATTGTCGACTATTATTGAAGTAGAAAGAAGAATTAAAAGGCTACTATTAGGTTATGCAACGGAATGTAATTTAGATAATGCTGGACGTATTTTACTTCCACCAACTTTACGTACTTATGCAAAACTAGAAAAACATACTATGTTTGTCGGCCAATCTAATAAATTTGAAATTTGGGATGAAGGAATATGGTATCAACAAATTAGTGATGATATTGCTGCGTTACCAACAGATATTGAAAACTTATCAGATAATTTAAAAAATCTAACAATTTAATAAGAGTAAATAACAATGGATTATCAACATAAAACAGTTTTATTAAATGAAGCTGTAGAAGCATTGAATTTAAAAAAAAACGGTATTTATGTTGATGGGACTTTTGGCCGTGGTGGTCATTCTCGTTTGATCCTCGAACAATTAGGTGACAAAGGAAAACTAATAGCAATTGACCGTGATGATAGGGCTGAGCAAGCAGCATGTCAGATAAATGATCCTAGATTTACTTTTGTTAGAGGTGAATTTTCTAATGTATATCAATATATTAATGAATTAGGGTTCCTAGGCTGCGTTGATGGTTTTTTGTTAGATTTAGGTGTGTCATCACCTCAATTAGATGATCCTGAAAGAGGATTTTCTTTTATGAAAGATGGACCACTTGATATGCGGATGAATAATCATAAAGGTATAACTGCAAGTGAGTGGTTACTAAATAGTGATGAAAATGATATTGCATGGGTATTAAAAACTTTTGGTGAGGAAAAATTTGCTAAACGTATCGCGCGGGCAATTGTCGAGCAAAATAAGGTAGCACCAATCACTCGTACCTTAGAGTTAGCGAGTTTAATTGAAAAAGTGACTCCGAAGAAAGATAAAAATAAACATCCAGCAACACGCTCATTTCAAGCTATTAGGATTTACATAAATAGTGAACTTGAGGAAGTTGAACAAGCATTAAATAGCAGCTTGTCAATACTGGCTAATCAAGGAAGACTTGCTGTGATTAGTTTTCATTCCTTAGAAGATAGAATCGTAAAACAATTTATTAATAAACAGAGTAAAGGTCCAGATTTACCTGCAGGGTTACCATTAACAGAACAACAAATTAAACAATATGGTAATGCTAAATTAAAATCACTTGGCAAAATTAAGCCGAGTAATGATGAAATATATGGTAACCCGCGTTCACGTAGCGCGATATTAAGGATAGCAGAAAGGAAAAATGAATAGTAACCAAAACAATGAAATTTATAACAGAACTAGTGTAGAAATACACAATCAAAAAAGACCAAGCAAAAGTTTATTTGGATTAATCCTTAATGATTTGCTTGGTCATCAAAAGATTTCATTATTGTTATTGTTACTTATTATTATCTCAGCTGGTGCTATATTGATAACAACACAGCAGGTACGTAAACAATTATTTGAACGTGAACAATTACTACTTGAACAAGATGTATTAGAAAGTGAATGGCGTAATTTAGTTATTGAAGAAAACGTGCTTGCAGATCCAAAACGGATTGAAGAAAAAGCTAAAAATCAATTAAGTATGTCGTATGTTACACCTCAAAATGAAACCGTTATTGTGATAAAGAGTAAATAATGAAGTTTGCCAATAAAAATAAAAAAGATAACGTAAGACTTACTACGAAATCGAATAAAGGGAATAAATTAAACAGTAAAAAGCAAGTTTTTACGCTTAATCGATTCTACCTAGTATATGGCTTTATTATTTTAGCTATTATTGGTTTGTTGATTAGATTGGCTATTTTACAAATAATTGAACCCGATAAACTTATTGCTGAAGCCAATAAACGTTCCATTCGTCATCAAGAAATGAGTGCGCCGAGAGCGATGATTACTGATCGTAATGGTAGAGCACTGGCCGTTAGCGTTCCAATGTATGATGTTTGGGCTGATCCGAAAATAGTTGTGCAGAAAGGTGGGGTTGATGCCAATGATATTCGTTGGCAAGGATTAGCGAAAACGTTAAATATTCCAATGTCGACATTAGAACAAAAATTGAGTAATCCATCGATGCGTTTTGTTTATTTATCTAAACAAATTACACCAACTATATCGGATTATTTAAAAAAATTGAAATTACCAGGAATATCGTTTGCTAAGACTTCAAAACGTTATTACCCTGCAGCAGAAAATATCGCCCAATTAATTGGCTTAACAGATACCGATGAAAACGGTACAGAAAAAGGTTCTGAAGGTATCGAAAAAAGTTTTAATAAATGGCTTATTGGTGAATCAGGACAACGTGTAGTAAGACGAGATAGAGTTGGTCGTGTTATTGAGGAGCTAGAAAGAACAGAAAGTGAAATTGCTTCTGATTTAACGTTAAGTATTGATGAGCGTTTACAGTCGCTCGTTTATAGCGAGCTTAGCCAAGCTGTTACTTTTAATAAGGCTGATAGTGGTACAGCTGTTTTAATCGATGTTCATACTGGTGAGATTTTAGCGATGGCAACCAGCCCATCCTATAATCCAAATAATCGTTCTTCAATTGATTATAATTTGTTACGAAATCGAGCCATAACAGATGCATTCGAGCCAGGTTCAACAGTTAAACCTTTAGTTGTTATGGCTGCATTAGAAAAGAAAATAGCTGATTTGAACACTATCATAGATACTAGACCATTTTTAGTTAACCGCTATGAAATAAAAGATGTTTCTTATCAAAAAGCACTGAATTTGGCTGGTATTTTGGAAAAATCCAGTAATGTAGGGGTAAGTAAATTAGCACTGCAAATGCAATCAGGTGATCTTGTTGAGTTTTATAGTCGTTTTGGCTTAGGCCAACCAACAGAACTTGGTTTAGGAGGTGAAGTTAGTGGTTCTATTGCTGCCGATAGAACAAGAAAATGGGCGGATATAGAGCGTGCAACTTTTTCTTTTGGTTATGGCTTAAGTGTTACCCCATTACAATTAGCTCGAGCTTATGCAACTATAGGTAGTTATGGTGTTTATCGACCGGTTTCAATATTAAAAGTGACAGAACCCGTAGAAGGTAAACGGGTTGTAAGTGAAAAAATAGCTAAAACTGTAGTGCAATTGATGGAAGCTGTGGCAGTAACCGGTGGCGGAACTAAAGCCTCAGTTCCTGGATATAGTGTCGGTGTTAAAACGGGTACAGCTAAAAAACTAGCTGGTGGTCGATATGTCAACCAGTATTTAGCTTATACCGCAGGTATTGCACCGGCAACAGGGCCAAAATATTCACTAGTTGTGGTAATTGATAATCCAAAAGCAGGACAATATTATGGCGGCTCTGTTTCCGCACCTGTTTTTAGTCGAATTATGGGTGGTGTTCTTAGAACAATGAACGTTAAACCAGACCGCCAAGTAGATGGCCAAATGATCGTATATTAGTAGGTAACAAATAATGGCAACTAACACATTTAAAACGTTATATAAATTATTAGGTGGAAGTGATCTAGAACTAGATGATTTTCCGCTTAATCATTTGATAATTGATAGTCGAAAAGTAAATAAAGATGATGTTTTTATTGCTATTAAAGGGTATACCGTTAATGGTCGGGATTTTATTCCGCAAGCTATCTCATCTGGTGCTGCTGTAGTTCTAATTGAAACAAATAGAAAATCAAATGATTTGAAAATTGATTATCTTAAACAAAAAAATAAGAAAGCTATTCCACAAATAAGTATATTTCAGCTTTCTCAAAAATTATCAAAAATTGCAAACGACTTTTATTGTTCACCATCAAAAAACTTATCGGTTATTGGTGTAACAGGAACTAATGGTAAAACAACAGTAACGCAGCTTATTGCACAATGTGTAACTTTGTTAAATAAAAAAGCCGCATTATTGGGTACGATAGGTAATGGTATTTATAATCAACTTGAGCCTTCATTAAATACGACTTTATCGGCTATTGAAGTTCAATCAGCTTTAGCTGAATTTGTCACGCAACAAGTTCAAGTTGTCGCCATGGAAATTTCGTCCCATGGTTTAGCGATGAATCGAGTAAAAGCATTAAATTGTGCAGCAACAGTGTTTACTAATTTAAGTCGTGATCACCTTGATTATCATAAAACCATGAATAAATATGCTAAAGCAAAATGGTCATTATTCAGCGGTGATGAACACGAAAAGCAAGTTGCTAGTTCAGGTAAATCAATTATTAATTATGATGATGAATACGGACGGCGTTGGATTGACAAATTATCAAGTGTTACGGTTGTGTCATGTCAACCTAAATCATTGCGCCGTTTAAAAACATTGGATAAGCCCTATGTTGGCGTATCAATGATTGAATATCATGATAAAGGGGCCAAAATTCATATGGAATCGAGTTGGGGTAATGCTATTATTCACAGCCGATTATTAGGTGAATTTAATGTATCAAATGTTTTGTTAGCAATTGCAACCTTGTTGACTCTTGATTATCCATTTTTTGCTGTTGTTAATATGGCATCATATCTTAAGCCGATCTGTGGTCGTATGGAAGTAATACATGTAAAAAATAGTCCAACAGTCATTATTGATTATGCACATACGCCAGATGCATTACAAAAAGCATTACAAGCAAGTCGTATTCATTGCAAAGGCCAATTATGGGTGATTTTTGGTTGTGGTGGAGATAGAGATACCGGTAAAAGACCTTTAATGGCCGAAGTCGCGGAACAATTTGCTGATAAAATTGTATTAACAAATGATAATCCCCGAACTGAAGATGAGGCTAAAATTATTCATGATATAGAGCAAGGTTTAACCAATATTAAAAATACACAAGTTATTACCGATAGAGTTACAGCTATCCGAGAAACTCTTGCTCAGGCTAAAGCTGATGATGTGATCTTAATTGCAGGAAAAGGACACGAAGATTACCAAATTATTGGTAAAACTAAACATCATTATTCAGATCAAGAAACGGTAAAACAGATTTTAGGAGTAGAGAATCTATCATGATTCCTTTAGTTATTAAACAAATTGCAACAATCGTCAATGGTACATCTTATCATCTTCCAAATGAAAAATTGGCTATTAATGAAATTTGTACTGATTCACGAAAAATTACTGATCAATCACTATTTATTGCATTGGTAGGTGAAAAATTTGATGGTCATTTATTTGCTAAACAAGCTATTGACGATGGTGCTATTGCGGTAATTGTAAATCGTAAAATCGATGATGATATTCCTCAAATAGTGGTCAATGATACTTATATAGCCTTAGGTCAACTAGCTGAATTTGTAAGAGATAAAAGTTCAGCAAAATTTGTTGCGTTAACTGGTTCATCGGGCAAAACCTCCGTCAAAGAAATGACTGCTAATATTTTACAACAATGTGGTGAGACTCTTTATACTCAAGGTAATTTTAATAATGATATAGGTGTGCCACTAACATTACTACGATTAAAGAAGCAAGACCAATTTGCAGTTGTTGAATTAGGTGCCAATCATATTGGTGAAATTGCTTATACTACACGCTTAGTTAAACCAAACAGTGCGCTGATTAATAATATAGCTTTGGCGCATATTGAGGGATTTGGTTCTCTTGAGGGTGTAGCAACAGCTAAAGGTGAAATTTTTGAAGGATTAGCTGATAACGGAATTGCAATTATTAATTTGGAAAGTTGTTCAGATAAATGGTTAAAGAATTTGAAAAATAAAACTGTCTGGACTTTTTCAACAGCTGATTCTTCTGCCGATTTTTATGCCAGCAATATAAAAATGATGGATCAGACAGTTTTTACATTGCATACCCCAATTGGTGAGAGCGAAATTAGCTTACCGTTAGTTGGTGAGCACAATATATCTAATGCAATAGCGGCATCAGCTTTAGCAATATCAGTAGGTGCAAGTTTAACACAGGTTAAAAACGGTTTAGCTGCATCAAAACCAGTAAAAGGACGGTTGTATCCTGTTAGGTTAAATCAAACGCAGTTAATTTGGGATGATTGTTATAATGCTAACGTTGGCTCAATGTCAGCTGCTATACATGTTTTAGCAACACAGCCCGGGTATAAAGTATTAGTCGTTGGTGATATGGCTGAATTGGGTAACGATGCAAATATTTATCATCAACAAATCGGCGAGTTAGCTAAACAACAAAATATTGATTGTGTTGTTAGTGTCGGTCAGCTAAGTGAATTAATCAGTCAATTTAGTGGTGTTGGCCATCATTTTATTGATAAACAATGTGCTGTAGATTATTTATTAAACTTACTACGTCTACATCCAACTTTAACTATGCTAGTCAAAGGATCACGTAGTGCAAAAATGGAAGATCTTATCGTGGAAATTCAAACAAAAATAGGTCAGGATTAAAATTATGTTGGTGTGGATATCAGAATATTTAGTTAAATATTTTACTTTCTTTAATGTTATTTCTTATCTTACGGTAAGGGCTATTTTAGCGCTATTAACTTCATTGACCATTTCGCTAATTATGGGGCAAAAAGTCATTGATTGGTTGCAAAAATTGCAGATTGGTCAAGTTATCCGTAATGATGGTCCGGAATCTCATTTAAGTAAAAAAGGAACACCAACAATGGGAGGAACACTTATATTAGCCTCCATTTCAATTTCAGTTTTTTTATGGGCTGATCTGCGAAATCCTTATGTTTGGGTAACATTATTTGTATTACTTGGTTATGGTATTGTTGGCTTTGCAGATGATTATTTAAAAGTTATACGTAAAAATACAGCGGGGCTAATTGCTCGATGGAAATATTTTTGGCAGTCAGTTATTGCATTAATTGTTGCTTTTGGTCTTTATGCTTATGGAAAAGATAGTTCTGTTACAGTACTAGTTGTACCATTCTTTAAAGATGTTATGCCGCAATTAGGATTGTGGTTTATCTTATTGACTTATGTCGTCATAGTTGGTGCTGGTAATGCAGTGAATTTAACTGATGGTCTCGATGGATTGGCAATTATGCCAACAGTTTTTGTTGCTGCTGGTTTTGCACTTGTTTCTTGGGCAACTGGTAATGTTAATTTTGCTGCTTATTTACATATTCCATATATTAAATTTAGTGGCGAATTAATGATTGTTTGTACAGCTATTATTGGTGCTGGTCTTGGTTTTTTATGGTTTAACACTTATCCGGCAATGGTCTTTATGGGCGATGTTGGTTCATTAGCTTTAGGTGGTGTGTTTGGGATTATTTCTGTTTTACTCAGACAAGAGTTCTTATTGTTAGTTATGGGTGGTATTTTTGTTATTGAAACCTTATCTGTAATTTTACAAGTAGGATCCTTTAAATTAAGAGGTAAACGAATTTTTCGAATGGCACCAATTCATCATCACTATGAATTAAAAGGTTGGCCAGAACCAAGAGTTATTGTTCGGTTTTGGATTATTTCACTGATGTTAGTGGTAATTGGTTTATTAACTTTGAAATTACGCTAAATAATATTAGAGCAGGATTAAATCATGGTTGATTATCAAGGTAAAAAAATTGTTATTATCGGATTAGGTATTACAGGACTTTCCTGCGTTAACTATTTTCTTGCTCAAAATGTTATACCGAAAGTAATTGATACTCGTTCATCTCCTCCAGGATTAGAGCAATTAGATAAGCGAGTTATTTATCATTTAGGTAATTTAAATACAGATTGGCTATTTGAGTCTGACTTGATTATTGCTAGTCCAGGTATTGCTTTATCAACACCTGAATTACAAAAAGCTGCTGAACTCGGTATTGAGATTATTGGGGATATTGAACTTTTTTGCCGTGAAATTAATCAACAAACAAATAAAAAAGTTATTGCCATTACCGGGGCAAACGGTAAAACGACTGTCACTACTTTGGTTGGCGATATTATAAAAGCAGCTGGTATAAAAGTTGGTGTAGGTGGCAATATAGGTGAAGCCGCTTTATCATTATTGCAACAAGACTGTGATGTTTATGTCCTTGAACTATCAAGTTTTCAATTAGAAACAACATCAAGTTTACAAGCTTCAGTGGCAACAATTTTGAATATTTCTGAAGACCATATGGATCGTTATCCACTAGGATTGTTGCAATATACTGAAGCGAAACAACGCATTTATCATAATGCAAAATGTTGTGTTATTAACTATGATGATAAATTGACTAAACCGTTTGGTAAACAACAACATTGTGTCTCTTTTGGATTAAACAATGGAGACTATCATTTAGATGAGAAGTATGAACATTTAATTGCACAAAATCAGCCTGTTTTATCAACTAAATCAATGAAACTAATCGGCTGTCATAATTATCTGAATGCTTTGGCTGCTTTAGCTATTGCTGATAATTTACAGATCCCACGAGATTCAAGCTTACAAACAATTTCTAATTTTCAAGGTTTACCTCATCGTTTTGAATTAGTATTTGATAACAATAATGTCAAATGGATTAATGATTCTAAAGCCACTAATGTCGGTAGTACTGAAGCGGCATTGAAAAGTGTTATATGTAATGGAAAACTATTTTTATTGTTAGGTGGTGATGGTAAATCGGCAGACTTTACCCCTTTGATTCCTTATTTAAAAAGTAGAAATATTGAAATTTTCTGTTTTGGCCGAGATCGAGATTTGCTTGCTAATTTAGCCCCTGAAATCACAACTGTTACGTTAACTATGTCCGAAGCCATTCAGTGTATAGCTAAAAAAGTAGTCGCAAATGATGTCGTGTTGCTCTCTCCAGCTTGTGCGAGTTTAGACCAATTTAAAAACTATATTGAGCGTGGAAATCTATTTGCACAACTTGCCAAACAGTATGGTTCAAGGAGTGATACATGACATTCTTCTGGATAAAAAAACAAGTTAATCCAAATATTCCATTTGATAACCAACTACTTTGGACTGTAATTGGTTTAATAGTATTTGGTTTAATTATGGTAACATCTTCATCAATGGCGTTTAATGAAAGTGACCCATTTTTCTATACGCAACGAGAGTTGATTCAAATCGGAATGTCGCTCTTTTTAATGGGGATCACGTTATATATTCCGATGCAACGTTGGCAACAATTTGGATCAGTTTTATTAATCCTTTCAATTATTATGTTGATAGTTGTTTTAGGGATTGGTTCTTCAATCAACGGTGCGTCTCGTTGGATCCCATTAGGTGTTTTTAATTTTCAGCCAGCTGAACTTTCTAAATTATCGTTATTTTTATTTTTAGCAGGTTATTTAGCCCGTAAGTCAGAAGAAGTCCAAAGCGGCTTTTGGGGCTTTTTCAAACCTATGGTGGTTATGGCAGTTTTATCAATTTTGTTACTTAAACAGCCTGACTTAGGTACTGTAATTGTATTATTTATGGTAACAATAGGTATTTTATTTATTGCTGGCGCTCAATTATGGCAATTTATTGCGATTTTACTAACTGGAGTCGGTGCTGTAGTTTGTCTTATTTTATATGAGTCTTATCGTTTAACGCGTTTAATGACATTCCTTGATCCGTGGCAAGATGCAACTGGTGCTGGTTATCAGCTCGTTGCATCATTAATGGCAATTGGTAATGGTGGTATTACTGGACAAGGAATTGGTAATTCTATTTTTAAATTACGCTATTTACCTGAATGTCATACCGACTTTATTTTCTCAATTATTTCAGAAGAGTATGGATATATTGGTGTTGCTGCGTTATTGCTATTACTCTTCTTTCTAACTTTCAAAGCATTAGCAATCGGCTATCGAGCTTTGAATGAAGGTTCTCAATTTTCGGGCTATTTGGCTTGTGAAATTGGTATTTGGTTTGGATTTCAAACTTTTGTTAATGTTGGTGTCACCTCCGGTATGTTACCGACAAAAGGTTTAACTTTGCCATTTATTAGTTATGGAGGCTCAAGCCTTATTGTGATGAGTATTGCGGTTGCAATATTACTGAGAATAGATTTTGAGTTTAGACAACAACAAACTCAAGCAAGAATAAGGTCGATAAAATAATGAAAAAATTATTAGTCATGGCTGGTGGAACCGGTGGTCATGTATTTCCAGGTATTGCCGTTGCTCATTATTTAATGAAGCAAGGTTGGCAAGTGAGATGGCTAGGCACTGCAGACCGTATGGAAGCACATTTAGTGCCAGAAAATGGTATTGATATTGATTTTATCCAAATATCAGGTTTGCGAGGTAAAGGTAAAATGGCGTTATTAAAAGCGCCTTACAAAATATTAAAAGCGGTTTTGCAAGCAAGAAAAATCTTAAAAAATTATCGTCCTGATGTCGTTTTAGGTATGGGAGGATATGTTTCCGGACCGGGTGGTATTGCGGCTAAATCTTTAGGCATTCCGGTTGTATTACATGAACAAAATGGTATAGCAGGTTTAACTAACAAATCTTTAGCTAAAATTGCGACCAGAGTTTTACAAGCTTTTCCAACAGCATTTCCTAATGCAGAAGTTGTTGGAAATCCTGTTCGTAGTGATTTATTAACGATTAAAGAACCAAGCGAAAGATTTAAAGATCGACAAGGCCCAATTAGAGTCTTGATTATGGGCGGAAGTCAAGGAGCCAAAGTCATTAATGATGTTGTACCTCAAGTAATTACAAGATTGTCTGATAAGTATGTTGTTTGGCATCAAACAGGTAAGGGTATGTTAGATGATGTACTTAAATCATATCAGCATTGTGATATGACAAATAATCGTGTGACAGAATTTATAACAGATGTCAAAGAAGCTTATGATTGGGCTGATATCGTAATTTGCCGTAGTGGGGCATTAACTGTAAGTGAGATTGAAGTTGTTGGTATTGGAGCTATTTTCGTACCATTTATGCATAAAGATCGCCAACAATTTTGGAATGCGAAATCTTTAGCGGATATTGGTGCAGCAAAGATAATTGAACAACCAGATTTCAATGTTGACTCACTATTTACGTTACTTGAGCATTTGAGTCGCGAAGATTTAGTTGAAATGGCTATTAAAGCAAAAAGTTTATCAATTATAAATTCGACGGAAAGAGTAGCCGAAACGCTTATTTCGGTGGTAAAATAGTGAATTTTATATATAATTTTAAGTAATTGTTTTATTGATGTGTTTGATATTTAATCTTAATTTGTTTGATAAATGATTGTCCAATAAATTTTTAAATACCGAATACTAAATAAGAAGTAACTAACTAGCTAGGGGTTTAAGTGTGAATACTAAGGAATTAGCTGAATTAAGAGCAATCATTCCAGAAATGAAACGAGTCAAACATATCCATTTTGTTGGTATTGGTGGCGCGGGCATGGGCGGTATTGCCGAAGTTCTTGCTAATGAAGGATATCAAATTAGCGGTTCAGATATTGCTGAAAATCCTGTAACTCAGCATTTAGAAACATTAGGTGCTAAAATTGTCATTGGTCATGCTGCTGAAAACGTCCTGAGTGCTAGTGTCGTGGTTATCTCTTCGGCTATTTCTCAGGATAATATAGAAGTTATTGCAGCTAGAGAGGCTCGGATACCAGTGATTCAAAGAGCTGAAATGTTAGCTGAGTTAATGCGTTTTCGATATGGTATTGCTATCGCTGGTACCCATGGTAAAACAACCACTACAGCAATGGTTACTTCTATATATGCTGAAGCTAAACTTGATCCAACTTTTGTTAATGGTGGATTAGTAAAAGCGGCAGGAACACATGCTAGATTAGGTAGTAGCCGTTATTTTATTGCTGAAGCAGATGAAAGTGATGCTTCATTTTTACATCTACAACCTATGGTCTCTATAGTCACTAATATCGAACCTGACCATATGGATACCTATCAAGGAAGTGTAGAAAATCTTAAACAAACCTTTATATCTTTTTTACGCAATCTCCCTTTTTATGGTTTAGCCGTAATGTGTTATGACGATCCGATTAATCGCGAGTTATTACCAGTGGTTGGTCGTAAAATTATCACCTATGGATTTAGCGAAGAAGCCGATGTTGTAATTAAAAATTATCGCCAAGAAAGAGGTGTTAGCTATTATACTGTTTGCCGTCCAGATAGAGATGATTTACACATTGAATTGAATGCTCCAGGCAAACATAATGCTTTAAATTCTGCAGCAGCGATTATTGCGGCAACAGAGGATGGTATTGATGATGATTCAATTGTACGCGCGCTGGCTAAATTTGCTGGTACTAGTCGACGTTTTGATCTTCTAGGTATTTTCCCTTATGGCAATGATAAAGATATAATGATGGTTGATGATTATGGGCATCACCCTAGTGAAGTTAATGCAACAATTCAAGCGGCTAGAAATGGTTGGCCAGATCGGCGTTTAGTTATGTTATTTCAACCGCATAGATATACGCGAACTAGAGATCTCTTTGATGATTTTGCCCAAGTACTTTCTCAAGTTGATGCATTAGTTATGTTAGATGTTTATTCTGCCGGAGAACAACCTATTGCTGGTGCTGATAGTCGTTCACTTTGTCGTTCAATTCGTAATCGAGGAAAAGTGGATCCAATTTATGTTTCAGATTTAGATCTGGTACCGGAAATTATGAAAGAAATATTACAAGGTGGAGATTTGTTATTAACACAAGGCGCTGGTAGTGTTGGTCGGATTGCCCGTCAATTAGCTGGTAGTCAATTATTTTCAAAAGGGGTTTTATAATAATGGTTGATAAAATTGCTGTATTGTATGGTGGAACCTCTGCTGAACGTGAAGTATCACTAAAATCAGGACAAGCTGTTCTAGCAGGATTAAAAGAAAATGGTATTGATGCCCATCTTGTTGATACAAAAGAGTATTGTATAACTAATTTAAAACAAGATGGTTTTTCAAAAGCATTTATTATTTTGCATGGGCGTGGTGGTGAAGATGGTATTACTCAAGCTATTTTAACTTATCAAAATATTCCTTATACCGGAAGTGATGTTTTATCCTCAGCATTAACTATGGATAAGTTAAAAACCAAACTAGTGTGGAAATCACTTGGTTTACCTGTTGCTGATTATGTAATGGTTGATAAATCACAATCAATTGATGTTGATAATATTATTAAACAACTTGGCTTACCATTGTTTGTTAAACCTAGCCATGAAGGTTCAAGTGTCGGTATGTCCAGAGTTAATCAAGCAGACGAATTAAAAGCAGCTGTTGATATTGCCTTTAAATATGATAATACCGTGATGATCGAATCATTTTTAGCTGGACCAGAGTTTACTGTAGCTATTGTTGGTGAAGATGTTTTACCTGCAATTTACATTAAACCTGCTACCAATTTTTATGATTATGATGCAAAGTATTTGTCAGATAAAACCCAATATTTTTGCCCTAGTGGATTAAGTGATGCTAAAGAACAAGAAATTCGTAAGTTAGCTCTAGATGCTTATAAAGCTGTAGGATGTAGAGGTTGGGGAAGAGTCGATATTATGTTTGATGAAAATGAAAAGCCATATTTACTTGAGGTAAATACTGCCCCTGGAATGACAGATCACAGCTTGGTACCAATGGCGGCAAAAGAATATGGCTGGTCATTTAGTGAATTGGTTAAACGTATTTTACAATTAGCAACCATATAATTGGCTTTATTTTTATGAAAAAAGTCCGACAAGCAGCGCATAAACATCAAAACCAGAATAAAAGAAAGTTGCTTGTTTTTCGCAATGCAGAACAAATGTTAGGTTTTTTGTTCTTAGTAGTAATAGTTGTTATTTGTGGATGGGTCGTCAATTCTATTCGAGACTGGATGGAAGATCCCGATCAGATGGTATTATCACAATTGACCTTAAGTGGTGATTATACTTATACGACTGAAGATGATCTTAGACAAGCAATTCTAGGATTAGGTTTGCCAAATACCTATATTGGACAAGATGTGGATGATATTCAGCAAGAAATTATGCGATATCCTTGGGTAAAACAAGCAAGTGTTCGTAAACAATGGCCCGACAGATTGATTGTAAACATTGAAGAATATAAACCTGCATTTTACTGGAATGATTTATATTTACTTGATAAAAATGGCAATACTTTCAGTGTGCCATTGGATCGTTTGAACGATTTATCATTGCCAAGGCTTTATAGCCCTGAAGGTAAAGCCAAGTCAATGTTAGAAACTTATTTTAGATTAGAGGAACTCTCTAAAAAATGGGCTAACAATAAGTCTACTTTGATAATTCAGGCAGCAATATCGGATGAACGTAATGCATGGCAATTAATGGTAAAGCAATGTAAAGTTGATTTGTGTTCTGAAAATGAGGAAATAAAATTGATATTAGGTAGCGAAAAAATAGAACAACGTTATCAACAATTTATCAAATTATTTCCAGAAATTCAGTCAAGAATACCGGATGGTGAAAAAATAACGGCTGCTGATTTACGTTATGAAAATGGTATTTCAGTGCAACGAGAAAAAATCTCTCAATAAGGAATAAATAAAGGCTGAAGTATGAAAGCAACAGAGAAAAAATTGGTTGTTGGACTTGAAGTTGGCACCTCGAAAGTTCTTGCCCTCGTTGGTGAAGTTCTTCCTGATGGTATTGTCAATATTATTGGTGTTGGCCATTGTCCATCAAAAGGTGTTGATAAAGGTGGTGTGAACGATCTTGAATCAGTGGTTAAATCAATCCAACGAGCTGTTGATCAAGCTGAATTAATGGCTGATTGCCAAATATCTTCTGTTTATTTAAGCCTGTCAGGTAAACATATTCGTTGTCAGAATGAAATTGGAATGGTGCCGATTGCAGATGAAGAAGTGACAGCAGAAGATGTTGAAAATGTTGTTCATACTGCTAAATCTGTACGTATTTTAGATGAACATAGAATCTTACATGTTATTGCCCAAGAGTACTCTATTGATCTACAAGAAGGTATTAAAAACCCAATTGGATTATCTGGTGTAAGAATGAAAGCGAAAGTTCATTTGATCACCTGCCATAATGATATGGCGAGAAATATAGTTAAAGCAGTAGAGCGTTGTGGATTGAAAGTTGATCAGCTTATTTTTTCTGGTTTGGCATCGAGTTATGCTGTATTAACTGATGATGAAAAAGAGTTAGGTGTTTGCGTCATAGATATTGGTGGCGGAACAATGGATGTCTCAGTTTATACTGGTGGAGCATTACGTCATTCTGTGGTTATTCCTTATGCTGGTAATGTGGTTACCAGTGATATTGCTTACGCATTTGGCGCACCACCAATGGATGCAGAAAATATTAAAATTCGTTATGGATGTGCTGTTGGTTCACTAGTCGGTAAAGATGAAGTTATTGATGTTCCAAGTGTAGGTGGACGTCCGTCTCGTTCATTACAGCGGCAAACATTAGCTGATGTCATTGAACCTCGTTATTCAGAGCTTTTATCGTTAGTTCAAAAAGAGCTATTAGTATTACAAGACGAGCTTAAAAGACAAAATGTTAAATATCAATTGGCAGCAGGAATTGTGTTAACAGGCGGTGCTGCTCAAATTAAAGGTATGGTTGAATGTGCTGAGAAAGTGTTTCAAAATCAAGTACGTATCGGCCAGCCTTTAAATATTTCAGGATTAACTGATTATGTACAAAAACCATATTGTTCAACAACTGTAGGGTTATTGCATTATGGTAAACAAAGTTTATTACATGATGATGCTAAAGACAGCAATAAATCATCATTAAAAGGGATAGCTAAACGTTTGACCGGTTGGTTCAAAAAAGAATTTTAGCTAATATATTTAATAACTTCGTAGACATTGTAGCTGGTTATCTGTACAATGTCCTTAGATCGTAAATTTGGAGATAAGTTATGTTTGAGCCTATGGTTGCGGATGATGAGCCAGCAGCTGTCATTAAAGTTATTGGTGTCGGTGGCGGCGGCGGTAATGCTGTTGAGCATATGATTGCTGAACATATTGAAGGCGTTGAGTTTTTTGCAGCAAATACTGATGCACAAGCATTGAAAAGAATAAAAGTTGGTCAAACTATCCAAATCGGAAATAATGTTACCAAAGGACTTGGTGCTGGTGCTAATCCAGAAGTTGGCAGAAATTCAGCAGAAGAGGATCGTGATGTTATTCGTAGTGCGATTGAAGGTGCCGATATGGTCTTCATTGCAGCCGGAATGGGTGGCGGAACAGGTACTGGTGCTGCACCAGTTGTTGCTGAAATTGCGAAAGAATTAGGTATTTTAACTGTAGCTGTAGTTACAAAACCTTTTGGATTTGAAGGTAAAAAACGCATGGCTTTTGCTGAGCAAGGTATTGCTGAATTAGCTAAACATGTTGATTCACTTATCACAATTCCAAATGATAAACTATTAAAAGTTTTAGGGCGTGGCGTTAAATTATTAGATGCTTTTGCTGCAGCAAATGGTGTATTAAAAGGTGCAGTGCAAGGCATCGCCGAACTAATTACCAAACCTGGTCACATCAATGTCGACTTTGCTGATGTTAGAACTGTAATGTCTGAGATGGGCTATGCGATGATGGGTTCTGGTCGTGCAACTGGTGATAATCGAGCTGAAGAAGCAGCTGAAATGGCGATTTCAAGTCCTTTACTTGAAGATATTGATTTATCAGGCGCTCGTGGCGTATTAGTTAATGTTACAGCAGGTCTTGACCTTGGTCTTGAAGAGTTCGAAACAGTGGGGAGCACCGTAAGAGCGTTTGCATCTGATAATGCTACTGTTGTTGTTGGTACGACTTTTGACCCAGATATGTCAGATGAGATTAGAGTGACTGTGGTTGCTACAGGTATAGGAATGGATAAACGTCCAGAAGTTAAGATAACTAAACCTGCCGCTCATCACGGCTCGTTGTTTGGTCAAACCAGTCATTTACCGTTACAACAAGAAGAATCATCAATATCTAAGGTTGTGAATGAACCTGATGTGTCTCCTATTGAAGAGCGTAAAATTTTAGATATTCCTGCGTTTATTCGTAAGCAGGCTAATTAATATTGAACTTATTTGATTTATTATTGTCTAATGGCATAGTAACAAATAAAAAAGTAGGTGCGAAGTGAAACAAAGAACATTAAAAAAGACAATTCAAGCAACTGGTGTCGGTTTACATACTGGTAAAAAAGTTACTTTGACATTACGTCCTGCACCGGAAAATACAGGTGTTATTTATCGTCGTACAGATTTAAATCCGTATGTTGATTTCCCTGTGGATGCAAAATCAGTGCGAGATACAATGCTTTGTACCTGTTTGGTTAATGAAGATAATGTTCGTATTTCAACTGTCGAACATATTAATTCAGCATTAGCTGGACTTGGTATCGATAATATTATTATTGAGGTAAATGCTCCGGAAATTCCAATTATGGATGGTAGTGCAAGTCCGTTTATCTATTTGTTATTAGATGCTGGAATCGCTGAACAAAATGCGTTGAAAAAGTTCTTACGAGTAAAAGAAACTGTTCGTGTTGAAAATGGTGATAAGTGGGCAGAAGTACGACCATATAGTGGTTTCCGTTTGGATTTTACTATTGATTTTCGTCATCCGGCTATTGATAGTAGTTCGCAACGTTACCAACTAGATTTTTCTTCTGAATCTTTTATTCGCCAAATTAGTCGTGCAAGAACTTTTGGCTTTATGCGAGATATCGAAGCTCTACAATCTAAAGGATTATGTTTAGGTGGTAGTTTAGATTGCGCGATTGTTGTTGACGATTATAAAGTTCTTAATGAAGACGGTCTTCGTTTTGAAGACGAATTTGTACGTCATAAGATGCTTGATACCATAGGTGACTTATATATGAGTGGTCACAATATGATTGGTGAAGTCGTTTGTTATAAATCTGGTCATGCATTGAATAACCAACTATTGCAAGCTTTATTGGCGAAACAAGACGCTTGGGAATATGTCACATTTACTGAAGAGCAAAGTGTTCCTGTTGCTTTAGGTACAAGACAACTTGTTCTAGCATAATTCCTTAAACGAAAATAATCGCTTTATTAACGCTTCCGAATTGGAAGCGTTTTTTATTATTATAATTATGAGATATTAACATGAATAATAGCCATTTCTTTGCTCATTTATCACGTTTGAAATTAATTAATCGCTGGCCTTTAATGCGAAATGTGAGAACAGAGAATGTATCTGAGCATAGTCTACAAGTTGCTTTTGTTGCACATGCTTTAGCTGTCATTAAGAATAAAAGATTTAATGGCAATGTTAATCCTGAGCGAATCGCATTATTAGCGATGTACCATGATGCATCAGAAGTACTGACTGGTGACTTACCGACACCAACTAAATATTATAATCCGCAAATTACATCTGAATATAAAAAAATTGAAAAAATAGCTCAAAATAAACTCATTAATATGTTGCCTAAAGAGTTGCAAGACGATTTTAGATCATTAATTGATGATGATTATTATAATGAGTCTGAAAAGAGTATCGTAAAACAAGCAGATGCTTTATGTGCATACCTTAAAACCATTGAAGAACTTAGCGCCGGCAATAATGAATTTAAGTTAGCTGAGCAACGTCTGAAAAAAACATTATCTGAACGCAATAGTCCTGAAATGGATTACTTTTTAGATATATTTGTGCCAAGTTTTAGTTTATCTTTAGATGAAATTACTATGGATAAATAGTTTTATTTATTTTTTAATAACTAATTTATTAAATAGTAAGAAAAAAATTAAAGTGCATCGGATCTATTTTTGATAAATATAACGCTTTACTGGGCGACCAATTGGTAAGTAAGTCAAATGACTTTCTATCTCTCCCTGTTCTTCTAAGTAATCCAGATATTTCTTAACTGATATTCTAGATAGTGAAATTAATTCAACAATATCACTCATTGAAAAATCTTGCTGATAATTAGCGACCACCTCTCGCACTGATTGTAATGTTTGTGAATCGATACCTTTAGGTAACCTAGTTGAGGGATTAACGTGTTTGGTAAAAATCCGATCATCTAATTGATCTTGATTTAGTATTTCTGATGATGATAACAATCGAACACGTTCTTGATAGGAGATTAAGGCTGTGCGAAATCGTTGAAAAGTAAAGGGTTTAACTATGTAATCAATGACTCCTAAACGTAATGCTGTCTGAATGTCGTTGGTATTACATGCAGCTGTTACCATTATGATATCTATTTTGGGATAACTAATGCGAATGTATTTTAATAGTTCAAGACCATTTAATTTTGGCATAAATACATCAAGCAGTAACAGGTCAATGTGGTTATCATGAATAAAATGTAGTGCTTGTTCTCCATTACTAACAACAGATGCCAAATTGAAACCAGGTAACATTTGTAAATATTTTTTATTTAATTGAGCCACCATTGGATCATCTTCAACGATTAAAACTTCTACCATTTTCTTATTTATTCCTATATATCTCTTTTAGTGGTAATAGTACCTTAAAACAAGTCCCTTTTTTATTATTAAGATCACATAATTGTATATGCCCATCTAATTCGTCAATACTGGCCAATACTAAATAGAGTCCAAAGCCACGGTTATCACCTTTAGTCGAATAACCTTTTTGAAAAATATATTGAATATCTTTTTCTGAAATACCTTCGCCGTTGTCATTAATTTCTATTTCAAAATTAGAGTTATCTATGACTAAACTAACTTTTATTTGTTTATCATCTAAAAACTGTACAGCATCTAAACCATTATCAATTAAATTACCAAGTATTGTGACTAAACTATGAATAACAGAAGTGTCTGTTATGGGTGCTAAAACACCATCAATATTGAACTCTAAGGTAACATTTAATTCACGGGCTCGGCTAAACTTACTATTTAAAAAACCAGCTATAATTGGATCTTTTATATATTGACTAACAAGTTTTGATTCAGCTTGTTGGTTGCCAATAATTTGTTCAAGGTAGTCCATTAATTCTTGTTTATTATCATTGAAAGCTAAACCATAAATAACATGTAGTTTGTTATTGAATTCATGTGATTGTGAACGTAAGGCATCGGCGTATCGATTTACCCCAGTTAAATTTTCTGCCAATTTACGAACCTCTGTCATATCTCTAAATGAGGCAATGGCCCCGACTAAAGCATCATTAACAAATAAAGGTGTTCGATTGGTGAGTATTACCACTCCATTGATATTTTGTTCACAATCATATTCCGCATTGCCACTCATCATCACTTCATGTAGGCGAGTATTAGGAATGAAATTCTTAATAGGTAAGCCAATAATATTTTCTTTATCATCATCTATACGTAAAATTCTAATCGCTTCATCATTAATTTGAGTTATTAAACCGTTTCGATTGATAACAACAATCCCTTCTTTTACTGTTCTAATAATTGCATTTCGTTCTGCAAATAACTGAGCCATTTGAATTGGTTCAAGACCATATAGGATCTTTTTTATATTATGGGATAACAAGTAGGCTAAAATAATAGCGATAGTTAACGAGGCAAATAAGGATAACCAAATCGGTTGGCTTGTTCTCGATGCTAAATGATTAATTTTCTGCAACGTTTGGCCAACCAAAACGGCACCAATTTGTTGATGTTTTTCATTCATGATTGGTTTAAATGCTCGAACAGAATCCCCTAACGTACCCTTTGCGATTGAAGTATAGGACTCACCATTTAACGCTCGTTGTTCATCTCCTCCGACTATAGTTTGGCCGATTTTATTTTTATCTGGATGTGAATATCTAACACCTTGCATATTGAATATAACAATAAAATCGATTTGAGTCAGAGCTCTAGTTTGTTCTGTAGTTGCCTGAATGGCGGCGATATTTTGTAAAGTAGGGTTTTGTATTTTATCAATGATCGTCTGAGAAGTTGAGATAATACTGGCAATATTTTCTACACGTTGTCGAGAATTAATAAGATATTCGTTATTGACTACATGAATAATATAGATGTTTTGTGCAATAACTGAGAGTATAAAAACCAAACAAATTAGGCTTATTAGCTTAACTTTCAATGGTAATTTGTTAAATAGGTATCTCATTATCATTTAATATATAAAAAATAAACGTCTAACTATATTAACTGATTAACAGGCAAAACCTACTAATAAATTTATTAGTAGGTTTTTTTAGTTAATCTAATTTATTTTCAAGTTATCATTACAGTTTTGCTGCATTTTTGACACTTTCGGCAACAACTTTCGCTACATTAGGTTCGAAAGCGTTAGGTAATATGCAATCAACTGAAAGTTTTTCTGGTGTAATGATATCCGCTAATCCTTTGGCTGCAGCAAGTTGCATGGCTAATGTAATATTTTTTGCTCTAGCATCTAAGGCTCCTCTGAATATACCTGGGAATGCTAACACGTTATTGATTTGATTTGGATAATCACTACGCCCAGTTCCAACAATATAAGCTCCTGCGGCTTTGGCTTCATCAGGGAATATTTCTGGTGTAGGGTTTGCCATAGCAAAAATAATCGATTTTTCGGCCATCGTTTTAACCCATTCAGCTTTTAGTACTCCCGGTGCCGATACACCAATGAATACATCAGCACCTTTAACTGCATCTTCTAATGTACCTTTTTGTTTAGATTTATTGGTTCTTTTCGCCATTGCTAAATGATGGGGTGGTAACGAAGTGTCATCTTCAGATAATATACCAATTTTATCGACAATTTTAAGATCTTTGACGCCGGCAGCTAATAACATATCGGCGATTGCTAAACCAGCTGCTCCTCCGCCATTAATCACAACTTTGGCTGATTCTATCGATTTGCCAGCAACTTTTAAGGCATTATATAGTGCTGCTAGTACCACAATTGCTGTGCCATGCTGATCATCATGGAACACAGGAATATCTAAAATTTCTTGTAATCTTTTTTCAATTTCAAAACATCTTGGCGCACTAATATCTTCAAGATTTATTCCACCAAATGAAGGAGCCAACGCAGCAATATGTTTCACTAACTCATCTGGATCTTGAGTATTAATTGATAGCGGTATTGCATCAACATTAGCAAATTGTTTGAATAAAATTGCTTTGCCTTCCATTACCGGAATAGCTGCTTCTGGTCCAATATTTCCTAAACCTAATACTGCTGAACCATCAGTAATAACAGCTACTAAATTACGTTTACTGGTATATTCGTAAACTGATTCAGGATTTTTAGCTATTTCAGTACACACTGCGGCAACCCCAGGTGTATAAGCAACACTAAGATCTGCCATTGAATTAACGGGCACTTTAGAATGAGTTTCAAATTTGCCATGCATTTGCTTACTGATTGCTAGCGCTTTTTCTTGTACTGTTGTCATAATATTTACCTTTTTAAATATATTAAATCTATGTTAGATATTTTGTAAGATTAAATTAGTGCAATAATTCATCTCAAACTGTTTATAAATTTATTAATTAATTCTTTATGTTATATAAAATTACATATGTAAATAACGCATTAGTGCTGTGGTACATATCACCATCAAAGCCCCTCCTAATCTTGTTGCGACCTGAGCAAAAGGCATTAAGTTCATTCTATTTGCTGTAGAAAGTATGGCTACATCACCAGTCCCGCCCATACCGCTTTGGCAAGACGAAATAATTGATGCTTCAACAGGATACATTTTTAAGAAGAAGCTACAGACAAATCCTGTCATTGAAACAGTGAATACAATCGCGATAATAGTAATGAAATATGGGATAGTTAATACATTAACTACACTGGCTAAATCAATATAAAGCAGACCTAATCCAGCCATTAATGGGAAAGTAAAATTGCCCGAAATAAATTTGTACCATTGTTGGCTACCACGCTCTACACTTTCTGGTAATAAGCGGAAATATTTAACGACCGCTGTAGCAATAATCATTAAAACAGGGCCAGGGAAATGAATCATTTTTTCTAGAATCATTCCAAAAATGAATAAAGTGGCTAAAATCATTACTGCACCACTCATTGAGCGAGCATCAAGTGGGGTTTTATCATCTTTTAATGCTTCAGCTAAACCATCAAACTCAATTTTGACCAATTGACCATGACCACTTAAATGAGGTTTAACTTCACCTATTCGGCTCATAACGGCTGTAAAGGTAATTGCAAAAAAGTTACCGACTACTGTAGCAGGAATTAATGCACTAACGAAACTATCATAATCTTGATTTAGGATATTGCTATAAGCATTAGAAAGTTGTAAAACACCTTCACCAATTCCTCCTGCCATTACTGGCGAAACGGTATAGAAAAAGGCGTGTTCCCAAGTATCACCAAAAGCTACAGCGACAGCTACACCAACTAGTGCCGCTAAACACATTCCTAATAACATCGGGATCATCATGCGAATAAAGCCTTGAACTAAAATGACTCGATGCATACCAAGAATACTACCACATACTAAACTGGCGATATAAAAGAGCAGGAAGTTAGATTCTTTCATTAACATTTTGGTCGCCGATAGGGTATTTTCATCAAATACACCATAATAAACTAATAATGAAGGAACAATTAATGACAGAATAGCAGGGGCCCCAAACTTTTTGAAAAATGGAATATTTTGTCCTACAGTTCCCAAAAACCAACCTAAAGGTAATATTACGGCAAAACCACCAATTAATGTTCTTGGTAGCATGTCCAGTTGGGCGGCAATAATAACTATAATGGAACAAACTAAAAATATAGGAAGGGGGAGTGAACCTATATACATCTTATTTTTTTTTATATCTTCAAGCATGCTCATAACTAAACCTCTTTATGTTTTTTATAGTATATAAGCAGTATAGTTAGGTAGATATAAATCAGAAGATTAAGAAAGTTATCTAACTAATTTTGTAATTAATGTAAGTATGTTACTAACATAATTATTGATTTATAAAGACATTTATATTTAGACCATTTTTAAAATAATAAAATTAGTAATGACTAATTTATTAGGATGTTCTTATAATCATTTGACTAATTAAATCAATCAATCCATTCATTCATTTATTCATTCTTAATTTTTGCCCCTTTTTGAGTATACCAATCCCGGTTCTTGAACTTTTTTATATAGCCATTATTAGCTAAACAGTGTTGTCTTTAGTGTCTAAACAAAAGATGAATAAATGATTCTGTAAGATGATGAGTATGGTTAAAAAAGGTAATAATGATATGTGTAATTATATCAATGAAAAAGCGGTAATTATTACCGCTCTTTTATAAAGAAATTATCAGATCAGTTATTTTTGTTTAGCATAAGGACCATATAAAATCCCGTTACTTTTTACCGGGTTTGGTGTAAATAAACGAGCAGCTGCGACGCTTGAGATTGCTACACTTCGATCCGTAACAGTATCACTTATTTGAGTGATAGCAGCAGAAATTAACATACCTAATAAACTATTATTTGATTGTTGGTTTTCTAGACTAGAAGCTGTAGCACTGCCTGTCCAAATAACTTTTCCAGTTCGAGCATCGAGTAGTTTTGCTTCTAATGTTACACGTGTATCACTTTGGATCACTTGATAATTAGTTCCATAATTTTGCACATTAATATATAAAACTGCATCAGGATCAAAGGTCTGTTGTAATTTAGATAAACTAACTGCGTGAATTTCGTTAGCTACCGTTAAGCCATTTTGTTTAAATACTTCATCAGTAAACATAACAGGGAAAACATAATAACCAGCTTCAGCTAAAGGTAAGGTTACTTGAGATAAAACCCCATAACTCGCATTGATTTCATTTGAGTGGTTGACAGGTAGTAAAACTAAAATTGAAGCAGGTTTACTTTCTTTAAATGCTGTATAGTCATAACTTTCTTTATTTACTGTACATCCTGCCAACATAAAGAGACCCAGAAATGTTCCTAGTAGAGCAATAAATTTATTATTCATTGATTATTTCCCTTGATATTTTCTTTCAATAAAATCAATAAAGTGTTTTGATTCAGGGAAAAGAGTTTTTTCCTTTTCAAATTGTTCAAAAGCTTTATTTTTATCACCAGCGGTTGCATATAACAAACCTAAATGAGCATGTAATCCTGGTGGTACAGATTTATTAGTTGATTTAGCTTTTTCTATAGTTTTTTCTAAATCTTGAATCTGTTCAGTGTAGTTGTTTTTATCTGATTGATTATAGTTATAAAGTACTTCTTGATAGTCACCCCAGTAATAAATAGTATTAGATGATTGACAACCATTTAATACAAATAACATTCCTGCGAACAATAAATATATAAAGTATTGTTTTTTTAACATTGTTATGATCCTTATGTCATTAACGTTCATTTTATTTGGTATTAGGTTTCCAGTCGCCGCTATCTATGCCTCTGACTAAATTATTAATTGCTTCTCTAATAGCCAAATCTAATACTTTGCCATTTAAAGTAGAGTCATAACTTGCCTTGCCGCCAAATCCAACAACTTCTCGATTGGATAGGCTATATTCACCGGATCCTTGTACTGAGTAAGCTACTTGAGATGTTCGGATATCAATTATGTTCAGACTTACTTTAGCATAAGCAATTTGTTCCTTACCTTTGCCGAGGATTCCCCATAGTTGATGATCACCGACTTCTTTTCGTCCAAACTCTGTTACATCACCAGAAATGATATAATTTGCACCGATCACATTTTGCTTCTGTTTTCTATATTTAGCTTCATTTGCTATTTCTTGCATGTTAGTTCTATCTAGAACATTAAAATGATTGGTTTGTTGTAAATGACTAATAAGCAATGTTTTTGATTGATTACCTAGTTTATCAACTCCATCAGAGAAAATACCATTTTGATAATTTGAACGATTTTCAAATTTACCTACAGCAATATTGGTTTTAACACCATTATAATTTGAATGATAGCTATTTACTGTTGGCGATTCGATTGTCCTGGAAGATTCTTTAGCACAGCCAAATAATAAACCACTAACAACTATTACTCCTAACAACTTATTAATTTTCATCATAATTCCTTATGTTTTTATTATACCAGTACTGCATAATTGAATTTTATGAGAATTAAATAATATATCATTAAGAATGATTATCAATAACTATTTTACAGTTATTGTTTTATTTAATGATTTAGATTTTCAATTAGCTTTTTTTATTATTCCACAGCGTAAGTATTGATAAATAATTTATAGATAAAGCGAGTTATTTAAGGAAGGAAAAACGTATAGAAATGTTATTCAATAATAAGAAAATAATATATAGTTGCTAAATAAAAACCCTGTTCCTCAAAAATTTTTAAGGAAAGGATTAGTATTAGTATTAGCGTAATAAGCAAGCTTGAATTTTATCGACTTCTTTATTAAGTGCATCAATAACTAAATCAGGATGTGATCTTTCAAGGGTTTTTACGTTTTGAAATCCATCATTAGCAATCGAACCGGTATATTGTTGAGCTTGTTTAATGTTGCTAAATAAGTAATGAATATTTTTAGCTTTTCGCGTAGTTGTTAAGGTATAACTGATAAAGTATTTAGTTTGCGATTGATAATCAGTAAGCGCATTGGCAACAATATTATTTCCTTCAACTAATTTGATGGTATCTCCGCCATTGATGGTAATGGCTTGTTGAGTTGGCATATTATAATATGGCCACCAAGCTGAACCCAAATAGTTATCGCTATTTAAAACCACTGGGCTGTTATCAAGTTCTTGAGCAATACAAACTGATAATGAAGAATGAAGAACAGTGATAGGACGAGAAGTACTATATTTATTTATTATATCCACACCGACAGGATTTTGGGCAATTTCGACTCCTGGAGTTTGATAGATTGATTGCATTTTGTGAGAAGCACAGCCAGTTAGCAACATTACTAAAACAGTAAAACCAATTAACTTTCTCATATCTCATCCTAGCTTGATTAACTACTTTAATTCTAACTGGTTATAAAAGGATTTACTAGTATTTAAAAGATGAACATATAAATATTTTTTAGTATTAAAAATTAGTCAGTAATTTGTTTTATATAAAATTAAAATAATAATAATTTTGGCGAGAAATTGAGAGAAATTAATTTTTCTCTCATTTTTATTATTAGTCTTCTTTACCGCGAATTTTTCTCGATAATCGTTTAAATCCATGGGTAAATTTCTTTATTGCCATTGCCAAGACTGGTACCTTAATTTTAATATCAAAACGCTCACGCAACTCGATTGCATCATTAGCTTTGGTAAGCCAAATAAAACCAGAGTTAGTTAAATCGATCGCTTTGATTGTTCCTTCAGGTGTTAAAATAAAATTCCCTCCATGAATGTCATTGGAAACTAAATTATAACTATGTAATTTTTCAACGCAGTTTTTTATTTGTTCACCATAGGTTTTCATTTCTTCCCATTTTAACGAGCGACCTTCAATAAAATTAAAAATCATATAATGACGTTTGGTAACTTTATCAAATGCGACTAGATAAAGTTCATAAGCTATATCACATTTGTCCAATGATATTTTTGCTAGCTTATGAATTAAATTGAAATAAAAATCACCAGTCAATTTGGCGATAATACGGCGTTCTAAACGATGTTCAACACCACCGTCAATTTTAAAAATGAATTTAGTTTTCTCATGATTGATTAAATATGTATATCGCTCAATTCTATCACTTGGATCGAGTAATTCATGATGGCCTTCTTCAGCCAAAAATTGGTCAAAAAGGTCTAAATAATTGATTTCATCATTTTGCACATAGGCAAATTTCATATTGCCACGTTCAATTTCAATAATTTTTGCAAAGTTATTCAAATTTTGTCGTCCTAAGAGAGATCAAAAAAATTAAGCTATCTTAAACATTATCCCACCTAAAGTAAATCAATCACTGACAGTTATTAGAACAAACATCAAAAGTATATAAAAAGAATTTTAACTACTTATTGAACTTTTAAGTTAAATTAATACAAAGCTAATATTAGTAAAGATGAGTAATTAAGGTAGAAAAGTGGAAAAGGTAGATTTACTATTTATAAAAATTCACTTAATGATATGATCTGTTTATTATTAACAGCGACTATTTTTTATGCAAACTAAAGCTGCTGTGTGGTTTTTATATATCATAAGAACCGCAAAACAATCTTTATATACTGGTATCACTACTGATGTTGCTCGGAGATTACACCAACATCAAATGGGTAAAGGTGCAAAACATCTAAAAGGACATAAGGATCTTATTATCGTCTATCAACTAAGAGTTGGGGATAGATCAACTGCCTTGAAATTAGAATATCGTATTAAACAGTTAACCAAAATACAAAAAGAAAAATTAGTTTCAATATCTCCAAGTCTCAATGAATTACTTATTTTTCTAAATATGAAAACTATTTAATATTATTTGTTGTCTACATAATTGATAATAACTGTAATGGTGGAGCTTTAATTGCTTCAATTTGTTGGTTAAATTGTTTTAATTGTTGTTGCCAAAAATCAATATCAGTCAACCAAGGGAAGGCTCGAGGAAAAGCCGGATCTTGCCAACGTTGAATAATCCATGCCAGATGGTGCACAATTCGCATTGCTCGTAATGATTCGATTAATTTCAATTGGTTATTATCAAATAGGAAAAATTCCTCATAAAGTTCAATAAAACTGGATAATTGAATTCTCTGCTGTTGTTGATCACCATTGAGTAGCATCCAGATATCTTGAATTGCTGGACCGTTTCTCGCATCATCAAAGTCAACCAAGATGGCTTTATCCCGCCATAAAATATTTCCAGGATGACAATCGGCATGTAGTCGAATTGGTTGCCAATCGTTATGCCAATGTTGTTCAACAGTTTTAATTAAATCGCGGAGGATGATTTTAAGCTCTATTTGGATTTTATTCGGGATGATGGCGTTAGATAACAAAATTTCTTGAGGTTGGTAAAGATATTCTTGCAAACCTATGGTTGGACGGTGTTCAAAAGGTTGTTTTGCGCCAATTTGATGAATTCGACCAAGCATAGTTGCTATGGAATCAAATTGCACTAAATTATCGGTTTCATACTGCCTTGCGCCAACACTTGGAAATAATTCAAATAGATAGCCCTGATATTCATGCACACTACTGTTGTTAATTACCAGAGGTGCAATAACTGAGATATCTGCCTGTGATAATTGTTGGGTAAATTGATGCTCTTCAATAATTTGTGATCTATTCCAGCGATGTGGCCGATAATATTTAACGACATAACGAGTACGATTTTCATCAGAAAATTGATATACACGATTTTCATAACTATTTAAAGCCGTAAGGCCTGAATCAACATAGATACCTATGGCGGCTAAGCTATCAAGAATCAGTTCCGGCGTTAATGTTTGGAACGAAAATGCACTGTTATTCATAATGTTCCATTATTGTTGGCTAAACCATTCGTCTAGTTTTTGTTTTAATGCATCTAAACCAACGCGTTTTGGCGATGAGAAAGGTGCAACAGTAATATCACCTTGAAAAGGTAAAATGGCTTCTTTGACCATATTAACTTGTTTTTTTTGTGCACCAGAAGCCAGTTTATCAGCTTTAGTTAATAATAACATTACAGGAATATTTACAGATACAGCCCATTCAATCATTTGTTGATCCAAATCTTTTAATGGGTGTCTAATATCCATTAATACAACTAAACCTTTTAAACTTTCTCGTTTTTGCAAATACTCACCCAGTGATTTTTGCCACTTGCGTTTAATCGCTTCAGGTACTTGGGCATAACCATAACCAGGTAAATCAACTAAGCGACAGTTTTCTTCAACTTCGAAAAGGTTAATTAGTTGTGTTCGTCCTGGAGTTTTACTGGTTCTTGCTAGGGCTTTTTGATTAGTTAATGTATTAAGTGCGCTTGATTTCCCTGCATTGGAACGGCCTGCAAATGCAATTTCAACGCCAGTATCAATTGGTAAATGTGTAATGTCAGGGGCACTTAAGATAAAATGCGTTTTAGCATAATTTAATGGTCGAATGTCGCTCATAAACAATATCCTTTAAGTGCATTAACGGCACTTAATCACTTAAAATGCCGTTACTGTATAGAAAAACTTAAGAGTTGACAACTTTTTCGACTGCTTTTCTAAATCGGTTCATACCTTCTTTTATTTCATCTTCCGAGATAATTAAAGATGGCGTAAAACGTAGTACATTTGGCCCAGCATTAAGTATCATTACTTTATACTCGGTAGCAAAATTTAAAAAATCTCGCGCTTTACTATGAAATTCAGGTTGTAATTCAGCACCTAAAAGCAAGCCTTTACCTCGATACTCTCGAAATACTTTGAATTTATCATTGATGGTTTCAAGTTGTTCAATAAACATTGCCCGACGTGTTTGGACACCTTCAAGTACTTCTGGGTTGTTAATGATATCGAAGGCAGCACAACCAACGGCACAGGCCAGTGGGTTTCCACCATAAGTGGTACCATGAACACCAGGATGCATTACCGATGCAATCTCATTTGTGGTTAGCATTGCACTAATAGGAAAGCCACCGCCGAGAGCTTTAGCGGAAGTTAAAATATCAGGAATGACATCATATTGTTGATAAGTATATAAACTACCAGTTCTCCCCATACCGCATTGTACTTCATCAAAGACTAATAGGGCATTATATTGATCACAAAGTGCTCGAACACCTTTTAAAAACTCTGGTGTGGCAGAGGTTAATCCTCCTTCACCTTGCACTGGTTCTAATACTACAGCACAAGTATGATCATCCATTACTGCTTTAACAGCATCTAAATCATTAAAAGGAACATGAATAATATCGGCAGGTTTAGGCCCAAAACCATCGGAATATTTGGCTTGCCCTCCGACTGATACGGTAAAAAAAGTACGGCCATGAAAAGATTGATAAAAAGCGATAATTTTCGTCTTGTATGGACTATATTTTTCTGCAGTATAATATCTTGCTAATTTAAAAGCTGCCTCATTTGCTTCGGCTCCTGAATTAGCAAAAAAAACTCGGTCAGCAAATGTATTTTCAATAATTTTTTGGGCAAGTCGTAGTGAAGGCTCATTGGTAAAAACATTACTAACATGCCATAATTTTTCACTTTGTTGGTGTAACGCATTGATTAACTCAGGATGGCAATGACCGAGAGCATTAACCGCTATACCTCCAGCAAAATCGATGTATTCTTCACCATTTTGATCCCATACTCGACTACCTTTCCCTTTCACTGGTATAAAGCTAGCAGGTGAATAAACGGGTAGAATTACTTTATCAAACAGATCTCGTGTAATTTCGGGCTGCATTATTTAATCCTTATTTTAACCAACGGTCATTTTATATTTTATGTTATTTAAAAAGATAGTAAAGTTAATATTTATTCATAATTAATGAATTTATATTCATTTAAAATAAAGTTCTATATTTTATTCTTTTCTGTAATTATTTTCGGGTATAATCAATGGTTAATTAATAATCGTCGATAAGATAGGAATAAATATGAGTCGCATTATCTATTGCCATTATTTAAAAGAAGAATCTGAAGGATTAGATTTTCAGCTTTATCCAGGTGAATTGGGTAAACGTATTTATAATGAAATTTCAAAGATTGCCTGGCAAGAATGGCTTAAAAAACAAACAATGTTAATTAATGAAAATAAATTCAATATGATGAATTTAGAACATCGTAAAAAAATAGAAACCGAAATGGTTAAGTTTTTATTTGAAGGTGAAGATGTGGTTATTGATGGGTATAAACCTGAAAATTGAGAGCTAAAATGAAAAATAACTATAAAATTATTACTTTACTCATTTCCGTAACATTATTAACAGCTTGTCCTGGTTCGAAAAACAAAAGTACTGATGAAGATTATTATATAAAAGATACCAATGCTTTTAATATTTTAATCAGTCAGTATGCAAATAATATAGAACAAATTTGGGGGCCCAAAGAAATTCTTATTGCCGGACCAAAAGATTATGTTCAGTATGAAGATAATTTGCAAACACGAGTCCACATTAATTTTGTTTCAGGTGTAATAACAATTGAGACTTTATCTGATACTCCTTTAGCTTATTTAAAAGATGCGATTGTTTCGACATTACTTATGCCAGAGCCAGTTGATATGATTCGCCATGATAAAATAAGTCAGAACTTATCAGGAGAACCATTTTTATATAACCAAGTTCTTGACCAAGAAAGACAGCCAATTCGTTGGAGTGGTAGGGCGAATAGTTTTGCTGATTATTTACTTGCCAATAATCTAAAAGTCCGTTCATCTGGTTCTCATAAAATTACCTATGTTGAAATCAAGCTAGTTCCAAATCATATTAATGAACGAGCAAGAAAATTTTTACCACTTGTTACTGAAGCATCAAATCGTTATTTTATTGATGAACGATTAATTTTAGCTATCATGGAAGTAGAATCTGCATTTAACCCTTATGCAGTCAGTCGTACTGATGCGTTAGGATTAATGCAAGTTCAACAACATACTGCCGGCCGAGATATCTTTAATTCACGAGGAAAATCAGGCGAACCTAGCCGTCAATTTTTACTCGATCCACGTAATAATGTTGATATGGGAACCGCTTATTTATCATTGTTGAAGACTAAGTATTTAGCCGGTATAAATAATCCAATTTCATTAAGATATGCAATGATCACTTCCTATAATGGTGGTGCTGGTAGTGTATTGCGTACTTTTTCTAATGATAGAAATGAAGCTATTAATATTATTAACTCGATGACACCACAACAAGTTTATCGAAAATTAGTGACCTCACATGTTTCTCAAGAATCACGTAATTATTTAGTGAAAGTAAGTAAAATCTTAGATAGCAAATAATTAATTACGCAACGATTATTAGCCACTTTTTTAGTCTAGATAAGAGATACAAAGAGTGGCTATCTTATATACAATTCACATTATTAATAACTAATGATTTTTTAAGTTTTAAAGATTTTTAATAAAAAAAACGTGATCTACGTTAATTTTGGAGTATACTATGCGCCTCATAAAAGCATAGTTTTTTTGAGGATGTCAACTTGAGTAATGATAAGCTTGTGGACTCGTTTTCTCCCGCACAAATGACCCAAATCGCCGAAGAACTTGGCAATTATAAAGTTAATAAACACCCTAGTAGTACTATCTTATCTGCTATTCTTGCAGGTGTTTTTATCTCCATAGCCTTCGTATTCTATATTACTGCAACCACCGGTACAGCAACCGTTGCTTTCGGACTGGCTAAATTAGTTGGCGGTATCTGTTTCTCGCTTGGTTTGATGCTTGTTGTTTGTTGTGGAACGGATCTATTTACTTCAACCATTTTAACTATTTTACCTAAAATGACGCATAGAATAAGTTGGGTAAAAATGTTTCGTAACTGGATTTTTGTCTATATTGGTAACTTTATTGGTGCTATACTGTTTGTAGCAATTATTTGGTTTTCTGGGCAATATATGGTTGCCAATGGTTTGTGGGGATTAAATGTCTTACAAACTGCAGATCATAAATTACACCATACTTTCATCGAAGCGGTGTTCCTTGGTTTATTAGCTAATTTAATGGTGTGTTTAGCTGCTTGGATGAGTTATGCAGGTCGCAGTTTACTTGATAAAATGCTAATTATGGTGCTACCTGTAGCTATGTTTGTCGCCAGTGGGTTTGAACATAGCATTGCAAATATGTTTATGATTCCTATGGGAATTGTAATTAATAATTTTGCGTCACCTGAGTTTTGGGCTGCTGTCGGGGTCGCTCCTGATACCTTTAAGGCACTAACAGTTGAGCATTTTATTGTAAATAATTTAATTCCTGTTACTATCGGGAATATTTTAGGGGGCTTATTAGTCGCCGTTCCTAATTGGGCTTTACATTTACGTAAGCCACATTGATTTTATAATATTTACCCTTATGTAAGAGTAGATAGATATTTTTGTAAACCTGAGGTTAATAACTATGAGTAATTTAAATGAAGTACAAGCAAAGGCTTGGAAAGGATTTAAAGAGGGTGATTGGCAAAATAATGTCAATGTTCGCGATTTCATTCAAAAAAATTACACACCTTATGAGGGTGATGAATCTTTCTTAGCTGGCGCTACAGAAGCAACCACTAAATTGTGGGATAAAGTGATGGAAGGTATCAAATTTGAAAACTCCACTCATACGCCAGTTGATTTTGATACCAGTGTAATCTCTACTATCACTGCTCATGATGCAGGTTATATCGAAAAGGATTTAGAGAAGATTGTCGGTTTACAAACTGAAAAACCATTAAAACGTGCAATTATCCCGTTTGGTGGTATCAAAATGATCGAAAATTCTTGTAAAGCTTATGATAGAACTTTAGATCCATTAGTTAAAAAAATCTTTACTGAATATCGTAAAACTCACAACCAAGGTGTATTTGATATTTATACTCCAGATATCCTACGTTGTCGTAAATCAGGTGTAATCACTGGTCTTCCTGATGCTTATGGTCGTGGTCGTATCATTGGTGACTACCGTCGTGTTGCGCTTTACGGTATCGATTACTTAATGCAAGATAAATTTGCACAATTTACTTCATTACAAGCTGACTTTGAAAATGGCGTTGATTTACCAATGACTATGCAACGTCGTGAAGAAATTGCTGAACAACATCGTGCACTTGGTCAAATTAAAGAAATGGCAGCGAAATATGGTTTCGATATTTCAGCACCAGCAACTACTGCACAAGAAGCAGTTCAATGGACTTATTTTGGTTATTTAGCTGCGGTTAAATCTCAAAATGGTGCAGCGATGTCTCTTGGTCGTACTTCTACTTTCTTTGATATCTATTTCCAACGTGATTTAGCAGCTGGTTTAATTACCGAAAAAGAAGCGCAAGAAATTGTTGACCACTTCGTTATGAAATTACGTATGGTTCGTTTCTTACGTACTCCTGAATATGATGAATTATTCTCAGGCGACCCAATTTGGGCAACAGAATCTATTGCAGGTATGGGTGTTGATGGTCGTACATTAGTAACTAAGACTTCTTTCCGTTTCTTAAATACTCTATATACAATGGGTCCTTCTCCAGAACCAAACATGACAATTCTTTGGTCTGAACAATTACCTTCTGGATTTAAAGAATTTGCATCTAAAGTATCTATCGATACTTCATCTTTACAATATGAAAATGATGACTTGATGCGTCCTGATTTCAATAACGATGACTATGCTATCGCATGTTGTGTAAGTCCAATGATTGTTGGTAAACAAATGCAATTCTTTGGTGCTCGTGCAAACCTTGCTAAAACCCTTCTATACGCAATCAATGGCGGTGTGGATGAGAAATTAAAAATGCAAGTTGGTCCTAAAGAAGATCCAATCACTGACGAATATCTTGATTTTGACAAAGTGTTCGCTCGTTTAGATCATTTTATGGATTGGTTAGCAAAACAATACGTGACAGCTTTAAATGCAATTCACTATATGCACGATAAATATAGTTATGAAGCATCATTAATGGCGCTACATGACCGTGATATTATTCGTACTATGGCTTGTGGTATAGCTGGTCTTTCTGTTGCAGCTGACTCATTATCTGCAATTAAATATGCGAAAGTAAAAACTATTCGTGATGAAGATGGTTTAGCAACTGATTTTGAAATCGAAGGTGAATATCCACAATTCGGTAACAATGATCCACGTGTTGATGACATTGCTGTTGATTTAGTTGAACGTTTCATGAAGAAAATTCAAAAACTTAAAACTTATCGTAATGCAATTCCTACTCAGTCTGTGTTAACTATTACTTCAAACGTAGTATATGGTAAGAAAACAGGTAACACTCCAGACGGACGTCGTGCTGGTGCGCCATTTGGACCAGGTGCTAACCCAATGCACGGACGTGACCAAAAAGGTGCGGTTGCTTCATTAACTTCTGTGGCTAAATTACCATTTGCTTATGCTAAAGATGGTATTTCATATACTTTCTCAATCGTTCCTAATGCATTAGGTAAAGATGATGACGCACGTAAACGTAACTTAGCTGGCTTAATGGATGGTTACTTCCATCACGAAGCAACAGTTGAAGGTGGTCAACATTTAAATGTTAACGTATTAAATCGTGAAACATTATTAGATGCGATGGAACATCCAGAAAAATATCCACAACTAACTATTCGTGTATCTGGATATGCAGTACGTTTCAACTCATTAACTAAAGAGCAACAAAAAGACGTTATTACACGTACTTTCACTCAATCAATGTAATTTAGTTAATAATAAACTTAAATTAAATAGCGTCCTTTAGGGGCGCTATTTTTTTGTAGTTGAAATTTTTTGCTAAAAAACGTTATTGGGTAATGCAAAGCTATTTTATTTATTTGTCTTGATATATATTCACTATAATTAAATTAATATCGTTTCTCACTTATTGGTGTAATTGGTGAAAACATTAGTCTAACTGAGTTAAAATAAGAAAAAAGAGCAATGTAAGCAATTATCAGAGAATTGTTATGGAAAAAAATATTATTATGACAACACAACAACCGATTAAAGGTCGTATTCACTCTTTTGAGTCTTTTGGTACAGTTGATGGACCAGGTATTCGCTTCATTGTTTTCTTTCAAGGATGCTTAATGCGATGCTTATATTGTCACAATCGTGATACGTGGGATTTAAAAGCAGGGCGTGAAATTACTGTCGCTGAGCTGATGAAAGAGATCATCACTTATAAAAATTTTATTATGCCTAATGGTGGTGGTGTGACTGCATCTGGTGGTGAAGCAACCTTACAATCAGAATTTATCACTGAATGGTTTAAAGCTTGTCATGCTGAGGGAATTCATACTTGTCTAGATACTAATGGTTATGCAAGACAACTTGATCATACCGTTGAAGAGTTAATGGAAGTAACAGATCTTGTGATGCTTGATTTGAAACAAATAAATGATGAGATACACCAAAAATTGGTAGGTGTTCCAAATAAACGAGTTTTAGAATTTGCTAAATATCTTCAAAAAATAAATAAACGAACTTGGATCCGCTATGTTGTTGTGCCGGGATGGACGGATGATGATAATTCTGCTCATTTACTCGGTAAGTTTATTCAAGGGATGGAAAATATTGAAAGAGTTGAACTACTTCCATACCATAAGCTCGGTGCATATAAATGGGATACACTGGGTGATAAATATATGTTAGAAGGTGTAGAAGCTCCACCACGAGAAACATTGGATCGAATTCAAGCAATTATTGAAAGTTACGGTCAGTATGTGACATTTAGTAAATAAAGTTGATTAACTAGTAAAAAGGCACCAATTATGGAGCCTTTTTATCTACTATTTTAATCTTTTTCGTTTTACTGTTCGTAGTATATAAACAGTTCCTTCTAATACTAGGACACAAACTGATAACCAAATAAGTCCGTATGGTAAAATATGCTCTGTGGATACTGATTCATGTAAAAATAATACTGAAACGAGGGTAAGTAAGACTGGCTCTACATAGCCTAGCAGTCCAAATAAACCAAGCGGTAATAATCGCCTAGCTACAAAATACATAGCAAAGGCGATGGCGGTAATAATACCGAGCATTGGGATAAAAATATGGAAATGAGATAAATCACTTATAATCTGATTACAAGGGTAATGTAAAAGAAAATAAATCAGACAGCCTATAAATATAAAAAAGAAGTCTGAAAATGTTCCTGCAATACCTTCTATTTGCAATTTACGTCGTGTCATAAAGTAAATAGGATAACCCAAGGCGATGACCGCCGTTTCCCAAGAGAAAGCGCCAGTAATATAGATTTCTAATATAACACCTATGCTAGCGAGTAGTACCGCAATTTTTTGAAAAATACTTAGCCTTTCTTTATAGAAAATTTGCCCAAAGACCACCATACTTAATGGTAATAAAAAATAGCCAAGAGAAGCTGACAATCCATGACCATTTATTGGTGCCCAAATAAAAATAAGCATTTGAATAGTCAGTAGGAAAGAAGAAAACAATAACCCAACTAAAAGAAATGGCTGATGTTTAATTCGAATAAAGAGGGCAGATATAGATGACCATTGCTTTTCAATCAGAATTAAGACAATAATAGCCGGAAAAGATGTTAATAATCGCCAGCAAAAAATATCTACTACAGATAAAGGTTGCAATAATACTGGATAGTAATACAACAAACCAAAAAGACATGATGCTAGGATTGATAATGCAACACCTTTTATCATCTTATTTACCTTAATTAATAAAAAAATAGCGCTAATGAATAGCGCTACAATGAATATATGAAATTATAAAACTAACCAATAACTTCAAGGCCATTCATATATGGCACTAATACTGATGGTACTTTAATTGTTCCGTCTGCTTGTTGATAATTTTCCATTATAGCAACCAGTGTACGTCCAACAGCTAAACCTGAACCATTTAGTGTATGTACTAAATAGGTTTTATTATCAGCTTTATTGCGGTAACGAGCTTGCATACGACGTGCTTGGAAATCCCACATATTTGAACATGAAGATATCTCACGATAAGTATTTTGTGCTGGTACCCAAACTTCTAAATCATAAGTTTTGCAAGAACCAAAGCCCATATCTCCAGTACAAAGTACAATTTTACGATATGGCAATTCTAATAATTGTAAAACTTTTTCAGCATGTGCAGTTAATTCTTCTAATGCTTGCATTGATTCTTCTGGTTTAACAATTTGTACAAGTTCGACTTTATCAAATTGATGCATACGAATTAAGCCACGGGTATCTTTACCATAAGATCCAGCCTCAGAACGGAAACAAGGTGTATGAGCTGTCATTTTTAATGGTAATACGCTTTCATCAAGAATCTCATCACGCACTAAATTAGTAACTGGTACTTCAGCAGTTGGAATTAATGCATAATTACTGCTTTCTGACTCTTCATCAAGAGGTTTAGTATGGAATAGATCTCCTGCGAATTTAGGTAATTGACCTGTTCCAAAAAGCGTAGCTTGATTCACTAGATATGGTACGTAAATTTCAGCATAGCCATGTTGTTCGGTATGTAGATCTAGCATAAATTGCGTAATTGCACGATGTAAACGTGCTATTTGTGATTTCATTACCACAAAACGTGCGCCAGTTAATTTTACACCAGCAGCAAAATCAAGACCACCAAAACGTTCACCTAATGCAACATGATCTTGAATAGGAAAATCGAAGGTTCGTGGGGTACCAAAACGAGAAACTTCAACATTATCATTCTCATCTTTACCATCTGGCACTGAATCATTAGGAATATTAGGAATGTTGGCAGAAATATCTTTAATTTGATTAAGAAGTTTATCAAGCTCTGTTTTTGCGCTATTAAGCTTCTCGCCAAGTTTGTTTACTTCTTCGCGCAGTATTGAAATATCTTCGCCACGTGCTTTGGCTTCACCAATTGCTTTCGAGCGTGCATTGCGCTGTGCTTGTAAGTTTTCTGTTTCAACCTGTAGTGTTTTACGTTTTTCTTCAAGTTGTCGAATTGTCTCAACATCTAATTTAAATCCACGACGTGCTAATTTGCTAGCAACGAGATCTAATTCATTTCGAAGTAAATTTGGGTCCAACATAAAAAGAGTCCATTATTGTTTATTAATGTTATTTATTTAATTTCTTATTTTAGTACAGCTAACAAAACATATAAATAAAAAAGTATGATTAATAACACATATGAAATTCGTGAGTTAAGTATACTAGAATTGTTTTGGGATTCAACCGAAGTGGCAGGCCCGAACAACGCTAAATGATATTCATAAATTTATTTAATTGGATAAGAAAATAATCATTCGTTATATGTCAAAATACTATACATATAAAATTTATTATTTTTTGTGTTTGTTACTGTTGTGTATCTTGCTTAATATTTTCAGGTGACTATTATTAATAAAAGCAAATACAAATACAAGTTATTAACAGTCATTTTTTAGTAAAATATATAATATTAAAAACGTTGTTCCTTCTATAAAAATTATTATTCTTTTTTTCAAAAGTAATAAACCAAATTTTAAATCGTTTATTTACTACTGAAACTATATTTTTCTAATATAGATATTATTAGAATTTTTAGTTGTTTCGTTTGGATTACTATTGTTATCGACAATTTTCTATCCATCAAAGTCTTATCTAAAAGTTAAAATAATCAATGAAAAAGGTTTAAACACTTTTTAGCTTTCTTTTTCATCAACTATCCCTTATAAGTTTTTTGAGGGATTCAGTGAACTATTTGATAATTGGTGATAGTTCGCATTGAATGGATCTTATATTGATTTGCAAAAACGATAATATTATACTTAATTGCTATTTATTTATTTTAACTTTTCAAAATTTTTACAGGATAGAAGGTAAATGGAACAACAACAGAATAAACCAACAAGTGGTTTTGCTATAGCAGGAATGATTTGTGGGATTGTATCATTAATTCCAATGGGACTTTTAAGTATTGCTGTGGCTATTGTTGCTATAGTGTTAAGCGCTATTGCTAAGGGCGATATAAGAAATAATAATAAAAATGGTGCTGGTTTTGCTACAGCCGGGATGGTTTGCGGAATTATTGCTATTGCACTATGGGTCTTATTGATAGTTGTGATTGGTGGCGCATTATTATCATTTGCCTAATTATATAACTAAAATATAAAATTATTATTAATTGAAGCTGACAAAGTCAGCTTTTTTTGATCTAAAAGTAAAATATAATAAATTTGTTATTTTTCTATCTTTGCAAATCTATATTTTCATTTATGTCGTATTCTTTTTAAATATAGAATCATTTCTTTTTAATCCATAAAACGTTTCATCTAGATTTTTTCTGCATGTTTAACTATTGCCTTTTGAGTTTTTTATTCATCTCGCGATATTCGAATTTTACAGTAATGATTGGATTGGATAAGGTATAACGAGTACAGTCATAGATTATATGCTTTTTAAAAGGCTATAAATGAGCGTTATTAGCCGTTTTTGAGTCAGGTAAGGGGGTAGGTAGGGTAGTTAATCAAGTTTATTATATTTTGTGTTTTATTAGATTTATATTTAAAAGATTATTCTTATATATTTATCATTTCAATCTATAAACAGGGTTGATGATTATTAACAAAGTATTTGTCTTATTCTTGTCCCTTGTTTTTATCAAAATATGTAAAGAGAAATATCTAATGGAGATCAAGGCATGGCTAACAGTTCAGCTGGAGTTTATATAAATTATAATTTTTTTGAGTGTAAGAAATCGAAATGCTTTTGGATGCTTAATGGCGCACCCGAAGGGATTCGAACCCCTGACCGCTCGGTTCGAAGCCGAGTGCTCTATCCAGCTGAGCTACGGATGCGTGTAAGTTCGTAAAAAAATGGTGCATCCGAAGGGATTCGAACCCCTGACCGCCCGGTTCGTAGCCGGGTACTCTATCCAGCTGAGCTACGGATGCGTATTGAATATTATAAAATGGTGCATCCGAAGGGATTCGAACCCCTGACCGCCCGGTTCGTAGCCGGGTACTCTATCCAGCTGAGCTACGGATGCATATTTTAATTTGTAAATGGCGGTGAGAGAGGGATTCGAACCCTCGATGCAGCTTTTGACCGCATACTCCCTTAGCAGGGGAGCGCCTTCAGCCTCTCGGCCATCTCACCAAAACATTATGATTTTGCTTCAACAACAAAATCATAATGTGTGGCGCACATATTACGTTCTAGAAAAAATAAGTCAAACATTTTTTTAAGAACAAGTGCTAGTTGTTTATTTCGTACCCAATATTACTCTTTGGGCTGAACTAATTCATCACTTTTATCTTGCGATTGATGAATTCTGTTGTATATTTCTTCTCTATGAATAGAAACTTCTTTAGGTGCATTAATACCGACTCTGACCTGATTACCTTTCACGCCCAAAACGGTAATAACAACATCGTCACCAATTATAAGTGTTTCACCTACTCTCCGAGTTAAAATTAACATTAGATCTCCTAATATCAGTTAAGTATATATCCAAACAATTTAAGATATAGCTTCGTCAGCCCCCCATCAATAAGATAGAAAGACGGAATTTACAGAAATACTCTAATGTTTAATTAACAAACAAACACTGGAGCACATCTGGCTAACTTGCTTGTAATTTATTACTGATTTCCTTTTTCACAGAAGATAACGCTTCTGGTAACGCTGAAAGATCCATTCCACCTGCTTGGGCGAAATCAGGCCGCCCACCACCTTTACCACCTACTTTTAATGCTAATTGAGATACTAATTCACCAGCTTTAACAATGCTTAATAAATCATTAGTTACACCGGCAGCTAAATTGATTTTGTTACCATTAACAGCTGCTAAAATAATTACGCCGGTTTTTAATTGATTTTTCAAATCATCAATCATAGTGCGTAACATTTTTGCTTCGACATTATCAAGTTTAGCAATTAGCAAGTTTTTATTATTTATTTTTTCGCATTGATCAAGCAATTGCCCACTTTGTTGGCTAGCTTGTTGGGCTTTTAGCTGCTCCATTGCTTTCTCTAATGCTTTAGTTTGATCGAGCAATTGCTCAATTCGTGATAACACCGCTGATTTATCACTTTTGACCAATTGTCCAATTTGATTTAATAAATTGGATTCATGGTGTATATAATCCATCGCATTTTGTCCTGATGTGGCTTCGATGCGACGTACTCCTGAGGCAATACTTGATTCAGAAGTGATTTTAAATAGGCCTATATCTCCAGTTCTATCAACATGTGTGCCACCACAAAGTTCAATAGAGAAATCGCCCATGGTTAATACTCTAACAATATCTTCGTACTTCTCTCCAAATAATGCCATAGCACCTTTATTTTTAGCCTGATCAATAGGCATCAGTTCTATGTCGACTGGCAAGTTACGACGTATCTGTTGATTAACTAGATTTTCAATTTCAACAATTTGTTCTTGCGTAATAGCTTGATTATGCGAGAAATCAAATCGAAGGTAACTGTCATTAACTAGTGATCCTTTTTGATGTACATGATTTCCTAAAATACGTTGTAGAGCAGCTTGCAATAAATGTGTTGCTGAATGGTTACGACGGATACGTTCCCGTAGTTCTACATCTATTGCAGCGGTTACAATATCACCAACTTTTAATGTTCCTTTGGTGACTTTACCAATATGACCGATACTTTTGCCATATTTTTGGCTATCAGTCACATCGAATAATAGATTTGCTGAGCTTAATACACCTTTATCACCAACTTGTCCGCCTGATTCACCATAAAATGGTGTTTTGTCTAAGATGACAACTGCGGTATCGCCGGCATTGATAGCTTCAACTTTATTTCCATCTTGAAAAATTGCAATGACCTTTCCTGATGATTCGGTAAATTTATACCCTAAAAATTCAGTTTTATCATCAAGTTTAATCATATTGCTATAATCAACACTAAATGAACTTGATTCACGAGCTCGTTTTCGTTGTTCTTCCATGCATTGATTAAAGCCGTCTTCATCAATAGTGATATTTTTTTCACGACATACATCAGCAGTAAGATCTAATGGGAAACCGTAAGTATCATACAGTTTAAACGCAACATCTCCAGGTAGTATTGCATTAGTAATCTTACCTAACTCTTGATCAAGTAAAAATAAGCCTCGTTCTAATGTTTTTAAAAACTGTTCTTCTTCTATTTTTAAAGTTTCTTCAACTAATTTTTGGTTATTTGCTAATTCATTAGCGGCGCTTCCCATTACATCAATTAACGGCTTAACTAACTTATAAAAGAATATATTTTTAGCGCCTAGCATATGTCCATGACGTACAGCTCGGCGAATAATTCGACGTAATACATAGCCTCTACCTTCGTTGGAAGGTAAAACTCCATCAGAAACTAAAAATGCACAAGAGCGGATATGGTCAGCAATAACTCGTAATGATTTACTTTCTAAATCATTAGTTTTGATGATTTGCGCAGCATCTTTTATTAATTTTTTAAACAGATCAATATCATAATTTGAATTGACATGTTGTAATACTGCTGCGATTCGTTCAAGCCCCATGCCTGTATCAACGGAAGGTTTAGGTAATGGTTCCATTGTTCCATCAGCATGGCGATTAAATTGCATGAAAACGATGTTCCAAATTTCAATAAAACGATCACCATCTTCTTCAGGACTTCCTGGAGGACCTCCCCAAATATGATCACCATGATCATAAAAAATTTCAGTACAAGGTCCACAAGGCCCGGTATCTCCCATCTGCCAAAAGTTATCAGATGCATATGGTGCACCTTTATTATCACCTATGCGAATAATACGCTCTTTTGGAATACCAATTTCATTTTCCCAGATTGCATAAGCTTCATCGTCGGTTTCATACACGGTTACTGTCAAACGATCTTTTGGTAGGTTAAACCATTTTTCACTGGTAAGTAATTCCCATGCAAAATGAATCGCGTCATGTTTGAAATAATCGCCAAAACTAAAGTTTCCTAACATTTCAAAAAAAGTATGATGCCGAGCAGTATACCCTACATTGTCAAGGTCATTATGTTTGCCTCCAGCTCGCACACAACGTTGTGATGTCGTTGCTCTGGTATAAGATCGTTTATCAATACCAAGAAAAACATCTTTAAATTGATTCATTCCCGCATTTGTGAATAAAAGTGTTGGGTCATTGTGTGGAACAAGGGAACTACTCGCAACAATTTCGTGTCCTTTGCTATGGAAAAAGTCAAGAAAATTTTGACGAATTTCTGCAGTGCTTTTCATTTATGCTTCCATATTAAACGATAAATTTTTAGACATAGTAATATACCCGTTACAACTTAAGTTGAAAAGTAAATATTCTTAATACAGCGATTGAACTAATTACTATTAGTAAGGAATAAAATTAAAAGATCTTGAGAGCTTTTTTACGCAATGGGCATTCATTCTGTTTAGTATTGTAGGGACTATAATAGTTTAAGTCAACAAACTATACACAGTTTTTATATCACCTTGTGTAAAACCTCTAGAGGTTAAATACTGTGCTACTTTTTGTTTTTGTTGATTATTTTTAGGATCAATAAGTTTGAACTTTTTCAACAATTGTTGATAAGCTATCTCAGACCAATTAATATCAGCTAAATTTAATAGCTTTTTATTAAGATCGGATGATAATCCTCGTTGCTTTAATTCCAAACTAATTTTATATTTTCCATAACCTTTATTCGCACGCATAAATATATATTTTTCAATATATTGCTCATCATCCATCCAATGTTGATGAGTACAATGTTTAATAACATGTTCTATTTGTATCTTTAATTGGCTTAATTCTTCTGGATAATCATCTTCTATACATTTTATTTTTTTACTAAAAAATAAAGTTAATTTTCTGGTAAGTTCATATGAAGAGTGATCACGCTGTGCAAGTAATTGCACAGCTTTAGCTAAAATTAATTTATTAAGATTGTGTGACATTATTCGAAATTTTCATCTTCTGTTGTAGATTCTTCATCTTCAGCAGAGAAAACAGCTGGACTATTTAATAATAAATCACGCAATTTGGTTTCAAGTTCGGTAGCGATTTCAGGATGTTCTTGTAAAAACTTAATTGAATTAGCTTTACCTTGTCCAACTTTCTCACCATTATAGCTATACCATGCACCGGCTTTATCAACTAATTTATGTTTAACACCTAAATCAATCAATTCGCCTTCTTTTGATATACCACATCCATAAAGAATTTGGAACTCAGCTTGTCTAAATGGTGCAGCGACTTTGTTTTTAACCACTTTTACACGAGTATCACTACCGATAACATCTTCGCCTTCTTTTACTGCACCAGTACGACGGATATCTAAACGCACTGAAGCATAGAATTTTAATGCGTTACCGCCAGTAGTTGTTTCAGGATTACCAAACATAACACCAATTTTCATACGAATTTGGTTGATGAAAACGACAAGGCAATTAGCATTTTTGATGTTAGCGGTTAATTTACGTAATGCTTGAGACATTAAACGTGCTTGTAATCCCATATGCGAGTCGCCCATTTCACCTTCAATTTCCGCTTTCGGTGTTAATGCTGCGACTGAGTCGACAATAATGACATCTACTGCGCCAGAGCGAACCAATGCATCACAAATCTCAAGCGCTTGTTCACCTGTATCTGGTTGTGAAACTAATAAATCATCAACTTGAACCCCCAATTTTGCAGCATAGATTGGATCTAAAGCATGTTCAGCATCGATAAATGCACAGGTTTTACCTTCTTTTTGTGCTTGTGCAATAACTGATAATGTTAACGTTGTTTTACCTGATGACTCAGGTCCAAAGATCTCAACAATTCTGCCCATTGGTAAGCCACCAATACCCAATGCTATATCTAATCCCAAAGAACCAGTTGAAACGGCGTCCACATCTAAGGTTTGTGTGTCGCCTAAACGCATTATTGAACCTTTACCAAATTGTTTTTCGATTTGACTTAATGCTGCTGAAAGTGCTCGTTGTTTGTTTTCATTCATATAATTAAATTCCAATAAGTAAGGATATGAAACACATTATACTGTATTGTTATACAGTATCAAGTTTTTTTTATAAACAGCCTTAAATTGATTAATTATGTGAAATTACTCACAAATTTTCTTAATATTTATTAATAAATCCCGCTATTCAATTAATTAAACGTTATCTTAAGCGTTATTTAGAATAACGATCTTCATATTGTCATTTGGAAAAATGATAATAATCAAATTATGCTAATTTAATTAGGTTATACTTTCATAAAAAAGAAGCATTTGGTATGATTAACCTCAAAAGCTGTTGGCCATTATTGATGTATTAAATTAATTACCCCATAACATAATCGTTTAATAAATATTGGCAATTTTTTATACCTAAACGTTATGCTAATCAAAAACATCTTTACTAATTAATACACTATCAAATAAAGGAAAATAATGACTGTTGATAATCAAGATTATGTATTGTGTTCCCATTGTGATTTGGTTATCGAATTAACAGATGTTGCAATTGGTCATAAAGCAACTTGTCCTCGCTGTGGTACGACATTGTTTAAAAATCAGAACAATATGAAGTTTCGTGCGGCAATGTATGCATTTTGTTCATTAATTATGCTTGTTGTCGCTTGTGGTTTTGTATTTATTGATATTAATTTAGTTGGTAATATTAATGGTGTAAGTGTTTTGGATATACCTAAAACACTTTTTTTTGATAGATATAGCTATATTTCCGCACTATTTGTTCTATTTGTGCTCGTTTTTCCATTACTCAATTTATCTATTATTGTATTACTTTGTTGCAAAATAAAACTGACTAAATATCGAAAAAGAGATCTCTTGATCGTGTATGAAAAATTTCAGCATTGGTGTATGCCTGAAATATTTTTGACAGGAATTTTAGTTAGTTTTGTTAAATTAATGAGTTATGGCAGCCTTGGTGTTACAGGAACATTTTGGGCGTTTTGTTTGTTTGTTTTCTTTTATATCAAAGCATTAGTTATTTTTACACCAGGAAAAATATGGAATGAAATCCATCGTAATAATTTTACCTTAAAACCGTTACAAGTGGGTAAAACAGGAATTTATCAAAATATAAAATTGTGTAGTTGTTGTCATGCAATGGTTCCTACTGAGTATGCTAAATGTCCAAGATGTAAACAAAAAAGCCAACTTAGAGGAAGAGATAAAATACAGTGGACGATTGCACTATTAGTCACTTCACTGATTATTTATATACCTGCTAATTTATTTGGCATCATGATTACTGAAGTATTTGGGTCACCTTCAAGTTCGACGATTATGGATGGCGTTATTTATATGTGGCAAGCTGGTGATGTACCGGTAGCGTTAATTATTTTTGCTGCTAGCGTGGTTATCCCCATTTTAAAAATTATTTCACTTAGTTTGCTCTGTTATTTTGCTTTGGCAGTTAAGCATAAGAAAAAACGTAATTGTCTAAAAATGAAGAAATTATATAATGCTGTTGAATTTATTGGTAAATGGTCAATGATTGATATCTTTGTGGTTTCGGTCGTGTGTTCTTTAGTAAGAAATCAACAGATGATGGGCGTATATCCTGATATAGGGGTAAGTTTTTTCGCCACTGTTGTTATCATTACAATGATTGCATCCCAAAAATTTGATCCACGTTTGCTATGGGATCGAATACCAACTAGAAAATAAAATAATAGGAATAATATGGCAAGCTCAAGTAAGTTAGCAAAAATAATTAAAATTAGAGCAATTTCAGCAATATGGATTATTCCCATAGTTACCGCAATTGTTGGTTTATGGATTATCTATGCTCATTTTGCTGATCGAGGTACTTCTTTTACCTTATTAGCTAAAGATGCAAGTGGTATTGTGGCCGGTAAAACAGTTATAAAAAATCGTAGTGTTGATGTTGGTATTGTTGATGAAGTGACATTATCTGATGATTACAAACAAGTCGTAATTAAAGGTAGAATTTATAACGATATGAATCCGCTATTGAAAAATGATTCGATATTTTGGGTAGTTAAACCTGAAATTGGTCGTGATGGTGTAACAGGGCTAGGTACTATTTTATCCGGTGTTTATATTGAGCTTGTTTCCGGTAATGATACTCATAGCTTTAAAAACAATCCATTTGTGCTGTCTGATACACCGCCATTATCCGATCCAAGCATAAAAGGAATTCGTTTAAATTTAGATAGCGATCAAAGCGGTGTTGTGCCCCGTGGCGCTAAAGTAATGTTTCGCGGCTATCATGTCGGTAATGTTGAGACATCCGAATTTGATGTTGAAGCACGAAAAATGAAGTATCAAATTTTCATTACCACGCCTTATGATGCATTAGTAACTGAAAATGTACGGTTTTGGAAAGAGGGGGGAATCAATTTATCGCTATCTTCTCGTGGTGCCAGCTTAGATGTGCCTTCTTTAGATGTTCTAATGTCAGGTGGTATCAGCTTTGATTTACCTGATGGCGCTAAATTGGGACAACCTGCTAAACAACATGATGTATATAAGTTATATGAAGATAGAAAATCAATTCAAGATTCCCAATATACCGATTATAAGGAATTTATTATCATGCTTAATGATTCAATCTCTGGCTTAACCGAAGGTGCGCCAGTTGAATATCATGGCATAAGACTCGGTACAGTAAGTAAAGTGCCGTTTTATACCACAGAAATGTTGCAAGAAAGATCAATCCTTAATCAAAGAGTACCGATACTAATCAAAATCGAACCTGACAGATTAGCTGAATTGGTAGAAGATAAGATAGATATTGCTAATTTAATTATAAATGAGCAAAAAAATGGTTTGCGAGCATCATTAAAGACTTCAAATATGTTTACGGGGGCGCTCTATATTGATTTAGATTTTTATCCAGAGTTAAAAGACAAATATGATACTAAATTGGCTAAACAATATGGGTACGATACGATTGAATCTACATCAACTGGATTTGCGCAAATTCAAGCAAAAATACTGCAATTATTAGATAATTTTAATAATTTACCAGTTACCAATACTATGGAACAATTTAATAAATCTTTACAATCTAGTGAACGCTTAATGAATACCATCAATCAAATTATGGCAAGCAAAGAGATGCAAAATATGCCAAAAGATTTACAAAAAGCTATGCGTTCGTTAAATGAAGCGATGAAAGGAATACAACCAGGTTCACAACTTAATACACAAATGAATGAAAGCTTACAAAAAATTCAGCAAATGATGGATGAATTAACACCTTTACTCCATACGCTAAACAATAAAAGTAACTCATTGATCTTTTCTGCACCAAACAAAACAGATCAAGAACCAAAAGCTAGAGGAAACAAATAATGTTAAAATTGATTCGAAGCTTTAAAATTACACTATTGATAGCATTATTAACGGTAATGGTAGGCTGTTCGTCGAATACTCCAGAAAAAAATTATTTTCAATTAACAAGTAATTTAGTTAATGCTGATTCAATGACGACTCGCTCGACCAATAAGTTTATTTGGATTGAATCTATTGAAGTTGCTAGTTTTTTAAATAAATCAGGTATTGTTTTACAAACACAAGATATAAAATATGTCACAGCAACCAATAATTTATGGGCATCGACACTGTCTCAACAATTTGCAGATCGATTAGCTCAGGATCTAACCCAACTTTTACCTAATTATTTAGTTTCAACCAAATCTATTACTACACCGACCTTAACAATTAAGCTTTTTATTGATGGTTTCCATGGTAGTTATAATGGTGATGCAGTGATAAAAGGACGCTGGGTAGTGACAGATAATAAAGGACAAATTAGGACTAAATTTATTGATCGTCATGTGCCATTGGCAAAAAATGGTTATGACGCACTGGTAAAAGCCTTATCGCAAGGTTGGCAAGATGAAGAGTTTGAATTTGCAAATTCAATCAAATATTAGTTATTGTTTAACATTCCGCCGATATAATGGCGGAATGTTATCAGTATTTGATTTCAAATTATCATAACTGTTTTTTCAATTCACTAAATACCTGCTCATCAATCTCAATCCAACCACGAACACTATTAATAAATGCTATTTTGTCGGCCAGTAAAATATCTTTTTTGTTAATCGTTTTCTCAATTAATTTATGCTGTTTTAAATAATGTTGTCGCATTGTGCCAGCTAATAATCCTGATGTAATGGCAGGCGTTATCCACTCATCATTAATTAATAAAGCGATATTACCATTAACAAACTCGGTTATTTCATCATGTTGATTATAATTGATAAATTCTTGACCAATCGTCAATTGAGGAAAATGTTGCCGATTGGTTGTTTTATGATAGAGAAAAACATTGTGTTTATCGACACTTTTAGGCGCAAAAGCTATATTATTAATCACCATTGAGGTGGTAAGCAAATCTATGCTTATTTCCGATTGTCCAGATTTTGATTGCAAAAGTCGGACTTTATATTTTCCTAATGGATATTTTTGGGCTAGCTTAGTTAATGTCTGTTTGATTGTTTGAATATCACATGTAAAATCAAAATATTGCGTTGAGTTGTCCAATCTGTCCAAATGTGCATTAAGTAACCAAAACTCTCCATTTTCTAGCAATAAGGTTTCAATAATATATTCAGGCATAGATAAAGTTCTATGCAAAATAGCTGTTTTCGCTAGGACTTCATTATATTCATCATCGGCGCTTGAATCCCAGGTAATACCTCCGCCAACACCATAATTTAACTGTTGATTATTAATGGTTAAGGTACGTATTGGAATATTAAATATCGCCTTTTTCATAACAGGTTCAATATAACCAATTGAACCACAATATACGCCACGAGCTGAATTCTCAATATTACTAATAATTTGCATGGTACTTGCTTTAGGCGCTCCAGTGATTGAGCCGCATGGGAACAGTGCTTGCAATAGTTGATACAGGTTAATATTATCTTTTACTATTCCTTGAATAGTCGAGGTTAGTTGCCATACCGTTGGATATTTTTCTGCGGTAAATAAATGTGGAACGTTTACCGAACCAGGTTTTGAAATTTTGCTTAAATCATTACGCAGTAAATCAACAATCATCATATTCTCTGCAAGATTTTTTTCTGATTTCAACAACTTTATTTGTTGTTTATCTTGTTGTGTCGTCAATCCTCGTGCGGTAGTACCTTTCATTGGTTTTGTTGTAATAGTTTTATCTTCTAGTTTAAAAAATAGCTCAGGAGAGATAGATAAGATATGATAATTTTCAAATTCTATATAGGCACAATAATTGGCAAGATTATTTTTTTCTAGAAAGTGATAATAATCTAAAGGATCGTCATTAAATGGTGCACTAAATTGGATGGTATAATTGGTTTGGTAAGTATTACCTAATTCAATTTGCGAGTGAATATAGTCAATTTTTTGCTGATATTCGTTAATATCAGTATCACAAGATAACTTTAACGATAGTGGTGAAAAGTGATTTGAATCTGGAATCGGCTCACTCGTATACTTATCAAAAATACCAAATAATAGTAATGGTAAATCAAGATTTGAGCTTTTTATAATTTTGGTTTTATTGTTTTCACTAAACCCCATAGCACTTTCATAAGCAAGATAACCACAAGCGTAATACCCTTTATTCGTGAAGTTTTCTATCTGATCAATGAGCTGTTTAATAGATCTATAATCGTTTGATTTTATAATTTTGATTGGATCACAAAAACATTTACGTTCACCTTCAAAATCGATATAAATTTTCATTTTAATTACCATTAACAAAGTTGCTAATTATTTTTAAACCAAATTCTGTCTTAATTGCTTCAGGGTGAAATTGTACCGATTCAATTGGCAGTGTTTTATGGCGTAATCCCATAATTAATCCTTGCCTATTTTTAGCGGTGACTATTAAAGGTAATTCATTTGATGGCAAATTAGTTTGGGCAATTAGAGAATGATACCTTACAACAGATAGTGGATTTTTAATCCCGACAAACAAGCCTTGCTCATCATGAGTAATTTCATCAATTTTACCATGCATTGGTACTGGGGCTTTAACAATGCTATAACCAAAATATTGGGCAATCGCTTGATGACCTAAACAAATGCCAAGGATTGGGCGGTGATTAGCAAAACAATTGATCGCCGATAATGATATTCCGGCATTATCGGGTATTCCCGGCCCCGGAGAAATGACCATTTTGGAAAACGATAATTGCTTTAATTCATCAATAGACTTTTCATCATTTTTGATGACCATAACTTCGGCTCCTGCACGGCAAAGGTAATCATAGATATTAAAAGTAAAAGAATCGTAATTATCAATTAGAAGAATCAAAGTAGTACCCAATGCTTAATAATTATAAAAAAGGAGGTTTTAACGAGTGACTGGTGATTCTATTATAAAAAGCGATGCTATATAAAGTAATTAATTACTTATTAAAAAACTATCTAAGACTATATTAGACATTTAAAAACCCCGTTCCTCAAAAATTTTCAAAAAAATTGAGGAGCGGGGTTTTTTATTACTTATTTCTCATAAAGTTAATATTAATGTGATCCATATCACATTAATAATCTAATCTACTTGTATGGTAGTATTATTCAGATTAAAGTTTGTTCGTTAATCATTTTTCAGAGGTATTAAATGAAAATCGTAAAAGCAGAAGTTTTTGTGTGTAGTCCAGGAAGGAACTTTGTCACATTAAAAATCACTACAGATTCAGGCGTATATGGAGTTGGTGATGCGACACTCAACGGACGAGAGCTATCTGTCGCATCATATCTTAAAGATCATCTTTGCCCACAGTTAATTGGGCGAGATGCTAGTCAAATTGAAGATATATTTCAATATTTCTATAAAGGTGCTTATTGGCGTCGTGGGCCAGTGACCATGTCAGCAATATCAGCAATTGATATGGCGTTATGGGATATCAAAGGTAAAGTAGCCAATATGCCACTTTATCAGTTATTAGGTGGCGCTTCACGTACTGGTGTTATGGTTTATTGCCATACCACTGGTAAAGATATTGAAGAAGCGCTAGATGATTATGCAAAACATAAAGAGATGGGCTTCAAAGCCATTCGCGTTCAATGTGGTATTCCGGGAATGAAGACCACTTACGGTCAAAGTAAAGGTAAAAACTTAGCTTACGAACCGGCTACTCGAGGTAACTATCCAGAAGAGCAATTTTGGGCAACCGATAAATATCTTGATTTCACACCAAAATTATTTGAAGCAGTAAGAAATAAATTTGGTTTTAATGAACATCTATTGCATGACATGCACCACCGTTTAACGCCAATTGAAGCTGCGCGTTTTGGTAAAAGTATTGAAGATTATCGCCTATTTTGGATGGAAGATCCGACACCTGCAGAAAATCAAGAGTGCTTCCGTTTAATTCGTCAACATACCGTAACACCAATTGCTGTCGGTGAAGTATTCAATAGCATTTGGGATTGTAAACAGTTAATTGAAGAACAACTGATTGATTATATTCGAACTACCATAACTCATGCTGGTGGTATTACACATATGCGCCGGATTGCTGATTTTGCCGCACTTTATCAAGTTAGAACTGGTTCACATGGTCCATCTGATTTATCGCCAATTTGTCATGCAGCAGCTCTGCATTTTGATATGTGGGTACCTAACTTTGGTGTACAAGAATTTATGGGTTATTCCGAACAGATGTTAGAAGTTTTCTCTCCTAATTGGACCTTTAATGATGGTTATATGCATCCAAGTGACAAACCTGGATTAGGAATCGATTTTGATGAAAAACTTGCTGCAAAATATCCATACAATCCTGCTTATTTGCCAATTGCTCGTCTAGAAGATGGCACATTGTGGAATTGGTAACTAGAAAAAATTAAGGAAATTAATATGTCAACTTTAGAAACAATAGAAGAAAAAGAAAAACGAAATATCATAAGACGTGTAGCTGTGGCATCATCAATTGGAACCGCTGCAGAATATTATGATTTTTTTGCATATGGGACTGCAGCGGTACTCTTTTTTGGTCAACTGTTCTTTCCTAGTAATGATCCTTTTATTAGTACTCTTGCTGCATTTGCTACTTATGCCGTAGGTTTTTTTGCAAGACCTATTGGTGGTATTGTTTTTGGTCATATGGGCGATAAAGTAGGAAGAAAAAAAGCGTTAGTCATTACTATTTTAATTGTTGGATTAGGAACATTCGTTATTGGTTTATTACCTACTTATGCATCAATTGGTTGGTGGGCACCTGTAATTCTAATTTTAATTAGAGTTTTGCAAGGATTTGGTGTCGGTGGTGAACAAGCTGGTGCTGTGTTGATGACAGCGGAATATTCTCCACCTAAAAAGCGCGGATTTTTCTCTAGTTGGGTACAAATAGGCGCACCACTTGGTTTTTTGTTACCTTCAGCACTTTTTGCTTTATTAACATCATTACTTTCAGAAGAACAAATGCTTGATTTTGGTTGGAGAATACCATTTTTATTAAGTTTACTTTTGGTAATATTGGGATTATTTATCCGATTACGTATTGACGAATCACCAGTTTTTGAAAAAATTAGACAAACTAAAGCTGTTGAATCTTCAATGCCGCTGAAAGATGTTATGAAAAATTATCCGGGGATTGTTGCTAAAGGGGTTGGCGCAAAACTAATTGAAGCATGTTCATTTGCTATGTTTACAGTGATTGTTTTGGCCTATGTAAATGTTAATCAATTTAATAAAAGTTATGTATTAGATGCAATAATTGTTGCTGTAGTCATCGAGATTTTTACTATCCCGTTAATGGGCGCTTTATCGGATAAATGGGGAAGAAAAAGAGTCTATATACTTGGCGCTCTTCTGCAAGTAATTTTTATTGTTCCATTTTTCTTAATGATCAATACACAGAATTATATTTTAATTCAGTTGGCAATGATAATCGTTTTACCTATTGGGCATGCTATGTGTTATGCGCCACAAGCATCATTCTTCCCTGAATTATTTCCAACCGCAATTCGTTGTAGTGGTATTGCGTTGATATGGCAGGTTGGCTCATTAATTGGCAGTGGAATTTTAGGGCTTTGTGCGGTTAAGATTTTACAAATGTGTAGTGGACATTATTCTGGTTTAGCCTTATATGTTGGTACATTAGGTATTTTATCAGTTATTGGTATTGCGTTATTGCCAGAAACAGCACCTAATAAAATTAATAAAGAATACCAACAATGGGTAGGAAAATAAAACGACAAAATAATGATTATTTCAATTAATTATTAATCAGAGATTTTTATGAGATTATCAAATCAAACTTTATCACAACTACCTAAGGAGGTAGTTGTTCCAACTTATGATAGAAGCAAAATTAAAACCAAAATTGTTCATCTTGGTTTTGGCGCTTTTCATCGTGCTCATCAAGCAGTTTATACGGATATACTAGCTGCACAGCATGATAGCGATTGGGGATATTGTGAAGTTAACTTGATTGGTGGTGAAGCACAAATCCAAGATTTAAAACAACAAGATTGTTTATTCAGTGTATGTGAAATGTCCTATGATAACTGGAATACTCGTGTTGTAGGCGTTGCAAAAGAAGCATTACATGCAGATATTGATGGAATACAAAAAGTCTTAGATGTGATGACCCGTCCAGAAATTGCGATTGTGTCAATAACGGTAACCGAAAAAGGTTATTGTTATCTGCCATCGACAGCATCAATTGATACCAATAATCCATTAATTAGTCATGATATTGCCAATCCTCATGCACCTAAATCCGTTCCGGGTGTCATTGTTGAAGCGTTGCGTTTACGTAAAGAGCAGGGATTAAAACCTTTCACGGTTATGTCTTGTGACAATATGCCTGAAAATGGTCATGTTACTCGTAATGTGGTTTTAGCACTGGCTAAACAACGAGATTCTGATTTAACCCAATGGATCGATGATAATGTTACGTTTCCATCTACAATGGTTGACCGAATCGTACCAGCCGCAACGCCAGAAACTATGGCAAAAATAAATAAACAACTAGGTGGTATTGATGATCCCGCCGGTATTGCCGGCGAACCATTTAGACAATGGGTTATTGAGGATAATTTTGTGGCAGGTCGCCCCCAATGGCAAAAAGCGGGTGCAGAATTAGTTAATGATGTATTGCCATATGAAGAAATGAAGTTACGCATGTTAAATGGTAGCCATTCATTTTTTGCATATTTAGGCTATCTAGCTGGTTATTTACATATTGATGAATGTATGCAGGATGTTAATTATGTTACAGCAGCTAGGCATTTAATGCTAAATGAACAAGCAACGACGTTGCGAGTTAAAGATGTTGATCTACCTGCTTATGCTGAATCTCTACTTGATCGTTATCGAAATACTGGTTTAAAACATCGGACATGGCAAATTGCAATGGATGGGACATTGAAGTTACCCCAACGAATGCTTGATTCAATTCGTTATCACTTAGCTGATAATACTGCATTTGATTGTCTTGCTTTAGGGGTAGCAGCTTGGATGCGCTACGTTAGTGGGGTTGATGATGTGGGTAAAGCTATTGAAGTGAGTGATCCGTCAATTATGCAAATAACCGATCTTGTCGCAAATAGTGCCGATGATGAAAATAGAGTAAAAGCGTTATTGTCTTTAAGTCATGTGTTTGGTAGTGACTTGCCACATAATCAACTTTTTGTCGATAAGGTAACAAATGCCTATCTGTCATTACGAGATTTAGGTGCTAAACAGACAGTTAAAAATTTAACTGAACTTTTTTAGCACTATAAATGAAACTAACAATAATTGATAATAACTAAGGTGTAATAGCTTATTTAAGTCATTACACCTTCTATAATCATCATTCTAGTTATTTAATATATATAGTATTTTTTAAAAAAACTTTTCTTATATTTAAAAATCACCTACTATTTATTGTAATTAATTGATTACATAAAAATGGTATATGTTTAAACTTATTGAATTAAATATTTCTGAACCGGTTAATCAGCAGGTTTATCGCGCATTAAGAAGGGCGATTATTACATGTCAGGTGTTACCGGGAGTTCTACTTTCTGAAAAAGAGATCTCAAGTCAATTCAATGTATCACGCCAACCAGTCCGTGAAGCATTTATCAAATTAGCCGAAGCAGGATTAGTTAAAATTCTGCCACAGCGAGGTACATTTGTAACAAAAATCTCGATTAAAAAAGTGATTGATGGGCAATTTATTCGTGAAGCTGTTGAGTGTGCAATTATCAAACGGGTTGCGCAAGAAATAACCAGTGCTGATCTGGTATTATTGGATAAAAATCTTGCCGAACAGGTAGATGCCAATAACCGTAAAGATATTCGCGCTTTTTTGGAAAAAGATGACGAATTTCACCAAATTATAATGAATGTTATCGATTGTCCAATGGCTTGGGAAACTGTCGAAAATATCAAGGCAATGATGGACCGAGTTCGATATCTCACCTTAGAAGATATATCTCCACCAGAGGATTTAGTCAAGCAGCATGAAAAAATCGTTATTGCACTAAAAAAACATGATCCGGAAATGGCGGCATTGGCGCTGCATGAACATCTATCTACTATTTTACACACAATAAAAATAGTGTCACAACAACGGAATGATTGGTTTGTTGATTAGCTTATTAGTAAATAATAATTGAGACTTTCTATTATGATACGACAAGTTAAAATTCGAGTGTGTGGTCGTGTACAAGGCGTTGGTTTTCGCTTTTTTACTTATCAACAAGCGACCAAACTAGGTTTAGTTGGTTATGTTAAAAATTTAGATAATGGTGATGTAGAAATAGTCATACAAGGGGATAACATATCAATCGCTAAATTAATACAATGGCTTGAACAGGGCGGGCCAGTTTCAGCCCGTATAACTGCAGTGAATGTTATGGAATTAATTCCTGAAAGCCAGTTAGTCGGTTTTCATATCAAATATTAACTTTATAAATTATATGTTTTATTGCAATAATAATTAGTTGGCTAATCAACGCTATGATATATGGCTAATATTTATAAAGCATTATTTAATTAATATTTAACGTTTACGCAAATAGCCGAAAACACGATAACCTTCGATTTTCCATAATCCATCTTTATAAATTAACGGGAAAGTTACTCGGCTACTTGCGTTAGGGCCAGGATTTTGCTGAACAATTTCAATTTCATTGTCGCTAACTTTACTGATAATAGCAACATGACCATATTGAGACCATCCCAGTACGATAATATCTTCTACTTTGGGTTTGGTCGTTGATCCATTACGGAACTGAAGTAAATTACGTCTGGTATTTATTTTACCGTCAGGAATGGAATCATCGAAAAAATCTTTTGCATGGCCATAACTATCTGGCATTTTATGATTGAAACGTTCGTAATAGTAGCGTTTAATGAATTCAACACATTGATATTTAAGACCTAAATTATAACCATCTTTAGCTACATTGCGACTACTAACATGATTGATATTGCCATTATAGTAGACTTTAACACCATTAAACTCGTCGATGACCGTGCCAATTTTACTCTCATTAACATTTAAATCAGCATAAGCATAATGATAAAAACTACCTACTTCCAGCATGAATAAAACAATTAATAAATAGAGACTGTTTTTTAATCTAAATAACATATTGATTTCCTATTGATATTTTTTTTATCCTTATTAGGTGATTATGTCTAAATTTTAGCCTTAAAAATTAATTATAATAGTTATTTATTAGTAAAAAATGTATATATTAATTGCTATATCTGAGCAATTAATTTTTCAATTAAAAAATAATATTTTATTTAAATTAAAAGAAAAGCTCATTGTTATGTATTCATTATTAAACACTGTAAAACGTATCTATTAAGATGCTTTGAGACCGTTATCTTATTAATACTAATGTTTATCAATCATTATCAGAATGTCATTTAACTTCTTGCAATGTCAGATATTAATTTAATAAAAAATAAAGTAAAATGAGCTAATATTTAGATGATTTGTCATAATAGTGTGCCTGCGTTATTGATTAATCTTATAAAGGTAATTAACGTAAAGTATGAATAAAAAAAATTTAATCTGTTTCTTACTTCTTATTTTGATAATTGGTGTTTATTATAGTTATCAAAAAGATGATGAGGTGTCGAGCTCGCCATCAAATGCAAGTCTGCCGGAAACACCAATTTATCAAAGTGATGATATGGTAACCAATGTCTATGATTTATCAGGTAATATGGTATATAAAATTGAATCTGGCAAAGTAAAGCATTTTGATAATAATGAAAGTACTGATTTTGATTTACCTAATGTGACACTTTACGATCAGGATCATGCGGCTACTTGGCATATTAAAGCAAAACGCGCAACTTTGACTAATGATAAATTGATCTACCTTTATCAAGATGTCGTGTTAACAAATTTAACCCCAGAATCGCAATTACAACAAGTGTTAACTGATAATGCTATAGTTGATTTAAAAACACAACTGGTAACGTCTGATGATCCAGTAAAAATTAAGGGAGTTGGTTTTTTCTCAACTGGTTTGGGTTTAATCGGTAATTTACGAGAAAAAACGGCAAATATACTTGAGAATATAAAAACCTTTTATAATAGTGAGGCTCAATAAAAAATGAGATCCAAAAAACAGAAATTTTTTCCGTTATTTTTTATGCTATGTGCATCATTTGCTTGTTTTGCTGATGAGCCTAATGAAGCCGCTTCATCTGCCTCAAAAGATCAAAAGATGTTTGTCGATAATAAACCTATTACAGTTGATGCAGATAATCAGCAAATAGATATTGAAAAAAATATTATTACTTTTAATGGGAATGTCCAGATTATCCAAGAAGGTTTGACCATATGGGCAGATAAAGTGGTAATTACTGATATGCAAGACACCAGTAAACAAAAAATAACTGCATATGGTAAACCGGTAAAATATAAACAAATTCTTCCACAAAATAATAAAATTGTGACCGGTCATTCACAACAGGTTATCTATAATGTTAAGGAAAATAACATAGTATTACAAGGTAATGCAGAACTATTTCAACAAGATAATCATATCAGTAGCTCAATCATTACTTATGATGTGAAAAAACAGCAAATTGTTGCACAACCAGGCAAAAAAGGTCGGGTAAAAAGCACTATTATTCCAAGTCAAGTAAAAGAGATGAATAAATAAATGGCAATTTTAAAAGCGGAAAATCTTGCTAAAGTTTATAAAAAACGACGAGTTGTTGAAGATGTTAGTTTAACAGTAAACTCAGGTGAAATTGTTGGTTTACTTGGCCCTAACGGTGCTGGTAAAACTACCACTTTTTATATGGTGGTTGGCATTGTGACTTTAAATGCTGGTAAAATCTACCTTGATGAGCATGATATCAGTATCTTGCCATTACATGAGCGAGCGCAAAAAGGAATAGGTTATTTGCCTCAAGAAGCGTCAATATTTAGAAAACTTTCAGTTATTGATAATATTATGGCTATTTTAGAAACGCGTAATGATATTGATAAAAATGAAAAGATAAATCGAGCAGAAGAGCTACTTGAAGAGTTTCATATTACCCATATCCGAGACAATGTTGGTCAATCATTATCTGGTGGCGAACGACGACGAGTTGAGATCGCTAGAGCATTGGCAGCAAACCCTAAATTTATCTTACTTGATGAACCATTTGCTGGTGTAGATCCCATTTCGGTTATTGATATTAAAAATATTATTAAACATCTACGTGATCGTGGTTTAGGGGTACTGATTACTGATCATAATGTTCGTGAAACACTTGATGTTTGTGAACGTGCCTATATAGTGAATAAAGGACATTTAATTGCTGAAGGTACACCAGACAGTATATTAAATAATGACTATGTTAAACGTGTTTATTTAGGACATGAATTTAGATTATAGATTATGATAAAACAAGGCTTACAACTGAAGGTTTCACAACAGTTGTCAATGACGCCACAATTACAATTAGCTATTCGATTGTTGCAATTGTCGACTTTAGAATTACGTCAAGAAATTCAAACTGTACTTGAAAACAATCCATTATTAGAGATTGCCGATCAGTATGATGAGGTTAATGTTGAACAAGATGAACTAAACGAAAATATTGATACCCGTGAAGCATTGGATAGTCAAGAAATTCCTGAAGATATTCCGTTAGATGCCTCATTAGATGATATTTACACTGCAGGTACACCCTCAGGAACCTATTCAGATTATCGTACTGATGAATTACCAATCTATCAAGGTGAAACACATGAAACCTTGCATGATTATTTAAAATGGCAATTAGATTTAACACCATTTAGTGACATTGATCGTGCAATTGCTGTTTCGATTATTGAAGCTATTGATGACAGAGGTTATCTAACCGTTTCAAGTGAAGAAATTCTAGAAGAACAAGGTAATAGTCAAATTGAACTTGATGAGGTTGAGGCTGTTTTAAAGCGAATTTGGCATTTTGATCCAATCGGAGTTGGAGCCAGATCGTTACAAGAATGTTTATCTATTCAAACTCAGCATCTAACTCCGCCGGTATTAGTTAAACAGATTATTGATAACTATTTAGATTTATTAGCAAATCATGATTATCGAACATTGAAAAAACGCTTAAATGCTACCGATGAACAGTTAAAAGAGGCGATTGATTTTATCCAGCATTTACAACCTTATCCTGGTGATTCGGTCAATACTTTACCTCCGGATTATGTTATTCCTGATCTTGTGGTAAAAAAGATTGATGGCAAATGGATTGCTGAATTAAATAACGATACTGTTCCGACTCTGCGTATTAATCAACAATATGCGGCAATGGAAAAAATTAGTAATGAAAGCGACAGCCAATATATTCGCGCACATTTGCAAGATGCAAATTGGTTTATTAAAAGCGTCGAAAATCGTAATGAGACACTATTAAAAGTGAGTCAATTTATTGTTGAGCATCAACAAGCTTTTTTTGAAAATGGCGCTGAATATATGAAACCAATGATTTTGTCTGATGTTGCCGAGGCAATTGATATGCATGAATCGACAATATCACGAGTAACAACACAAAAGTATTTACAATGCCCAACTGGCATCTTTGAGTTAAAATTCTTTTTCTCAAGCCATGTTAATACTGAATCTGGTGGCGAAGCCTCGTCCACAGCCATTCGGGCATTAATTAAAAAATATATTTCCGAGGAAGATGCAAAAAAACCTTTGAGTGATAGCAAATTAGTTTCAATCCTTGAAAATCAAGGCATAATTATTGCTCGGCGAACGGTAGCAAAATATCGTGAGGCATTGTCAATACCACCTTCAAATCAACGCAAACAGCTTTAATATCAATAAACTATTTTATTAATTAGATTAAATATTTCTATTCCCTTTGAATGCGATTGTGTTAATAACTGATTGATTTTGATGATTTAAATATATTATCAATAATTGAATTAAAGGCGCTTACGCGCCTAAATAAACTAATTTAAGAATCTAGGAATTTTATGCTCAAATGAGCTGATAGCATCTTCATGTTGTAGGGTTAAACCAATATTATCTAAACCATTTAATAAACAGTGGCGTTTGAAAGCATCAATTTTAAATGAATATTGTTTGTCACCAGCAATGACGACTTCATTAACTAAATCAATAGTGAATTCAATTCCCTCATTGGCTTCAACCAATTTAAACAACTCATCTACTTCTTCTTCGGATAAGTTAACTAATAATAGTTGATTATTAAATGAGTTATTATAAAAGATATCAGCAAAGCTCGAGCCAATAATAGTTTTAAATCCATAGTCGGTTAATGCCCATGGTGCATGTTCACGCGATGATCCACAACCAAAGTTTTCACGAGCTAATAAAATACTCGCACCTGCATATCGAGGTTTATTTAATACAAATTCTGGATTAGGTTGTTTGCCAGCGTCATCCAAAAATCGCCATTCATGAAATGCATGTTGTCCAAATCCGGTACGAGTAACTTTTTGTAAAAATTGTTTAGGAATAATAGCATCAGTATCAACGTTCGCCGCATCTAAAGGAACGACCAATCCTGTATGTGTTGTAAATTTTGCCATGACAAGTCTCCTTAAAACGGTTTGCGAATATCAGTAAAATGACCAGTAATGGCCGCCGCTGCTGCCATTGCCGGGCTAACTAAATGTGTTCTTGCATCACGACCTTGTCGTCCTTCAAAATTACGATTACTGGTAGATGCACAGCGATCACCCGGGGCTAATTTATCATCATTCATCGCTAAACACATTGAGCATCCTGGTAAGCGCCATTCAAAACCAGCATCAATAAAAATCTTATCTAATCCTTCAGCCTCTGCTTGTTCACGCACCGGACCGGAACCCGGTACGACAAGGGCTTGAACGCCATCGGCGACTTTACGACCTTTAGCAACTTCAGCTGCGGCACGCAGATCTTCAATACGGGAATTAGTACATGATCCTATAAACACTTTATTGATCTTAATATCAGACATTTTAGTTCCCGCGGTTAACCCCATATAGGCTAATGCGCGTTCAGCTGAATGTTTTTCAATTGGATCGGAAAAATCTTGAGGATTTGGTACTTGAGAATCAATAGCTGTTACTTGACCAGGATTAGTTCCCCAAGTTACTTGCGGAGCAATATCTTTTGCTTCTAAAGTCACAATCGTATCGAAATGTGCTCCTTCATCGGTTTTTAAGGTTTTCCAGTAAGCAACAGCTTGCTCAAAATCTTCTCCTTTAGGTGAGAATTGACGACCTTTTAAATATTCAAATGTGGTTTCATCTGGTGCAACTAATCCAGCTTTGGCACCCATTTCAATGGCCATATTACATAATGTCATTCGGCCTTCCATTGACAAAGAGGTAATTGCTTCGCCACAAAACTCAACTACATGACCTGTACCACCAGCACTGGTGGTTTTACCAATGATCGCTAGAATAATATCTTTGGCGGTAATGCCATCAGCGACTTTGCCTTTGACCTCAATTTTCATCGTTTTAGCGCGACCTTGTTTCAATGTTTGGGTGGCTAAAACATGTTCAACTTCCGATGTCCCAATACCAAAAGCTAATGCGCCAAAAGCACCATGTGTTGCGGTGTGTGAGTCACCACAAACTATTGTCATACCGGGTAATGTCATCCCTTGCTCAGGGCCAACAACATGCACAATTCCGCGTAATGGACTTTGTAAACCGTATAAAGAGACGCCAAACTCTTCTGCATTTTTAGCTAATTCGGTTAGCTGAATTCGTGCCATCTCACTACAAGCGCTTAAATCATTACTTTTCGTTGAGGTGTTGTGATCCATTGTGGCGAAGGTTTTATGCGGTTGTCGGACTTTACGATTCATTGCTCGTAAACCATCAAAGGCTTGAGGAGAGGTGACTTCATGAACCAAATGGCGGTCGATATACAAAATAGGCGTTTCATTAGGTGCTTCATAGACAACATGTGCATCATATAATTTTTGATACAATGTTTTTGGTTTTGTAGACATTGCTTATATTCCTTTAATATTCTTGCAAAAGGGTTAATACGATCGATTAACCCTTACTTTAAAAATTAAATTAAACGACAAATGGTATCGCCCATTTCATCGGTAGAAACATAACTACCACCACGAGCAAGATCAATAGTGCGAGTACCTTGTTCTAAAGCTTTGTTAACTGCATTTTCAATAGCTTTAGCAATATCATCACGTTTTAAACTATAACGAACTAACAGTGCTAATGATAAAATTTGTGCAGCAGGATTAGCAATATTTTTACCGGCAATGTCAGGCGCACTACCACCAGCAGGTTCGTATAAACCAAAGCCATCTTCATTTAAACTGGCAGAAGGTAACATTCCCATTGAGCCGGTAATCATGGCGCATTCATCTGATAGGATATCACCAAATAAGTTAGAACAAAGTAATACATCAAATTGCGCAGGATCTTTCACTAATTGCATAGTGGCATTATCAATATACATATGCTCTAATGTGACATCTGGGTACTGTTTAGCTACTTCACTTACAACTTCACGCCACAAAATAGAAGTTTGTAGAACATTTGCTTTATCTACTGACGTTACTTTCTTGCGACGGATTTTCGCTGCTTCAAATGCCATACGGGCAATTCGTTCAATTTCAAAGCGGTGATAAACTTCAGTATCAAAAGCACGCTCTTGGGGGCCAGTTCCTTCACGCCCCTTAGGTAAACCGAAATAGATACCACCAGTTAACTCACGCATACATAAAATATCAAAGCCACGTTTAGCGATATCTTCACGTAACGGACATAACTCTTCTAAACCTTGGTATAAACTAGCAGGGCGCATGTTGGCAAATAATTTAAAATGTTTGCGTAATGGTAATAGAGCACCGCGTTCAGGTTGTTGGTCAGGTGGTAAATTGGTCCATTTTGGACCGCCAACCGAGCCAAATAAGATAGCATCAGCTTTTTCACATCCTTCTAACGTCTCTTTTGGTAATGGGCAACCGTGAATATCAATTGCTGCACCACCCACATCATATTCACTTGTTGTAATGGCTAGGTTATATTTTTGACGAATAACTTCTAACACTTTATAGGCTTGTTTCATCACTTCTGGGCCTATACCGTCACCAGGTAGTACTGCAATATGGTAATTTTGTGACATATCTATTCCTTAACAATCTAATTATATTTTAAATATTTCGTCATTAAGTAACGAAACAATATTTACTTTTTAGTATTGGTGCAATTTTTGTTTTTGTTCTGCAACCTGATTTGCTCTATAAACATTATTTAACACATTAATTAATGCTAATGCTGATGAATGAACAATGTCGGTAGCAAGCCCAACTCCATGGAATTTACGTCCTTTATATTCGGCAACGATATCGACTTGACCCAAGGCATTTTCACCCTGTCCTTTAGATGCTAATTGATATTTCACAATTGAAATAGGTTCGCCAGTAATACGATTTATCGCTTGATAAACAGCATCAACAGGGCCATTACCTGTTGCTGCATCTGAATATTTTTGATCGCCAATAATTAAACTAACTGAAGCGGTTGAAACGACAGTAGAGCCAGATTGTACATTAAAATAATCCAATACATAATGCTCTTCATCATCTTTAATTTGATTAATAAAAATTAATGCTTCTAAATCATAATCAAAAACCTGGCCTTTTTTATCGGCAAGTTCTAAAAAGGCTTGGTAAACTTGATCTAAATTATAATCATTATCCTGATAACCTAATTCAGCTAAACGATGTTTTACTGCAGCTCGGCCTGAACGGGAAGTTAAATTTAATTGGATTTGATTTAAACCGATCGACTCAGGGGTCATGATTTCGTAAGTTTCGCGATTTTTTAACACGCCATCTTGATGGATACCTGATGAGTGCGCAAAGGCATTACTACCAATAACCGCCTTGTTAGACGGTATCGGTGTATTGGTAATTTGGCTGACGATTTGACTGGTACGATAGATCTCTTGATGATTAATATTGGTGTGAACGTTTAAGATATTTTGACGGACTTTGATCGCCATAATGACTTCTTCTAAAGCCGTATTGCCCGCACGTTCACCTAAACCATTCATCGCCCCTTCAATCTGCCTAGCACCTTCTTGAATCGCGCTAATCGAGTTAGCCACCGACATGCCCAAGTCATCATGACAATGAACAGAGATAATCGCTTTATCAATGTTCGGGACACGTTCAAATAAGGTATGAATAATGCCACCAAATTGATAAGGGACAGTATAACCGACAGTATCCGGTATATTGATCGTGGTTGCCCCTGCTTGAATTGCTGCTTCAACAATCCGACATAAGTTATCAATTGGGGTACGGCCTGCATCTTCACAAGAAAACTCCACATCATCTGTATAATTACGTGCACGTTTAACACAGTGCACAGCCTGTTCAACGACATCTTCAAATGTCATTTTTAATTTATCTTTAACATGTAACGTTGATGTTGCCATAAAAGTATGAATACGAAATTGATCGGCTACTTTTAAAGCTTCGGCTGCAACATCAATGTCTTTATCAATACAACGAGACAATGCACAAACACGACTATTTTTAATGGTTTTAGCAATAGTTTGTACTGATTCAAAATCGCCTGGAGATGAGATAGGGAAACCAACTTCCATTACATCTACTTGCATTCTTTCTAATGCTAAAGCTATTTGAAGTTTTTCTTTAACACTTAAACTTGCTTGTAACGCTTGTTCACCATCACGTAATGTTGTGTCAAAAATAATAATCTGATCGCTCATTGTTATTTCCTTTATATTTTAGCGCTATCTCGGTATTTCAAGTTAAGAAAACAAAAAACCCGCACTTTAGCGCGGGTTCTTGTTAATTTGTCGAGTTAATTATTAAATCACTTTTACTCCACACACAAGCTATCCGCGCAAACTGATGCGAGGAGGAGGCTGAGTAGGAGGTTAGTAAATTTAATCATTAACTGCTCAATTATTATATTATGAATAAAATATTGACACTATTTCTATCAAAAAAAGGCTCTAATGTCAATAATAAAAATTGATTAAATCAAATAGTCATCTATAACTTATATAGTTATTTTGTTGAAATAGTTCATTCAAACATTAATCAGAAACGCAAATTACTCTTAAACCTTCAATTTCTTGTGGAAGCTTTTTAATACTACCATCGTTGAAATCAATTGCGTAAAACTGGGTTCCTGTTGGGTATCGATTTACAGGGTCTTCATTGCAATTGTCATCATCATCCCATTCATTCCAACCGTTATAACTAATATTGCGTGATTTTATTTTAAATGATCGATTTTTTTTCATTAAATCATGATACTCATCTTGGTCGTTAACCTTTTTCCATGTCCAAAATACATTTGATATTTCATCGCCTTGAGCATTTTTATTAGGATAAACTTCATTAATTGTATTACCCCATTCAGCTAATAAAAAGTTAACTTCACGGATATAATGATTGTTATTATTTTGACCAAATTTGTAATTATCATAAAGAGCATTGGTCAAAATTTCTGGACCTCCAGGATACATAGCTGTTCCTTTACAAGAACAATATTGTTCTGCATATTTTTGTGCTTTGACGGTCTCATTAGAGATATAAAACCAATATTCTATTTCAAAAGAATAAATTACCCTATCACCTACTTTTAATGAAAATTCAGTGTAATTTGCCAAATCAGCATCATCTTCGCTAACTTCTTTCTCAAAATTTGGTCCACTAAATTCAACTCTAAGCTGATTATTTTTACCACTTAATTTTAATTCAACCGGGGAGTCTGATGGTTTTTTTATATAACTAATGTCCTGCCATTTTGCCCCTGATAACACGACATTAAAATATAATTTATCGGCTGCGGTGGTAGGAAACCTCTCCCAAGAATCAATAATCTCGGTAGCTTTAAACCCTTTATTTGGAATCCAAATTTGGGTATCGTCTTTTTCCCATGGATATTTATTAAAAAAATTATCATATTCTTGCTGTGTGTAAGCAAATGGGGGGGGAACCTTTTTCTAATGAAGGTTGTAGCCAACAGACTTTAGGTAAACCAGAACCAGATGATCTAATATAGTAAGTTTTGCTGACGCTAGGATAGTGATTAATATTAGGTAATCCATAAATGGTTGAAAGTTCTGAATCAGTAGTCTCTAAAGTTAATGTATAATAGCCTACACAACTGTCTAATTGATCATTCAGTTTGATCTGATTATTTTTATTATCTTTAATTTCTAGTTTTAAAGTTCCAGTTGCTTTAAATCCATCATCACCATCATTATCTTCAAAATATTGTTTATCAGTTAAAATTGTTTCGAGCTCTACTTGTTCATTTTGATAACCTGAAATTAATGTGACAATTTTATCAAAAGTATCAATAGATTCAGGTAGATCAATTATTTCATCAGGAGAAGAGTTAAAATCAGAGTGATAATAGATTAAGTTTGGGTCTTCAACTGACGTTGGTTCACTACTGGATGGTGTTGTTTGAGAATGATCGCCATTTTTTTTAATAGCTATCCAGAGTAGATCAGAGATATCGGAAGGTGTTCTATCTTGATTTGCTGAAATATAGGGCGGTGTACCATTAATGGCTGAAGCGGTTACTTCAGTTAATGCTGGGACTGAAAAGCTATAAAATAGACTTAATATAACAACAAGAGTATATAATTTTACAGTTACAGTTTTAACTGTAAAAATAACGTATTTTCTATCCATGATGACGTCTTTAAATTAGCACATTTTCCATTGCATTGCTTTTAAGTAAATATTCTTTATAAGTATTTATATTATAATAATATTAATTGTTTTTATTGTAAATCATTTGGCGGTTTATTTTGTTTAAATTATGTTCTTAAAAAAACTAAAATGGCTCGTATCTTTTAGCTACAGTGAATTGTTTAAGTTGACAATATTTCTATATAATAATATTTAATTATAGTAACTAAGTTACTACTAATTAAATTTGATTGATGCTATATTCCTATAAGCATTTAGATCGTAATTTTGGCAAAGATATCTGATTAATCAAATTTAAAATTTCTATTAAGTATTATTTACTCACAATTAATAAGATGGGGTCAAAAGATGAACATTGTCGAAATTTCTCAAAAACGCTATACCACCAAACATTATGATAAAACTAAAAAAATTCCTAAAGAAAAAATAGAACAATTACTAACAGTTTTAAGAAACAGTCCGTCTTCAGTTAATTCACAACCTTGGCATTTTTATATTATTGATAATGATGCTGCTAAAGATAAAATTTTACCGGCCATAGCAGAATTTAATCAGCCACGCGTAACCGATTCATCTCATACTATTTTATTTTGTATTAAATCTCCTTTAGAAGATGCGCATTTAGTTAATTTGCTTAACCAAGAGGAGAAAGATGGCAGATTACCATCATCCGAACTTAAACAAACTCAGGATGAGTCAAGACGTTTCTTTGTCACTAAAAACAGTAAGACAATTGAGTCCCAACAGAGTTGGGAAGGCAAACAAACTTATTTAGCATTAGGACAATTACTTTTTGCCGCCGCTGCTATTGGTGTTGATTCTACCGCTGTGGAAGGCTTTGATTGTGACAAAATGGATGAAATTTTAGAATTAAAACGAAAAGGCCTAAAAAGCCTAGTTATTGCAACATTAGGTTATCGTTCTGAAAATGATGGTAATGCCCATCGTCCAAAATCACGTTTACCAGAAGAACAAATTTTCACTTTTTTATAACAAATTACCGCTATAACTTATCCCACCAGATGAACAGTGGGGTAAGTTTACGAGTGTTATTTTAAATAAAAATTATTATATTGCATTAGTTTATCTTCAAGAACTTGTCGTTGTTGCGGTGTAAAATCCTCGTTATAAAATAGATAACCACTATTACAATTTATAATAAACAGATAACCTTTTTTTACCTTTCTTATTTTGTGTAATTGATCATACTTTATAACAGTAGTACTTAATTGGGTTTTAGCTGTCATTGTAAATCTATCTTCATAAAAAATGACCTTTGAACAAATAAAAATTTTATTACTTGTTTTACACCAATTTTCAGCTGAAAATTTCAAACCAGGTTTGATACTGAAGTAGATTGCAATTGAATATATAATTGTAATACAAACGAAAAATAATGCATGGCTAGAATCTTTTATTAAAAAATAGCACGGTAAAAACATTACAAGTATATAAATAGGAGTCATTATAGATTTTTTAAACAATAAATAATAAAAGCAATAATAGATTCTATTAATATCCATTTTATAGGTGTCTATCTCTGCTATTTGGTTTTCTAAATTTTTTCCTAAATAATCACATAAAAAATCATGAATAATTTCTAGTTAATCTGATTTGAAAGACTGTTGACTAACAAAATAAAAATCTTGATTATTGATAAAAAATAAATAGCCGTTTTCAGTTTTATTAATGCAATATAAATCTTGATAGTAGAAAGTGTTGATTTCATTTTTATCTTTATTAAAAATGACTAATTTTTCATTATTAAACGACATAGTAAAGTGTCGCATATTATCAGGTGTTGAATCATTCAATTTTTGCGCGAACTCATGGTCTAATACGCCATATTTTGCATAATAAGCATCTAACCAATACTGGGTATTAACATAATATTCAATAACTACAGTTTGTTTTTCCATTTTATTCCTTATAAATTATTTAGTATGCTTATACAGATTTTTCAATAAACAATCATATATAAATTGAATATTGAATTATATATTAGTTGATAGTTCTTCCATATTTATAACATAATTCATAAATAACCCTAGACCACACAGCTAGAATCATTACAATATACGCCATCAATCACATAGCAATACTACTTGCTAGTTTTAATTAATTAAACGGATAATGATTTATGGCGCAATATGTCTATACCATGAACCGCGTGGGGAAGATTGTTCCTCCTAAACGCTATATTTTGAAAGATATCTCTTTAAGTTTTTTTCCGGGAGCTAAAATTGGTGTTCTCGGTTTAAATGGAGCAGGTAAGTCTACATTATTACGCATTATGGCTGGCGTAGATACCGAGATTGAAGGTGAAGCTCGTCCGCAACCGGGTATTAAAATCGGTTATTTACCTCAAGAACCTAAACTTGATCCTAAACAGACTGTACGTGAAGCAATTGAACAGGCGGTTGGTGATGCTAAAAACGCATTGGCCCGCTTAGATGAAGTCTATGCCGCTTATGCCGATCCTGATGCCGATTTTGATAAATTAGCGAAAGAACAAGCCGAGCTTGAAGCAATAATTCAATCGCAAGATGCCCACAATCTTGATAACCAATTAGAGCGTGCAGCTGATGCCTTACGCCTACCGGATTGGGATGCGAAAATTGAAAATTTATCAGGTGGTGAGCGTCGTCGTGTTGCTATCTGCCAATTATTACTTGAAAAACCAGATATGTTATTAATTGACGAACCAACCAACCATTTGGATGCTGAATCGGTTGCTTGGTTAGAACGCTTTTTACATGATTATGAAGGTACAGTGGTTGCTGTTACCCATGACCGTTATTTCTTAGATAATGTTGCTGGTTGGATTTTAGAACTTGACCGTGGTGAAGGTATTCCATGGGAAGGTAACTACTCATCTTGGCTTGAACAGAAAGATCAGCGATTAGCTCAAGAAGCGGCAACCGAATCGGCGCGTCGTAAATCAATTGAAAAAGAATTAGAGTGGGTACGGCAAAATCCAAAAGGTCGTCAAGCAAAAAGCAAAGCACGGTTAGCGCGTTTTGAAGAATTAAATAGTAATGATTACCAGAAACGTAATGAAACCAATGAACTCTTCATTCCACCTGGGCAACGTTTAGGTGATAAAGTTATCGAAGTGGCTAATTTAACCAAATCATATGGCGATCGCGTATTAATTGATAACCTCTCATTTAGCATTCCGAAAGGAGCCATTGTGGGTATTATTGGGCCTAATGGTGCCGGTAAATCGACGCTATTTAGAATGTTATCAGGTAAAGAGCAACCGGACTCCGGTACGATCACTTTAGGTGACACAGTACAACTTGCTTCTGTCGATCAGTTCCGCGATAGTATGGATGATAAAAAAACCGTTTGGGATGAAATATCCAACGGACAAGATATTATGCGTATCGGTAATTTCGAAATTCCAAGCCGTGCCTATGTCGGACGCTTTAATTTCAAAGGCGTTGATCAGCAAAAACGTGTTGGTGAGCTGTCTGGTGGTGAACGCGGGCGTGTACATTTAGCTAAATTATTACAAGTTGGTGGTAATGTACTATTACTTGATGAACCGACCAATGATCTTGATGTTGAAACCTTGCGTGCACTGGAAAATGCCTTATTAGAGTTTCCGGGCTGTGCGTTAGTCATTTCGCATGACCGCTGGTTCTTAGACCGTATTGCCACTCATATTTTAGATTACCAAGACGAAGGGCATGTTGAGTTCTTTGAAGGTAATTTTACTGAATATGAAGAGTGGAAAAAACGTACCTTAGGGGCAGAGGCGCTTGAACCTAAACGAGCTAAATATAAACGAATTAGCAAGTAGCTTTTAAGCTCCATTCTATCTACCGCCGATGTTATCGGCGGATTGTCTTATCATAGCCATATAATCAACTTTTAAAGCAATGATTTGGATGTCTTAACCAACTTAGCAAAAGTATCGGTTAATAATCGAGGAATGGCTGTAATACCACGCGCTTTTGCATCATCACAAACCGCAATCGCTAAATCTGGTTTAGAACTTTTGTGGATTGCTTTTTGAATAATTTTCGGTACTGACATATCAATATGGGCAACGGTATTATAAGCAGCTAACTTATATACGTGACTAAAACCATGTTTAAAGAGAAAATTTTCAATGTCACGGGCTGGCAATACGGTGATATAATCATTTAAATTTTCGCCGGGTGCACATTGTGATTGTACCGTCTCAGCATATTTTTTCCCTGCCATATCACCATCAGTAATGACATACCAGCGGATCCCCATTTTATTAGCATAGTGAATTAATGGTTTTAAACCACATTGAGCAAATTCTAACAACTGGATCCCCTCTGAACTTAGATGATAGCCACTTTGTTCGGCAAGCTCTCTGAGTAGCCATACTTCAGTTTCACCTTCAACCAATAACCAACAACGGGCAAATAGCGCAGTAGGGCGTCGATAAAGGACATGGAATAAAATGCGTCGACTATCGCCAACACTTAACCCATGAGGAGCAATATACTTACTGACAATTTGATCGGGTTGGCGGATCAATCGGTAAATACTCTCTAATGGAAACAGAGAAACTAAATCACTTGAGTTAGAGGTAATAATTTTTTGGGTAGGTAAATTTTTTAACAATCGGAAGCCAACCGATAGAATAATTGGATGTAACTGGCTTTCAGGTTCTTCTAAAACTAAAATTGGCACTGAACTGTGAGAGAGAGGATTATCTCCTTTAGCATTAACAATCGAACCAAATATACCTAAAAGTGCGGTGCGAAGATAATCATTATCTAAATCATCTAAGACATTATTGATTCGTTCGAGCGAATTCCAATCCTCGGTTTTCGGGCTATTTTTTTGTGCTAATTGTTTATATTTAGATCGTTGTTGAGAATCAACAAAATAGTATTCTAATAACGAACGAGCAGCTTGTAAGCCACGATTAAGCTCATCTTGACTTAATTGTGCCGAGTGTGCTTTTAATTGATCAGATAGTTGTTCAATAAAGTATTGTGATAAAGGTTCATTTGTGACAGGTAAATCCTTAGCATTCACTGAATTTTTAAGCGGCATGACCGGATTTAAATTAATCAAAATAGCGATTAATAATTTTGGATTATCTAGATTTAACCTTTCACCATATTCATCCAACAAATTATGTTCAGTGATAATAGTATCACCATTTTTTTTGGCATTAATTTGGTAAGTAATTCGATATAGATTGTCTGCTGGTGAGCGATAACTAACTGCTGTCAGAGGCTGATAAGCTTGTTCAGTTAATTGATTTGCATAAGATTCACAATAAACAACATTTATTGAAATGTGATTACCATCATCCTTATCATAATAGAAATCTGAATCTACAAATTGATAAAATTTATTATCTAGAGTTAGCAATTTTAATGCACTGATTAAACTAGATTTACCCCATTGGTTTTCACCAATAAGTACGCTAGATTTAGCATTAAGCTTTAACGAAAGTTGCTTAATCCCCCTAAACCCTTTGATATCAATTTGTTCAATAAACATGCCATTTCCTTATGATTAAAGATGATACTTTTCAGTTCTTTTAGCGATGCGCTCAGCTTTTTGCTTAGCACTAGCAATTAATTTATGTTCATCGCGCAAAATGGTTTTAATTGGTTTATTAAAATAGTTTCTTAAAAAACGCCAAATATCACGTTGGTTAAGTCCAATATTGATTGATGAAAAGTAAAGTCCAATTAAATCTTTATCACGCCAACGGGTAGGAACTTTATTACGTGTTTGTGCACGATGAAGATCAATTACCGAGAGTTTTATTTGCTGATTATTTTCAAATAAAGGTAAATCCAATAAAAAATGACATAAATAACAATCACGATGATTCACGCCTGCTCCATGCATTTTTGCGGTCATATTTGCTAAATAAATAGTTAATGATCGTTTTAAATGGTAGCTAGGTGGGTTAGTTAGCCATGGTTTAGTAAAATCTTCTAAACTGATAGTTGGATTAAGGTCTTTGGTAATAATAAATGAATGTCGAGTAAGTGGATTTAATCCTTTACGCCCAAAAGCTCGCCCATCCATGGTATTGACACCAACTTGCTCTAAACGATGAATTGCATCCCACTCTTGTTTAGCATCTAAAACTGGTAAACGTAGCGAAATGAGGTTTTTTACAATCTCTTTTACCGTTGTACCGCGGTGAATTTTAATGAAATATGATTGATCTTCTAATTGAAAATTAAGGGTTTTACGTTGTTTTACGGCACGGTAAACCTTACCTGAAATTAATTCCACTTCATTAAATGGATCTTTACCTTGCCATAATTGTTGAAAGGGTGATTTAAGTTTAATCTCATTCATAATGACATCCTAAAATAATGTCTGCTGCTCGTTGGGCTAAATGATATAAATCTTCACTATTACCATAAGCAATGGCATTGTTATGCCAATTAAGCCATTGCTCTTTATCTCTAATTGATTGTTCTAACGCTTGATCTAAAATGTTTTGCTTATAAGGTTCTGATAATACAATACCGGCATTAGCTTGGCTAATGTGATAAGCATATCCGGAAATACCTGATACGATCACTGGAACCCCTGCAGCTAACGCTTCAATCAAAACCATACCGGCCGCTTCTTGCCGTGCAGGATGTAGTAATAAATCAGCTGAAAATAAAAAATCAGGAATATCATTACGACCAGAAAAGAATCTCACCTGTTTAGCAATAGCTAATTCATCGGCTAACTTTAGATATGCCTCTGGTTTATCTTGGCCAACCACCAAATAGGTAACTTTTTGCTTGAGGTCATTAGGTAAAGCCGCAATTGCTTTCAATGTGCGATCGACGCCTTTACGTTTAAAATCTGAGCCAATTTGCACAATTACAAAATCATCTTGGCCAATTTGATTAGATTGTCGAAATTGTTGACGTTTTTGAGGAGCATCAACGCTATATTTTCGATCTAAAGCAATGCCGGGCGGTAATAAAAAGAATCGTTCATCTTGAGTATGATAATGGTTTTTAAAATCTTGAATTTGTTGCTTTGTTAACACCATGATTTTGGTGGACGAACTAGGAGCAAATACCGCTTGTTCAAATGCCAAATAGTGTCTACAACGTTTTGATAGTTTATAAAAAAAGCCTTTATGGGCAGCTTTTTCAGCAAAACAAGTATCACCAGCAAAATAGACATCCAAGCCTGGCATTTTGTTAAAGCCTACCACACAATCTACAGGATTGCTTTGTAAGTGAGCCTTTACCCAATGGTAATAAGCTTGATTACGGCTATGGTTAGATAATCCTTTTTTCGGAACGATGATGATATCAAAACCAGCTGGTTTATCGCCTTGCCAATCCAATACATAAACACGGATTTGATGTCCTCGAGCTTGGCAAGCAGTAGCAATTTGCAAAAAATCGCGTTGCAAACCGCCAAAAGGGAAAAATTTATAAATACAAAAAGCTAGTTGCATGCAGATTATCTCAAATAATAAAACATCATTATATACTTGTTGTTAACAAAGGTACAAAAATACCCAGATGTTAATAATTATTTCAAACATATTGCTATGTAGCAATATACAATAAACCTATTGTTTTAACAGTAACGAAACGAAAAAACACTAGATTAAATAGCCTATTATTCCTAATACATAGCTATATTTTAATTTATTAAAACGTATTCTGATGAATTTATAAGTTCAATATCTAACGAGTAAATATGTTGGCTAAAAAATTTGAGGAGAGGGGTTTTTGAAGCGGAAATTTATATAATTTAATTAACAAATTCAGTTTTTATCGCAACTATCAGTATTAAAAATAGGCTTTCCTCAAAATTTTTAAAATATTAATTATACTTTATTGTTTGAAAGAATAGGTATCACCAATAGCACTACCTTGAGCACCAAATTGTCGTAAATTATGATCAACTGCATTCATTGATTGCCAATGGTTTTCACACCAATCAGGGGCTAGTAAGGTTGGTTTTCTGGCATTGGCTGAAATCCTATGGTATAAAATATTGGCTGGTGTTTGTCGAATAATATCACCGGCAATATCGACATAATCTTCAAGAGATAACACATTGATCCGCCCAGCTCGCCATGCTTTGGCCATAATACTGCCTTCAACAATATGTAACGGATGAATTTTTAAACCATCAACGCCACTGTCTAATACTTTGTTTAAAGTGACGAGATTGTCTGGTTTAGTCTCTTTGGGTAAGCCAATAATAAGGTGAGTACACACTTTTATACCTAATTGTCGTGCTTTTTGTACCGTTTGGTGATAATCCGCAAAGGTATGACCACGATTAATATGGTGTAATGTATTGTCATGAGCGGTCTGTAAACCGAGTTCTAACCAAACTTCGTAACCTTGATTTTGATAATCAGCAAGCAAATCTAATGCTTCTTGGGGTACACAATCAGGACGTGTACCAACACAAAGACCAACAATGTCGGCACTGTTCAGCGCTTCTTGATACATATTTTTAAGAATTTCAACTTCAGCATAGGTACTAGTATAAGCCTGAAAATAAGCAAGATAACGTTTAGATTTTTTCATCTGTTGCGCTTGGGACAAAAGCTGATCTGAAATTGATTTAATCTGTATAGACTCATCAATGATCGACGCTACATTGCAAAAGGTACAGCCACCCTGACCAATGGTACCATCACGATTGGGGCAGCTAAAACCACCGTGTAAAGTGAGCTTATAGATTTTTTCGCCATAGCGACGTTGCAAATCGGAACCAAATGTATTAACGACTAAATGAAGTTGCATGCGATACCAAATAAAATTTTTGCTTATTCTACCAATATATTTCAGATACTCAATTGCAATTAAGCTAGAGATAATGATTAATAAGATTATTATTCTCTAATACATTGTTTGCATTATCAAACTAGATAATTTATCAATGATAATGGTTTTAAAAATTTTGAGGAAAGGGGTTTTAGTAGGCTAAATGATATTGTGCTGTAAAGCATTTTAATTATTATTCTAACTATCTATAAATATTATTTATAACTTCAAAAAAAGATTGAAATTAAAGGTCGATTAAGTAAGGATAATAGCTCATGATGTTTTTTTGTGCTAATTAAATACTGAAGTCGTTACGTTGATGTAATTGCTTACAAGGAGCCAATATGTTTAATAAACAAATGACGATTGCCGATTATGATCAAGAGTTATGGGATGCCATTAAAGGTGAAGAACAACGCCAAGAAGATCACTTAGAACTTATCGCATCGGAAAACTATACCAGCCCAAGAGTGATGCAGGCGCAAGGTACGCAATTAACTAACAAATATGCGGAAGGTTATCCAGGTAAGCGTTATTACGGTGGTTGTGAATATGTTGATATTGTTGAGCAATTAGCGATTGAACGGGCTAAACAGTTATTTGCTGCAGATTATGCCAATGTGCAACCACACTCAGGCTCACAAGCCAATTTTGCAGTCTATATGGCATTGCTAAAACCAGGCGATACTGTGCTAGGCATGAATTTGTCTCAAGGTGGCCATTTAACTCATGGTTCACCAGTTAGCTTTTCTGGTAAGCTCTACAATGTGGTTGCTTATGGTGTTGACGAAACTGGACATATTGATTATGACCAATTAGCCCAGATAGCCTTAGATTCAAAACCAAAAATGATTATAGGTGGTTTTTCTGCTTATTCTGGCGTAGTTGATTGGCAACGGATGCGCGAAATAGCTGATAGTGTTGGCGCTTTCTTATTTGTTGATATGGCTCATGTGGCTGGTTTAGTGGCAGCCGGTGTTTATCTAAACCCAGTACCATTTGCTCATGTCGTGACAACAACAACGCATAAAACCCTTGGTGGGCCACGTGGTGGTCTTATTTTGGCCAAAGGTGGCAGTGAAGATCTTTATAAAAAATTAAATTCTGCAGTCTTTCCTGGGGCGCAAGGTGGTCCGTTAATGCATGTCATTGCTGCCAAAGCCGTTGCCTTAAAAGAGGCGATGGAGCCTGCTTATAAAGAGTACCAAAAACAAGTTGTTAAAAATGCTCAAGCGATGGTTGATGTGATCATCAAACGTGGCTACAAAGTCGTGTCAGGCGAAACTCAAAATCATCTATTCCTAATTGATTTGGTTGATAAAAAGATAACAGGTAAAGAGGCGGATGCAGCTTTAGGTAGTGCGAATATCACCGTCAATAAAAATAGCGTACCAAACGATCCGCAAAGCCCATTTGTGACATCAGGAGTGCGAATTGGTACCCCAGCTGTGACTCGTCGAGGTTTTAAAGAAGAAGAGTCTCGCGAATTAGCTAACTGGATTTGTGATGTGTTAGATAACATTGATGATGAACAAGCTATTCAAGCGGTTAAACAAAAAGTATTGGCAATTTGCCGACGATTACCCGTTTATCAACATTAATAAGAAAATTTCGCCGACGTAATGTCGGCGAAAAATATTATAGCCTATTAGTTTTTCTGTTCGTTTTGAGTTTGGTTTTGGGTTAACTGTTGTTGCTGCTGTTTAAAATAATTGGCAATATCATTTTTAAACCAAAAAGCCGTACCGACGATTACGACACCTAGTAAAATTGCTGACCAGAATAGTATTCGGGCTTTTTTATTGCGTTTTTTTAAAGGGTCAGTTAAATTACGTCTTGCATTGGCAGGTAATTCGGCTTTACTGGTAAGCAGACCACCAAGCAGTAAATTGATTTTAACTTGTCCATTTATCGCCCAACCAGAAGCTTCAAGTAATGGCCCAAGTGTTCTCCTGCGTAATTTTAACCAAGCCAATATTACTGATGGTCCAGATATAATCAAGAACAAACCTAAAATTACTAATGGGAATTGCCACCATGTAAGCGAGAAGATAGCTTGAAAAATAGTCGCTAAAGCGGTACCAATGGCGCCAATAGCTAAACCAATAGCTGCAAAGATACCAACACTTTTACCAATATCAAATTTGCTTTCAGGATTTTGTACCGCTTGTGTACTGGTTTTCTCAAGGTTAGCATCTTTATTGCTGGCCCATTTATTTATTTGTTCAGTAATTAAACGGCCAATACGTTGATAAGGTGCCCAAATAGCTTGTTGGATACTAATTGGTTTAGTAATCATCTTAACCACATTTGCATCCCAATCATTACCTTCATTATCAATAAAGACGCCATTGCGGCCTTCGATTAATAAATCACCTTGTCCAGCGGTAATTGCTGCAGCAATTGTCTGTTTTTGACCGTGTCTTGTGCATTCACAATAAAGTAAACAAAGTTCAGAGTAATTGGCCATGGTTGAATGTTTGGCGATATTATCAACGGCAACGCAAAGCGTAGCACAGCGACCATCAATATAAAGCTTACCTAATTGAAAAGCCGCATAATGGTCAAGTGAGAAGAACTCAGCAAACGAAGCAAAGTTAATTAATAAACGATAAAGATGTTTTTGAAATAAGACTAGTTTTTCTAATACAAAAACATCTGAGGCTGAAATAGGTGTTTGGTTATCCTGTTCGACCATTTTTTCAAATTCGCTTAATAAATTATCATTAGCTAAATTAGCGATCTGATTGCTAGGAATATCCTCAATACTCGCAGTAGGTTTAGTTGCTACGTTTAATTGCTGCATCTCAGGTTTAGAACTAATTAACGTGGCATAGGCATTAAGACCCGTTTGAATATCTTGCCACTCTTGTGCTGTTAATTGGTTAGGATCGGCTAAATGGGATGCCACTAAAGCCCTAAATCGAATAATTTTAGTTTTCCACAGTGGATTAAGGCCATTAACCAGATCTAATGCGTTATTGGTATCAATTTTAGATAGAGGTAGCTCAGATAAAGCTTCATCAGAAAGTAATCCATTTTGGGTTGGGACAATATATTTCTCGTCAACATTTAACGCTGTTTGTGCCTGAGGTGCGTATTGTGCTAATTCAACACGCAAAAAGTAGTCATCAATTTTTGGCTTTAATTCTTGAACTAATTTCCATATTTCTGAGCGGTTTTCGCCAAAAGGTGTTTCGGTATTACTGATATCAGTTTGCCATTTTTGCCAACTTTTTAAGTTCTTAACAAAAGTTTGCACAATCTCTAAATTAATTCCATCCTGACCACTCATATCTTTTTCGGCACCAGTTGTTTTTATTGCTGCCTGAATAAAATTTTGCATTTCTGGTGATAATTCGGCTGAAGGTGGAAAAATTAAATCGCCATTGTAGAGTTTGCTGGCATTAATTTTAAGTGATTGCTGGACATCATCTTGCGTTAAATAATCGGCTTGGCTCTTATTTAAATTCGCCAAAATACTATGCGCAGTAACTAATAATTTTTTACCTTGTTCTGTTGAATCATCGATTTGCGATAGTGGCAATGTTTCTGAGGATTGTACTATATTATCGAAAGAGACGATTTTATCTTTTGCCCAACTAATTGCATCTAAAATATCGGGAATACGAATACGGCCATCGTTATCAGAATCTAACAATTGTAATGTTCTTTGATCAAAATCTAAACCGGTTGTCGGGCAACTAAGTGCAACCCATAATTTAGGATCTAAATTGGCTAAGTTAATAATGTCATCGGCATTTTTTAATACGACTTGATCTAATCCACCAACACGTTGAAATGTCCAAGTATGACTCATAATCACCTCCATACCGAAATATTATTAATATATTCAATTATTAATAAGTATAACAGTATTCATTTTTTTAGAAGAGAATTGGAATGCTCACGTTTTAAGAGCCGTTAATTGTATCTTTGATAATTGATTTTGGTTGCCAAGCGCAACTTTATGATAGAATACCGCCTTATTATTTAATATCCAAATAAAAACCACAAATATGTCATTAATTAATCTTACCAATGCCTATTTATCATTTAGTGATGCGCCACTTCTTGATCATATTGATATGTCGATAGAAACTAACGAGCGAGTCTGTCTTGTTGGTCGTAACGGCGCCGGTAAATCAACTCTGCTAAAAGTGCTGAATAAAGAAATACCACTTGATGAAGGACAAATTGTTTATGAAAACAACGTTATTGTCTCTCGATTGCAGCAAGATCCACCTCGCGATATTCAAGGTAATGTTTTTGATTTTGTTGCGGAAGGTTTAAAAGAACAAGCGCAATTATTAAAAGATTATTATGCATTGTCACATCTGGTTGAAGCGGATCCCAGTGAAAGTAATTTATCGAAATTAGCTAAAATGCAAGAACAGCTTGATCACCAAAATGGTTGGCAGTTGGATAATCGAATTCGTAATGTTATTTCTTCACTGTCATTAGATGGCGATGCGTTGCTCTCATCATTATCGGGTGGTTGGCTGCGTAAAGCAGCATTAGCCAAAGCACTGGTTTGCCAGCCATCAGTACTATTGCTTGATGAACCAACTAACCATTTAGATATCGATACCATAAAATGGTTGGAAGAGTTTCTAAAAAGCTTTAATGGCAGTATTGTTTTTATATCGCATGACCGATCTTTTATTCGGCAAATGGCGACGCGGATTATTGATTTAGATCGCGGTAAGGTTGCTTCTTGGGGCGGTGATTATGACAGTTATTTGCTAGGTAAAGAAGAAGCGCTGCGTGTTGAAGAGTTACAAAATGCCGAATTTGATAAAAAGCTCGCCCAAGAAGAAGTGTGGATCCGTCAAGGTATTAAAGCTCGTCGAACTCGTAATGAGGGTAGAGTGAGAGCATTAAAAGCGATGCGGCAAGAATATTCACAGCGTCGTCAAGTTATGGGCAATGCAAAAATGCAGATCGAAGAAGCACTGCGTTCAGGTAAAATTGTCTTTGAGCTAGATAATGTCAGTTATCAAATCGATGATAAAGTGTTGGTTAAGGACTTCACGGTACAAGTGTTACGTGGTGATAAAATTGCTCTAATTGGCCCCAATGGTATTGGAAAAACCACATTATTAAAACTGATGCTGGGTAGTTTAGCACCGACCTCGGGAAGTGTTCATTGCGGAACCAAACTTGAAGTGGCTTATTTTGATCAGTATCGATTAGAGCTTGATCCTGAAAAAACCGTTATGGATAACCTGGCAGAAGGTAAGCAAGAGGTGATGGTAAATGGTCGCTCAAGACATGTACTTGGTTATTTGCAAGATTTCCTCTTTCCACCAAAACGCGCTCGAACACCGGTCAGAGCACTCTCGGGTGGTGAACGAAATCGCTTATTATTGGCAAAATTATTTTTAAAACCAAGTAATCTATTGGTGCTTGATGAACCAACTAATGACCTTGATATTGAAACGTTGGAACTATTAGAAGAACTTGTTAACGATTATCAAGGAACGGTTTTATTAGTTAGCCATGATCGGCAATTTGTCGATAACGTAGTTACCCAATGTTGGTTTTTTGAAGAACAAGGCCGAATTGGTATTTATGCTGGTGGTTATACTGATGCTTTACAGCAACAACAGCAAGCTAAACCAGTGAGTGCTCAAGCTACCAATAGTAAGAGTAATGAATCAGCTAAAAGTGACAGCAACAAAACCAATAGCTCAAACCAAACGCCAGAGCAAGCGGCTAAAAAGAAGGTTAAATTAAGCTATAACGAGCAACGAGAACTCGCCCAGTTACCTAATAAAATCGAGGAATTAGAAACAGCTATTGCCGATCTTCAAGCACAAATTGGCCATAGTGACTTTTTCAATCAACCTCATGAAGTCACCAGCCCAATATTGCAATCTTTAGCTGATAAAGAAGCCGAACTTGAAGTAGTCTTTGAACGTTGGGAACAGTTAGAAGCATTAACTCAATAAGCGCTCAATGTGAGCGCTTATGCATGACTACCAAGTTTTTTTGGATAAAAAGTAAAAGAGTATTAGCGCTATAATCACAAAAATAGCACCAACAAAACCAATATAATGAGTGGATAAGTAAACCAATACTTGGCTGCCGACAAAGGCGCCACCACCGATACCGATATTATAAATACCCGAATAAACCGAGGTCGCAATATCAGCTGCATCAGGTGCAGCATCAATAACTTTACTCTGCATCACCATACCAATAATGGTAATCGCAAGCCCCCAAACCATACCTTGTAGTATTGCGGTTATGAGACTAAAAGAACAAACATAAAGCGATAATAAACAAATAATTAATAATATCACCGGCATAACTAAGATGGCGGTTGGATGTGGTTCGGAATATTTGGCAAAAATTAAACTACCAATCATGCCTGAAAAACCGACAGCTAATAATAAGCTCACGACAATTTGTTCACTAAAGCCACCAACATTAAGCATAAATGGCGTTATATAAGTATAAGCGGTAAAATGGCCGGTAATAATAATAGCAGTTAACAAATAAATATTTAGTAATACAGGTCGTTGAAGTACTTTAGGAATGGCTTTTAGTGAAATTGTGTTCATACTAGGCACAGCTGGTAATAAACAAAGTAATGAAGCCATTACACAAAATGCGATAAACCCGATACATAAAAATGTGACTCGCCAGCCAACCAATTGGCCGATCATTGTTCCAATAGGAATCCCTAATACTGTTGCCATTGAGGTGCCAACCACAATAAAGCCCATCGCTTTAGCTTTTTTACCATTGGGTGCTAATCGAACCGCTAAAGGCGTGGTAATGGCCCAAAATACCGCATGGGCGCAAGCAATACCGATTCTAGCAACCATTAAACTATAAAAACTCCAAGCAAAGCCAGCCAAGATGTGACTAGCAATAAATAAACAAAATAGAAATATAAGTAGTTTACGGCGTTCCATTTTTGCGGTTAATACCGTTAAAGGTAAAGATAATAACGATACCGCCCAAGCATAAATAGTTAATAATAGCCCGGCATGCGCAACATCCATCGAAAAACTTTCAGCAATATTCGGCAGTAATCCAACTGGTACAAACTCTGTGGTATTGAATATAAACGCAGCAAGGGCAAGGCAGAGAATCGACGACCAGATTCGAGACCGTTTATTAGCATTATTCATGATTAATGTTATAGAAGGGATTGAGATTCAATAAGCTGATTATAGCTGAATATTATTGACTATTAAACAATGATGGCAAATAAATCATCAGATTAAATTAGTTATTTTTTTGTTTAATCAGTGAGCTATTTTGCGACATTAAAACATATAAAAGTATTAAAAGAATCATTTAAAACCGATTATATTTGGGCTAGTTTATGCTTGCTCGGAGCAGTGTTTTTTATGTTCAAGGATAAAATTATCGCTTAATAGCAATATTCATAGTCAAAATATTATACAACTTGTTTATTCATCGCCATAAATTATGCGGTTATCAAAAATCTTCAGCAATCAATAGTAATGTGCTGTTCTTCATAAAAAAATTTTGCTAACTAGTGTTTACTGTTTTATTATCAAACTGTACTGTATTTATAATAATTATTGCTAATCCCATTATATAAAACTTGCCGTTTCTTTATTGGTTCTATTAAGTTGCGTTGTCATCACTAATTAAAATAGTACTTAGGAGATATTTATGCGTAAAAAGTTTTTATATTCATTAGTAGTATCTATTTTATTTTGTTTTAGTATCCATGCCATTGAGGTTAAAGATGTAACCACAAATCCGAATGATTTTTATCTTACCCAAGAACAAGCGCCAGATAGTTTACATTTATTACCGCCACCACCAGCCTTTAATAGCGTTGATTTTTTAAGAGATAAAGCCATGTATGATTGGGGAAAATCCATGCGAAATACTGAGCGAGGTAAACAAGCTTATCTTGATGCTGATTCGAGTAAAGATAATGTTACTAAACAGTTTTCAGCCGCTTTTGGATATGATATTTCAATTGATACCTCGCCTGAGATTTATAAACTTATTACCACAATGAAAGAAGATGCTGGCGATCTAGCAACTCGATCGGCTAAACAATATTACAACCGCATTAGACCATTCTCATTCTTTAATGAAGCCACTTGTCGCCCTGAAGACGAAAAAACGTTATCGACCAATGGTTCATATCCTTCCGGACATACTACAATGGGATTTGCTATAGCATTGGTCTTAGCTGAAATTAATCCTGCACGGCAAAATGAAATTTTAAAACGAGGTTACGAAGTTGGTGAAAGCCGAGTTATTTGTGGTTATCATTGGCAAAGTGACATTGATGCGGCAAGAGTCATGGCGGCGGCAGTAGTTGCACAGTTACATACTAATTCTGCATTTATTGAACAATTAGCTAAAGCAAAAGCTGAACTGAATCAATTTCAATAGCTATAGGGTGTTTGTGGTAACTAAATCATTTTCTTATATTGGTTGTTATCCTTTAACAACCAATATTAATTTCCGTTATAGCGCCTTAAATGATATATCCGGCAAAATTGTTTCTCCTTGCCAATACAGTTGACTAGCAACTTGTGCGGCAATATTACAATATAATTGCGTAAATTCACTATCAGGATGACTGACTACTGTTGGTTGTCCAGAATCAAGATCTTGGCGTAATAAACGGTGCAGCGGCATTTGACCAAGTAATTTTGTTTGGTATTTTTCAGCTAGACGCTTAGCACCATCCTCACCAAAAATCGCTTCATGGTGACCACAATTTTCACAGATGTGATAACTCATATTTTCAATAATACCAAGAGTTGGAATATTCACTTTATTAAACATCGTGATGCCTTTTTGCGCATCAATTAATGCAATATCTTGTGGTGTGGTAACAATAACCGCTGCTGTAACAGGAATGTTTTGCGCCAATGTTAATTGGATATCACCAGTGCCTGGTGGCATATCAATAACCAAATAATCAAGTTCAGGCCACAGTGTATCTTGTAAAATTTGCAAAAGCGCTTTACTTGCCATTGGTCCGCGCCAAACCATCGCACCATCGGCAGCAACTAAATAGCCAATTGAATTACTAGCAAGGCCATAAGCCATAATTGCTGACATATGTTTATTGTCAGGCGTTAATGGTTGTTCTTTTTCAGTGCCAAGCATGGTTGGGATTGACGGGCCATAAATATCAGCATCTAAAATACCCACTTTAGCCCCTTGTTTTTGTAACGCTAAAGCTAAATTAACTGCAGTTGAGGATTTACCAACTCCCCCTTTACCGGAACTTATCGCAATAATATTTTTGATATTATTAATAGCATGATGACTATTGGCTCGCTTTAATGTGGCAATATTATAGTTAATATTCCAATTCACATTTTCAACACCATCTAATTTAAGTAATAATGGCGTAACTGTTGTTTTCAGATCTTCAAAACCAGTTTGCCAAGCAAAAGGCATGGTCAAGCTAATCATTAGTTCTTGATTAACCCGTTCACATTGGGAAATAGCCCCAAGTTCAATCAGATTTTTCTGTAGAGTAGGGTGACGAAAATTCTCAAGAATTTTTTTTGCTTCCATGTTAATAGACCTTGTATCTAGCTCGTTGGTATATATTCAGTTATTTTACTTCAATTTGTTATAGATATTATCAATAACTTTAATGGACAATAAATTACAAAATTATCGTTTTTTACATTCCAATAAAAATATAACCAGTCCAAAATTGATTGGTTTTATAAAGAAATTTAGGCAAATTATGGCATAAATCTAGCGATAATCACACGATTGTTGTACTATTTCTGCCATTATGAAATTAAAGGTAATAATTTAACATGACAACTCAACGCAAAATATTGGTGACTTGTGCGCTTCCATACGCAAACGGTTCAATTCACTTAGGTCATATGCTTGAACATATTCAAGCTGATGTATGGGTTCGCTACCAGCGCATGCGTGGCAATGAAATCTATTTTATTTGTGCCGATGATGCGCATGGAACGCCGATTATGTTGAAAGCTCAGCAATTAGGCATCACTCCTGAGCAGATGATCGCTGAAGTAAAAGTCGAACACCAACGTGATTTTGCCGGATTTAACATTAGTTTTGATAATTATCATTCAACCCATAGCCCTGAAAATCGTGAAATATCAGAACAAATATATAAACGTTTAAAAGCGAATGGTTATATTAAAACTAAGGTTATTTCACAACTGTTTGACCCTGAAAAACAGATGTTTTTACCAGATCGTTTTGTAAAAGGTACTTGTCCTCGTTGTAAAGCTCCAGACCAATATGGCGACAATTGTGAAGTATGTAGTGCGACTTATAATCCTACTGATTTAATTGATCCTAAATCGGTTGTTTCTGGTGCGACGCCAATTTTGAAACAATCTGAGCATTTCTTCTTTGATTTACCTGAGTTTGCCACAATGTTACAAACGTGGATACGTTCAGGTACATTACAAGAACAAGTTGCTAATAAGATGCAAGAATGGTTTGAAGCAGGTCTACAACCTTGGGATATCAGTCGTGATGCACCATATTTTGGTTTTGAAATTCCTGATGCACCGGGTAAATATTTTTATGTTTGGTTAGATGCGCCAATTGGCTATATGGGATCTTTCCTTAACTATTGTAATAAAAATAATAAAGCGATTTTTGATGAGTTCTGGAATAAAGATTCAACCACCGAGCTTTATCATTTTATTGGTAAAGATATTGTTTATTTCCATAGTTTATTTTGGCCAGCAATGCTAGATGGTAGTGAACATCGCAAACCATCAAATATTTTTGTACACGGTTATGTAACCGTTGATGGCGCTAAAATGTCAAAATCACGTGGTACTTTTATTCAAGCAAGTACCTATCTAAAACATCTGGATCCAGATTGTTTACGTTACTATTATGCCGCTAAATTGTCGCCACATATTGATGATATTGATCTTAATCTTGAAGATTTTGTTCAACGAGTTAATAGCGATTTGGTAAATAAAGTGGTTAACATCGCATCACGTTCGGCTGGATTTATTAGTAAAAGATTCGACGGCAAATTATCTGATAATATTGCTGCACCAGAACTTTACGCCTTATTTGTCGAAAAATCGCAAGTTATTGCTGATGCTTTTGAAAAACGAGAGTCAGGTAAAGCGGTACGTGAAATTATGGCTTTAGCTGACGAAGCTAACCGCTACATTGATGAAAAAGCGCCATGGGTGGTTGCTAAACAAGAAGGGCAAGATCAGCAATTACAAGATATTTGTTCAATGGGGATCCATTTATTCCGTATTTTAATGACCTATTTAAAACCTATCGTACCTTCATTAGCTGAACGTAGTGAAGCATTTTTAAATAGTCAATTACAATGGCATACAATTGATAAAGCCTTAACCGGTCATAAAATTAACAGTTTTAAAGCGTTATTCAACCGAATTGATATGGATAAAATAACAACCATGATTGAAGAAACTAAACAGCAAGCTGCAGCAACTACACCAGCAAAAGAAAAGGTAGCCGAACCAATTGCGGAAACTATAAATTTTGACGATTTTGCTAAAGTAGATATGCGCGTTGCCTTAATCAAAAACGCCAGTTTTGTTGAAGGTTCAGATAAATTATTGCAATTAACGTTAGATATTGGTGATGAAACCCGTAATGTTTTTTCAGGTATCAAACAATACTATCCTGAACCAGAAGTATTAATTGGTCGTTTAACTATTATGATTGCTAACTTGGCACCTCGTAAGATGCGTTTTGGTGTTTCAGAGGGGATGGTTCTTTGTGCTAGTGGTAAAGATGACAATGAAGGTGTTTATCTATTATCACCAGATAGTGGTGCTAAACCGGGGATGCGAATCTCGTAAAGATATGTAATCAATTCTTTAATCTGCATCTTAACAAGCTATTAGGCTTGTTAAGATGCTTAAGTAAAATAATATTACAAATAGAAGTTAGTTCTGTTGCTCAATTGATCGTTTGCTAAACCCAATAATAAAAGTTTATTTTGGCAAATAAGTTTGGTGTATTTAATTTAGCGACATTGGCAATGTGCTGACAACTGAGAGAGGTTAGCATGGCAAACAGGGATGTTTGGCAAGGAGCGTTAAGACCGAACGAAGGCGGAAGGCAGTCACATCGTGACCACTTGCGTAGTCGCCGCGGGAGATTGTAAAGAGGGTTCGCGGCAACCCTCTTAACTCGGACGTAATCACCGTATAGAAACAACCACCAAACAACAAAACGTCCGAAACTAAAAGAATAAAAAAAATTGAGGAACGGGGTTTTTAAAACGCAAAATCCATCCAATAAATCGCTAACGCTAGTTATAACATCAGCTAGTAACCAAAAAAAGTTGAGGAACGGGGTTTTTAAAGCCCAAAAATCCCCCTAAAGTTTCTCCGAAATTGGTTTTAAGGGCGTAATTAAAACATAATATTACGTTAAACTTTACAAAAATTAACAATTTAACAGCCTAAATAAGTTGCATGGTTTTTTGCAATCACTATACTTCTATAGCATATTTATACGAATGGATAAATTTTATGCCATTAGGCTTAAAATTTTAAATAAATCATAAAATTGGATTGACAAGGATATCTGATATGGATTATAATTTTCAACACGCAACACGCAACACGCAACCTGCCCAACCTATAATTTCACCTCTCTAAAGTTAAGCTCACACCGTTTATTATTTCACCGCAGTTTATTATTTCAGCAATTTCCAAAATTCCCAAAATTTCAGCAAAATTTTTCAAAATTTCTTGGTTTAGCCTTTTTATCTCGGCAGATAGTTTTCGCATTAACCGTGGTTGTTTTACTGTCTATCTCTTTTTCTAATTATGCATTAACCACTAAAACGACCAATATTATTTATGGCTCAGCACCTTATTTAACCTTTGATGGTGGTCGAACTCGGGTCACAAATACTGAAGCGCTACTCGGGATATCGCTTTCTGATGGAAGAACATTTACTCCGACAACCAATAATTCAAGTTTAGACAATCCTATTGAGTTACCGGTTGCTGGTCAGAGTTTTAATGATATTGGTATGTTGGTACCAAGGAATACTGATTCTATTGCATTAAGTTCACTTATTGGCGCACCGTATAATTATTGGGGTGATGATGATGGTGATGGTCAAGGAGTTAATGGTATCACCGCTACCGGTAGTTTAAAATTATCTATTGTTGATAAAGACAATAATCCTGTTGCCCGTAATGAAGTGCTGACTAGTTGTAATAACGATAGAGCACCTTATAGATTAACCTTATCTAATACTAACGGTACATTAAAAACACGTTATGGAGTACCTAATGAAAGTCGTTTTAGTGCAGATAATGCCACTTATTATATTAAACCTAAGCCATCGCCAGTGATTTGTTTTGTATTGCCTTTTTATGTTCATGTGGAAGGTCTTTCTGATGCCATTTGGGTATATGGTAAGGGTTATCTACCACAGTCAGTTACACCATCGTCTTATGGTTTAAACTTCCCGACTACTGGTGCTCATAGGTTGCATTTTAGGTTAGATATTGCCGGCACTAATCAGGCTTTATCTTGGGCGCCGGTTTCTCATGGTGGTATTACTGCTACTATGACCAATGAAAGTATCGGCCTTAATGGACACCACTACGTTCGATTCACCCTAACGGGTCCTGCTGTTACAGACCTTAATCAACAGAAATCAGATAATCCAGATAGAATCGATAGACCATCTTTACCGCAGACATTTGAGTTAGTCGGTCGTGATAGCAGTGGTAATGCGGTGGTCAAATATGGATTTAAGTTAAAGCAGTGGTTTGTTAATCGTGGTTATTATAGAAGTACCTATTCTAATCTAGAATCTTGGTGTAATAAGATTGGAGGATACCGTGTTCCAAAGGTCAGGGATTTAACAAATGCGACTTGTCAGGGATACGGTTCAGGTCCTGACTGTCAAGGTGCAGTAGGTGCAACGCCTTCGTCAGATGGTAATTATTTCCGGCATCACATTGGTGCAGGATTTCTCTCGGAATGGGGGAATGTGTACCGTTATTATGTCAACTTCCACCCCAGAGTTTGGACGCAAGATAGGGTGGGTAGTCGTCAAGAGCCTTTTTATGTTAACGTTGACGCGCATGGTGACGTGCATTCCGATTCCGAATTTTTGTCAAATCCCGGCGGAGTCTGTGTCTATCCTTAGCTATTATTTCTTAGTTCTTAGGAATTGAAGCTGAGGATAAGAAAAATAATGTTAGGACATTAAACAAACATTGCCCTGCCAAGGCAATGGTGTTGACGCTGACGAAGTCGGCGATAAAAAGCGATTTTGTGGCGCGACATTGGCAATGTGCTGACAACTGAGTGAGGTTAGCATGGCAAACAGGGATGTTTGGCAAGGAGCGTTAAAAGCGAACGAAGGCGGAAGGCAGTCACATCGTGACCACTTGCGTAGTCGCCGCGGGAGATTGTAAAGAGGGTTGGCGCCAACCCTCTTAACTCGGACGTATTCACCGTATAGAACTAGTCACCAAACAACAAAACGTCCGAAATTCAAACAACTAAAAAATAAAGAACTAAAAATTTTGAGGAACGGGGTTTTTGAAGCCCAAAAATCCCCTAAAGTTTCCCCAAAATCGGTTTTAAGCGAGTAATTAAGCGGTAATATTACATTGATCTTTACAAAAGTTAACAATTAAACCATCAAAAAAAGTTGCATGGTTTTTTGCAATCACTATACTTTTATAGCATATTTATACGAATGGATAAATTTTATGCCATTAGGCTTAAAATTTTAAATAAATCATAAAATTGGATTGACAAGGATATCTGATATGGATTATAATTTTCAACACACAACACACAACACACAACCTGCCCAACCTATAATTTCACCTTTCTAAAGTTAAGCTCATACCGTTTATTATTTCACCGCAGTTTATTATTTCGACAATTTCCAAAATTTCCGAAATTCCGGCAAAATTTTTCAAAATTTCTTAGTTTAGCCTTTTTATCTCGGCCGATGGTTTTGGTTTTAACCGTAGTTGCTTTACAGTCTATCTCTTTTGCTAATTATGCATTAACCACTACAACGACCAATATTATTTATGGCTCAGCACCTTATTTAACCTTTGATGGTGGTCGTACCCGGGTAACAAATACCGAAGCGCTACTCAGGATATCCCTTTCTGATGGTAGAACATTTACTCCGACAACCAATAATTCGAGTTATTACAATCCTATCGAGTTACCTGTTGTTGGTCAGAGTTTTAATGATATTGGTATGTTAGTACCATGGGATACTAATTCTATTGCATTAAGTTCACTTATTGGAACACCTTATAATTATTGGGGGGATGATGATGGCGATGGTCAGGGAGTTAATGGTGTCACCGCTACCGGTAGTTTAAATTTATCTATTGTTGATAAATTCAATAATCCTGTTGCCCGTAATCACGTGCTGACTTTTTGTGACGATAGAGCGCCATATAGATTAACCTTATCTAATGATGGAGGTAGATTAACAACACGTTATGGGGTACCTAATGAAAGTCGTTTTGAGCCAAGGACTGCCACTTATTATATTAAACCTAAGGCAGCGCCAGTGATTTGTTATGCAAGACCTGCCTTAGGTGGGTATATCGGTTTGTCTGAGGCCGTTTGGAAAACTTGGAAGGGTTTTCTACCACAGTCAGTTACACCGTCGTATTATGGTTCAAACTTCCCAACTACTGGTGTTCATAAAATTGGTTTTAGTTTATTTATTGCCGGCACTAATCAGGCCTTATCTTGGGCGCCGGTTTCTCATGGTGGTATTACGGCGACGATGACCAATTCAACAAGTACCAGCGTTCGAGTCACCCTAACGGGTCCTGTTGCTACATCGTACTCAGATAATCCAGGTAGAATCGGTAGACCATCTTTACCGCAGACATTTGAGTTAGTCGGTCGTGATAGTAGGGGTAATGCGGTGGTTAAATATGGATTTGTGTTAAAGCAGTGGTTTGTTAGTCGTGGATATATGAGCTATTATTACTATCCTAGTATGGAATCTTGGTGTAATAAGATTGGATACCGTCTTCCAAAGGTCAGGGATTTAACTAATGCGTCCTGTCTGAGAGATAATACAGGGATTTGTGAAGATTATGCAAATGAAATAAATGCATTAACGGCAACGCCTTCGTCACCTGATAATATGGTTCGTCGTCACATTGGTGGAGGATTGTTCTCGGAATGGGGGACTATGAACAATAACTTTGCCACCTCTGACGACTCTAGCAAATTCCTTCATAATGCTCCTTATTGTACGCAAGATACGGTGGCGGGTACTAATAACCCGAATTCAACTAATATTCTTTCGGTTTTCGATACTGGTGGTCGTAATGGGAATTTGGGTCAAATATATATATATCCTCACACCTCAGGAGCCTATGGCGGAGTCTGTGTCTATCCTTAGCTATTATTTCTTATTTCTTAGGTATTGAAGCCAAGGATAAGAAAAATAACATTAGGGCGATAAAAATCGATTTTGTGGTGCGACATTGGCAATGTGCTGACAACTGAGTGAGGTTAGCATGGCAAACAGGGATGTTTGGCAAGGAGCGTTAAGACCGAACGAAGGCGGAAGGCAGTCACATCGTGACCACTTGCGTGGTCGCCGCGGGAGATTGTAAAGAGGGTTGGCGGCAACCCTCTTAACTCGGACGTATTCACCGTATAAAAACAACCGCAAAACAACAAACGTCCGAAACTCAAACAACCAAAAAATAAAGAACTAAAAATTTTGAGGAACGGGGTTTTTAAAGCCAAAATCCATCCAATAAATCGCTAACGTTAGTTATAACATCAGCTAGTTCCAATAATTAAAGTGTATTTTGCCAAATAAGTTTGGTGTATTTAATTTAGCGACATTCGCAACGTGCTGACAACTGAGAGAGGTTAGCATGGCAAACAGGGATGTTTGCCAAGGCGGTGCTTTGTCAGGAACAAATCACAGCCGGTGCGTTAAGACCGAACGAAGGCGGAAGGCAGTCACGTAGTGACCAGTTGCGTGGTCGCCGCGGGAGATTGTAAAGAGGGTTCGCGGCAACCCTCTTAACTCGGACGTAATCGCCGTATAGAAACAACCACAAAACAACAAAACGTCCGAAATTCAAAGAACAAAAAAATAAAGAACTAAAAATTTTGAGGAACGAGGTTTTTAAAGCCAAAATCCATCCAATAAATCGCTAACGTCAGTTATAACATCAGCTAGTTCCAATAATAAAAGTTTATTTTTATCAATCAGTTTGATGCTTCTCATTTAGCGACATTCGCAATGTGCTGACAACTGAGTGAGGTTAGCATGGCAAACAGGGATGTTTGCCAAGGCGGTGCTTTGTCAGGAACAAATCACAGCCGGTGCGTTAAGACCGAACGAAGGCGAAAGGCAGTCACATCGTGACCACTTGCGTGGTCGCCGCGGGAGATTGTAAAGAGGGTTCGCGCCAACCCTCTTAACTCGGACGTAATCACCGTATAGAAACAACCGCAAAACAACAAACGTCCGAAACTCAAACAACCAAAAAATTCGAGGAAAGGGGTTTTTAAAGCCAAAATCCATCCAATAAATCGTTAACGTTAGTTATAACATCAGCTAGTAACCAAAAAAATTTGCGGAAAGGGGTTTTTAAAACCAAAATCCATCCAATAAATCGCTAACGCTAGTTATAAAATCAACTAGTAACCAAAAAAAGTTGAGGAACGGGGTTTTTAAAGCCTAAAAATCCCCCTAAAGTTTCTCCGAAATTGGTTTTAAAGGAGTAATTAAGACATAATATTACATTAATCTTTACAAAAGTTAACAATTAAACCATCAAAAAAAGTTGCATGGTTTTTTGCAATCACTATACTTTTATAGCATATTTATACGAATGGATAAATTTTGTGCCGTTAGGCTTAAAATTTTAAATAAATCATAAAATTGGATTGACAAGGATATCTGATATGGATTATAATTTTCAACACGCAACACGCAACACGCAACCTGCCCAACCTATAATTTCACCTCTCTAAAATTAAGCTCACACCGTTTATTATTTCACAGTAGTTTATTATTTCACAGTAGTTTATTATTTCGACAATTTCCAAAATTTCCGAAATTCCGGCAAAATTTTTCAAAATTTCTTGGTTTAACCTTTTTATCTCGGCCGATGGTTTTCATATTAACCGTGGTTGTTTTACAGTCTATCTCTTTTTCTAACTATGCATTAACCACTAAAACGACCAATATCATTTATGGTTCAGCACCTTATTTAACCTTTGATGGTGGTCGTACCCGGGTAACAAATACCGCAGCGCTACTCGGGATATCCCTTTCTGATGGTAGAACATTCACCCCCACAACCACTAATTCAAGTGACAATCCTATCATTTTACCTGTTATTGGTCAGAGTTTTAATGATATTGGTATGTTAGTACCAACGAATACTGATTCTATTGCATTAAGTTCACTTATTGGCACACCTTATAATTATTGGGGAGATGATGATGGTGATGGTCAGGGGATTGATGGTATCACCGCTACCGGTAGTTTAAATTTATCTATTGTCGATAAAAATAATCGAGCTGTTGCCCGTAATGAAGTACTGACTATTTGTAAAGCGCCATATAAATTAACCTTATCTAATGATGGCGGTAGATTAACAACACGTTATGGTGTACCTAATGAAAGTCGTTTTACGGCAGGTAATGCCACTTATTATATTAATCCTAAGGCAGCGCCAGTGATTTGTTATGCAAGACCTAGCTTAGTAGAAATCTACGGCTCTAAACAGGAAGGTCTTTCTGCTGCCGTTTGGAACCCTGATAAGGGTTTTCTAACACAGTCAGTTACGCCGTCGTCTTATGATTTAAACTTCCCGACTACTGGTGCTAATAATGTGTATTTTGATTTAGATATTGGTGGTAATAATCAGGCCTTATCTTGGGCTCCGGTTTCGCATGGTGGTATTACGGCAACGATGACCGATTCAACAAGTACTAGCGTTCGAGTCACCCTAACGGGTCCTTTTTCTACACGCTCGCAATGGTTTTTACGTAATCCAGGTGAAATCGCCAAACCCTCTTTACCGCAGGTATTTGAGTTAGTTGGTCGTGATAGCAGTGGTAATGCGGTGGTCAAATATGGATTTAAGTTAAAGCAGTGGTTTGTTAATCGTGGTGATTATGAAGCTTGGTCTGGTGCAACACGTTGGTGTACTAATATAGGATATCGTATACCTAAGGTTCTAGAATTAACTAATGCGTCTTGTCGCGGAAGGAATAGTGGTTCTTGGTGCCAAGGTGCAGTAGGGGCAACGCCTTCGTCACCTGATAATTATTTCCGCCGTCACATTGGTGGAGGATTGTTCTCGGAATGGGGATGGTTGGGCAGGGATTCTAATTTCTTCATCGCCGGCGGCGGCTATCGGACGGCTGATCGGAATAATAACCCAACAACTAGTGTCGATAAATATTTTTCGGTTGAAGCGGATGGTCCAGTGTGGGGTGCTTCGACCCCCCCCCTCGAAGTCTGTGTCTATCCTTAGCTATTATTTCTTAGTTCTTAGGTATTGAAGCTAAGGATAAGAAAAATAACGTTAGGACGATAAAAACGATTTTGTGGTGCGACATCCGCAATGTGCTGACAACTGAGAGAGGTTAGCATGGCAAACAGGGATGTTTGGCAAGGAGCGTTAAGAGCGAACGAAGGCGGAAGGCAGTCACATCGTGACCACTTGCGTGGTCGCCGCGGGAGATTGTAAAGAGGGTTGGCGCCAACCCTCTTAACTCGGACGTAATCACCGTATAGAAACAACCACAAAACAACAACGTCCGAAACTCAAACAACCAAAAAATTTTGAGGAACGGGGTTTTTGAAACCCCAAAAATCACTTTAATCGCTTATATTCGATTGTTTATTTCTGATTTTCTGCTGGATTACCAGAATAAGGAAAGATACTATCTTTTAAACTGAATGAAAAATCCTTCGTACTGATCTCGCCAATGATTTTGTTGCTATCATAAAGGGCTAATAAAAATTCAGCCATTTGATCGGCAGAATGATATTTAGCAAAACTTTTATCATAATCATATTCATCAACATTATTGGCTTTTTTGCCAAATTCTGTTTGTGTTGCCGCCGGAGCAAGTACTTTTGCTCTTAATTGGGCTTTAGCTTGTATTAGTTCTTGAGCAAGCCCTTCAGTGAATGCATTAACATAAAATTTTGTTGCGCAATAGGTAACAGCATTTGGCACAATGGTATAGCCGCCGCGAGATGATATATTAATCAACTGAGTATTTGCTTGATCTTTATATTTACGTACATAAAGTGTTGATAGAATGGTTAATGCTTCAATATTTAAATGCAGCATGGATTCGATTTTTGTTAAATCTTGATCATTTACACTGCCATAATGACCAAAACCAGCATTATTAATCCAAGTTTCGATAAAATAATTCTCTAATTCATTGAATAAATGATAATTAGACTGTGTGTTGGTTAAATCACAAACTTTTATAATAACTTCAACTTTGGGATTTATTTCTGCTATTTGTTGTTTTAATGATTCTAAATTTTCTTTTCTTCGAGCAATTACTATCAGATTTTTGTTTCTTTTGGCAAATGCGATTGCCGTTGCATAACCTATTCCCGAGCTAGCACCAGTAATGACTGTATATCTTAAATCTGTTTTGTCCATTTTTTTCATATCCATTTTTAAAATTATTACTTAATTTTGCTTAATTATTAAATTAACTTCTTAAAAATCATCTGTAATTGTAAAGATATTAAGATGATAGGGTTTTAAATTTTAACTTACGATTTCCATGAGTTATGCGGTAATTCAAGTTTTCTATCTGCTTTAGATAATGCCTGCTGTAATTGCTTAAGATTGAGTGGTACACAATAAGCTGGTTTAGCACGTTCAAAACGCCAACTTTCAGATAACTCTCCTACATCGATATAGTCAAATCCGACTTGATTAATTAATTCATATACAGTTTGTTTTGCTAAATCATCATTACCTGCGATAGGAAGTGCTCTTCGATTTGTTTTATCATTTGGTTTTGCATCTTTCAATATATCTCTAGCAAGAATGGCATTAAATACTTTAACTATTTTTGATTTACAAAGATGCTGGGCGACTAATTCACTTGTGGTTGTTTGATAGGAATCTAATTGTTCCATGTGTCCATCACGATCTGGGTAGTAATTCATTGTATCAAGAACGATCTTATTACTGAGAAGATCTGTTGGCAATTGTTGATAATTGATAAAAGGAATTGCAACTAGAATAATATCACTGAAATCAATTGTTTCTTCTTGACTACCAATTTCACACCCCAAGCTGCTTGCTACACTAAATAATGTGTTTTTATCTCGTGAGTTACACAACATGACTTGATATCCAGTTTGAATAAATAATTTAGCCCAAGCTTGACCAACAAATCCAGCTCCGATAATTCCAATTTTTTTTAACATATTAATTCCTAAGTCATAAATGAATTTGTTATATTATTCTCTTAAAATAAAAGAGAATAAATGATATCAAAATTGTTTTATTAACAACTGGAGGTTGGTAATGTGGATCTTTTAAGAAGTATGGAAGCTTTTGTATTGACCGTAAAAACAGGTTCATTTGCAGCTTCAGCCATTTCACTAAATACATCACCACAAATGATCGCCAAATATGTGGTATTTTTAGAAGATTATTTAGGCTTAAAATTACTTAATCGTACAACACGGTCGCAAAAGTTAACTGAGTTTGGTAAACAATATTATGAAAAGTGTTTATTCATCCTTGATGAAGTGAAAAGCTCAAAAACATTAGCGCAACAATTTATTGAGGAACCTAAAGGTCGGCTTCGAATTAGTGCGCCAGTGAGTTATGGACATTTTAATTTAATTTCTGTGCTTAGTCGTTTTATGAGATGCTATCCAAAAGTCAATGTAGATCTTCAATTAAGTGATCGCTATGTCGATTTAGTCAAAGATGATTTTGATATTGTTTTTAGAATTGGCGAATTATCTAATTCAAGTTATATTGCTCGTAAACTCAATTCTTACAAACTTATTTTTGCAGCTTCACCAACTTATCTTGCTAAAAATGGTATACCGGTAACGCCTAATGACATAAAAAAACATCAGTGTTTAATTTATCAATATGTCAATGCTACTAAAAAAGATTATCTTTGGCCTTTTAGTATTAATGGAAAGGTAATCAAAATCCCTGTATCAGGAACCTTAAAAAGTAATGATACTTTAGCTTTAGCAAATGCCGCTGTCGAAGGTTTGGGTATAACTATGTTACCCCAATCAATGCTAAGTGAGCTTATTCGTCAGAATAAATTATTTCCAATATTACAAGATTTTTTACCACCAGCAAGAGAAGTTCATCTACTTTATAAATCTGATAAACAGCAACTTCCTAAACTTAAGATGTTTATTGAGTTTATGGTTAATGCTATGTCTTGATATATTTTGCAATACACTTGGTAATAGAGTTAAATTAGATAAATTAATCACCCAAAATAGAAAAAGCGATCTGATGATCGCTTCTTTATGTTTAATCAAACTATATAGTCGATTATTTTATCGTTGCAATGGTACTAACTTCTTTACCTAACATGTTGTTTAAGTAAACTAAATCACTTGCAGTTAAAGTACCAACAGCATATTTCAACTGTAATAAGCTAGTTAAATAGTTGTATTTAGCATCGGATAGATTGCGTTTTGAGCTATAAAGTTGTGTGGTGGCATTAAGTACATCAACAATAGTACGCGTACCTACTTGATAACCAGAAGATGTGGCTTCTAATGAACTTTGTGCAGAAACCACCGCTTGTTGATAAGCTTTAATCGCACTAATTGATGATGAAATATTGTTATAAGATGAGCGAACTTGGTTAATCACACTACGATTAGTACTTTCAAGTTTTTCACTAAAACTGACAAAATTATGTTGTGCTTGTTGCACTTGTGATACGGTCGCCCCACCAGAGAAAAGCGGTAAACTTACACTCACACCAACTCTATTATCCCCTGAATATTTTTTGCCAGCGGTATGACGTTGATAATTGGTGTTACCATAGCTATCAGATTTATTTAAGTTAGTGGAGGCATCAAGACTTGCCGTAGGCATAAAACCTGATTGTGCCATTTTTATTTGATCACGAGCAATCTCTTGATTTAACTTCATAGTTAGTAAGTTAAGATTGGCGGTTTCAGATTGTTTTAACAGTGTGTTAATTTGTGTTGGTGCTTGAGTTTTAAAAGTTTTGGTATCAACACTGGCTAGCTTAGAATAAAAGCGACCACTTACTTGACGCAATGATTCAATCGCGTTATTTAAATCATTTAATGCGTTAACTTGTTGCGCTACCGTTAAATCGTAATTTGCTTGCGCGTTTTGTACATCGGTAATAGCTACTAAACCGACTTGATGTTGTTGACGAGTTTGTTCTAATTGACGACCAATTGCTTTTTTCTGAGCATCGATAAAGCTTAATGCATCAAGGCATTTAAGTACATTGAAGTAAGCAACAGAAGTGTTTAAAATTAATGTTTGGCCTTGGTATTGGTAAGAAATATCTGCAATAGTTGCTTGTTTTTTCGTGATATCTAAAGCTTTCCAATTAGAAAAATTGAAGATACTTTGCGAGACTGCGACTTGATATAAGCTACCGCTTTTAGTCTTAATTCCACTATTGTCTCGACGTCCATGGGCTACTCCATAAGAAGCACTTAAGCCTACTTGTGGCAATAAGCTTGCACGAGAACCTGAAATTGCTGAATAAGCTTTATCTTTTTCAGCCAATGAACTGCGTAAATCTGGATTGGTTTCTTTTGCTTGTTCATAAACTTGAACTAAGTTTTCAGCAAATACAGATTGACTTAATGCTAAGCCAATTAAAAAGGTTAAAGTTTTTTTCATCAATCTTTCTCTTTAAAAGCAATAAAATAGAATAATATTTTTCAATTGCATAATTTTAACAGATAATTAGCATATAGAAAGTGTCCATATTAGTTATTCGCACTTTTTATTAAAATTTAGCTTAAAATCGAGAACTTAATATGAAATATAAACCTACTCCAGTAATTTTTAACAAAAAAGATGTGTTTAATTTAACTAAACGAATTTTATATAAAGGTTTTTTTTCGTTGTTTGAATATCGTTTTCAATATCGTAAATTTGATGGTTCAGTGAGTGAAATGGTTTCGCGTGAAATTTTAGAACGTGGTCATGCGGTGGTACTTTTAGCTTATGATGATAAACGAGATGAAGTCGTCCTTATTGAACAAATTCGTATTGCAGCGATTGATACCCAAGCTAGTCCATGGATATTAGAGTTGATTGCTGGCATGATGGATCATGAGAATGAGTCGACAGAAGAAGTTGCAAGACGAGAAGCTATGGAAGAAGCGGGTATAGTCATTGGACAATGTAAGCCGATCATAAGTTATTTAGCCTCACCAGGTGGCTTAACTGAGCAGTTGCATATTTTAGTTGGTCAAGTTGATTCTTCGACCGCAAAAGGTGTACATGGCTTGGCTGAAGAGAACGAAGATATTAAGGTTCATGTGGTGAGTCGTGAACAAGCGTATAAATGGGTTGAAGAAGGGGTAATAAATAATGCCGCCTCAATTATTGCGCTACAGTGGTTACAACTTAATCATCTGACATTAAAGAATGAATGGAAATAAGCAGTTTTTTGTTAAACTAAGCAATTATTACTTTCCTAAAAATAGAATTTATTTTACAATTTAAGTTAACATCATGATTTAAAAATAAAAATTGTGATGTTGATCACAATATCAATTCTATTGCTGACATGATTTCATATAATAAATGATAGAGGTAGATTTTGGAGTCACTTTTAAAGCTTCAAATACGTAATAAGCATTGTGCAAAAATACTGCATATTACCGATACGCATCTGTTTGCTGATGATAATGGCGCATTGCTAGGCGTTAAGTCAAATGCCAGTTTTTTATCAGTTATTGCTGAAATTGAGCGCAGCAATAAGAAGTTTGATTTGATTGTGGCAACAGGTGATTTTGTCCAAGATGGTGCTAAGAAATCATATGCACGCTTTGCTGAGCAAATTCAAAAGTTTGCTACACCATGTGTTTGGTTAGCGGGTAATCATGATAACTATAGTTATATGCAAGAGGTATTTTCGAATTATCAACTTGCTGAAAATAAAAGTATATTACTCGGTGATAACTGGCTAATTGTGTTATTAAATAGTCAAGTGGTGGGTAAGGCTTATGGAATGCTACCTGAATCTGAATTGCAGTTTTTACAAAATACTTTAACTGCGCATACCGATAAAAATGCCCTAGTATTTTTACATCATCATCCGATTCCTTCGGGTTGTGATTGGCTGGATGAACATATTTTAAAAAATAGTTATAAACTTGAAGAAATTATCAAACGTTTCCCTAATATAAAAGGAGTAGGGTGGGGACATATTCACCAACAACAAGATCATATTTGGCATAATTGCCATGCATTTTCGACGCCTTCTACATGTTTTCAATTTAAACCTAATTGTTATGATTTTCAGTTATCTAATGCAGATGCACCTGGGTGGCGAGAAATTATTCTTAATCAAGATGGAGTGATTGAATCTAACGTTTTTCGTATTGTGGATAATCAATTTTTACCCGATATATCACAAAAAGGTTATTAGGGTATTTTTTGCGCGTTAATTTTTTCAAATTGATTAGAGTAAAGGGGCAAAAAAGTAAAATAATCGTTCAATAACCCGCTGCCAGATCGGTCGCTTTTTCCATTTTTGGATATTAATTTCTTCTGACTGTGATAAATATTGTTTTAGTAGCTGTGATAGTGATTTGGCAAATTGAGCGTCATCAATTACAGTAGTAATTTCAAAATTCAACCATAAACTGCGCATATCTAAATTAACCGTTCCAACTAGACTAAGTTGATTATCAATTAGAACACTTTTTGTATGTAATAAATTATCATTAAATTGATAAAGTTTAACGCCACTACTTAATAATTCCGAAAAGAAAGCTCGACTAGCCCATTTTACCATTAATGAGTCGTTCTTTTTCGGCGTAATGATGATGACTTCAACACCACGTTGGGCGGCAGTACATATTGCATGTAAAATATCATCACTAGGTACTAAATAAGGTGTAGTAAAAATAATTTGTTCTTGAGCAGAATAAATTGCTGTCAATAACACTTGATGGATCATGTTTTCGGTATAACCAGGGCCAGAAGGAATAAGCTGCATAATATGTTTCTTTTCTTCTGGTGGTTCGGCAAAATCAGTGATTTGTGGAAGGGCTAAATATTTACCTGTTTCAAGTTCCCAATCACTAGCGTATATAGCCCCCATTAAGGTGGTAACCGGTCCATTCATTCTAATCATGATATCAACCCATTCTCCAACATGCTTATTTTGTTTGAAGAATCTAGGGTCAACAATATTCATACTTCCGGTATAGGAGATATAGTTATCTATTATGGCTACCTTACGGTGTTGACGCAAATCAAGTCGTCTAAACATAAATCTTAATAGATTAACTTGTAACGCCTCTATAATGATAATACCTGCATCACGCATTCTTTGGCAGGCTTTCGATCGAATAAAATGTCTACTTCCTGCTGAATCAATCATTAATCGACAGGTAACGCCTCTTTGTGTGGCTTGTATTAGTGCTTGTTCAACATCATCCGCTTTACCGCCTTCATTCCAGATATAAAATACCATTTCTATGTTGGAGTTGGCATTATTGATATCGTCAATAAGACGATTAAAAATTGTGTCGGTATCACTTAATAATTCAATATGATTACCTTTTATACCATCAAGTCCTGTTTGATGTTTACAAAGTTGAAAAATAGGCTTACTGACCTGGCTTACTTTAGCAGTAAAAATGTCTGGGAAAGCGCTTAATTGATTAATAAATTTGGCGATAGTTGGGCGCATTTTTTGCGCACGCTTAGCTCGCTGTTGCCCTAAGTGGGTTTCGCCTAAGGCGAAGTAAAGAATAATGCCAATAATAGGTAATATATAAATGACCAACATCCATGCAATCACATAAGTAGTTGGTCTTCTTTTGAAGACAATACGTAGCGTGGTCGACACAATAAGCAACCAGTAAACGAGAAAAATTAATGTACTTATTAATGCATGGAATGATGTAAATTGCATATTTATCAGCTATAAGTTAAGTTTAATTTGCTAATAGGATCTTTAGTACAATCATAATGTTGAAATATTTCTGGCAAAGGTTTTGGATTATTGTGTTTATCTACAGAAACATAGGTAAAAGTAGCATCAGTGATACGAAAACGCTGTGTAGCAATTTCTGAATCGGTTACTTTTTTAATCCAAACTTCAATTTCGATGGTAATCGAGGTAGTGCCAGTTTTTATACAATGAGCATAACAACATACTACGTCGCCAACCATTGCCGGTTTGTGAAAAGTAATACTACTGGCATTAACTGTCACGACTCTTCTTTTGGCAATTTCTTTAGCTAAAATACCACCAGCTAAGTCCATTTGCGACATGATCCATCCACCAAAAATATGGCCATGTGGATTAGTGTCTGCCGGCATAGCTAAGGTTCGTAATACTAATTGTCCTTTAGGGTTGTTATCATTTTGTGTCATGTTGTTAATACTCCTACCAGTATAATCTTATCTATTTTCAGTAGTCTTACTCATATTTCGGTAAATATAAATTCCCGATATTAAAGACATTATTAATGATGCTGCCGGTAAAATAAATATTTTAATAATCCAGAAGAAGTCATCTGCTACATAATATGTTGCAATTAAACTGAAAGTTCCACAGGCAATAAAAAATACAATCCACATCAGATTTAACTTATTCCAGACTGTTATATCAAGCTGTATCTCTTTAGCTAATATTTTTTGTATTAGATTTTTCTTGAAAATAAACTGACTAACAGATAAAGCAGTAGCAAATAAAAAGTTAATAATGGTCACTTTCCATTTCATAATATTTGAATCTTTTGTATAAAGTGTTATTCCACCAAAAATCATCACCATCAGATAAGATATCAGCTCAACTTTATTAACTTTTTTATAGATAATAAGGATAGTTAAAAAAGATATTGTTGCAGCAATCATTAATGCTTGGACACCGACAAAAATATTGTAAATCGTTAAAAAAATAAAAAATATAAGAAGAGGGATATAATTTAAAAGCTGCTTCATGTGATTATTAACCTGACAGATAAAAGTATGTATTATTCTTAATAAGTAAAAAAAGCCTATAAAATAGGCTTATTTTTTAGTATGAAGTTCCGGATGAGCTTTACAGTTACCAGCCTTACAATGTCCGTAAAGGTATAAGCTATGAAAAGTGAGGGTAACGCCATATTGTTCTGCGATTTCTTTTTGACGTTGATTAATTATTTCGTCTCGAAATTCAAACACTTCGCCACAATCTAAACAAATTAAATGATCGTGGTGTTTTTGTGAGGCAAGTTCAAAAACAGCTCTGCCACCTTCAAAATTATGACGAGTTACAATTCCGGCATCGTCAAATTGATTCAATACTCGATAAACCGTTGCAAGGCCAATTTCTTCGCCCATATCAAGTAGTTTTTTATAAAGATCTTCTACAGTAATATGTTGGCATGAAGGGTCTCGTAATAATTCTAAAATTTTTAATCGTGGTAAGGTAACCTTTAAGCCGGCACTTTTCAGTGCTGCATTATTATCTTTATCATGATTCGTCATATTACATTCCAGTTGAGTTGTTTAATAAAACATATTACAAAAATATGTACGGAAAATAAAATAAATCACTTTGATAGATCAAATATTCATTTCGGTTTTTACTTGTTTTACCCAATTATTAATACGTTCTTCGGTTAATTCTGGTTGACGATCTTCATCAATGGCTAAACCAACAAAATGATTATCATCAACTAAACTTTTCGATGCTTCAAAGCTGTATCCTTCTGTCGACCAATGACCAACAATTTTTGCCCCTTTAGGTTCGATAATATCGCGAATTGTTCCCATTGCATCACAGAAATATTCAGCGTAATCTTCTTGATCACCACAGCCAAAAATTGCTACAGTTTTACCATTAAAATTAATTTGTTCTAAATTAGGGAAAAAATCGTCCCAATCAGCTTGAGATTCACCGTAATACCAAGTTGGGATACCAAAAAACAAGCAATCATATTTTTCGATATGTTCTTTAGTAGTTTTTGCAATATCGAAAAGATCTGCTTTATCTGTACCTAAAATTTGTTGGATTTGTTTAGCTACATTCTCTGTATTACCGGTGTCACTACCAAAAAAAATTCCAACTTGTGTCATATTTTTACCTTTACTGTTTTTACAATATCAATATATTTTATGAGTATATCATTGTCGGTAGGTATCAGCAATAATTCTCAATTACTATAAACATAAGTAATTATTTACTACACAATTTTTACATCTTGCATTAAAATTAGCCACTATTTTTGGCAATCAGAGCTTTGGGATTTATTTATGAACCTGCATGAGTATCAATCAAAACACCTATTTAGACAGTATAATTTGCCAGTGCCAGAAGGTTATGTATGTAACTCTATCGATGAAATACAAGATACATTGGCTGAAATTTCCTCGCAAACAACGACTAACGCTTGGGTGGCAAAATGCCAAGTACATGCAGGGGGACGAGGCAAATCTGGCGGGGTCATTTGTACTAAGGATTTTAATGAAATAAAACTGTTTGCTGAAAAATGGTTAGGTCAGTATTTAGTCACTTATCAAACAACATCCAAAGGCCAACCTGTTAATCAGATTTTAATTGAGAAGGCTTCAAATATAGCTAAAGAGCTTTATTTAGGTGCAGTAATTGATCGTAGTAGCAAACGTATTGTGGTGATGGCGTCGACTGAAGGTGGCGTTGAAATTGAAAAAGTTGCTGAAACTTCACCACATTTAATTCATAAAATATCGCTAGATCCATTAACTGGGCCATGTGGTTATCAAGGTCGTGAGCTTGCTTTCAAACTCGGTCTTACTGGTAAACTCGTCAATCAATTTGCCAAATTATTTGTCAATTTTGCTAATCTTTTTATTAATAATGATGTTTCATTAGCGGAAGTAAATCCTTTAGTTATTACTGATTCCCAGGAATTAATTTGTTTAGATGCTAAAGTGGTTTTAGATGATAATGCCATGTTCAGACATCCTGATCTAGCAATATTAAGAGATTCAACCCAAGAAGACGAACGTGAATCAATTGCAGCTAAACAAGGTATTAGCTATGTTTCACTGGAAGGTAATATTGGTTGTATGGTTAATGGTGCCGGCCTTGCGATGGCAACAATGGATATGATCAAACTTTATGGTGGTGAGCCAGCGAACTTTTTAGATGTAGGTGGTGGTACGACTAAAGAACGTGTTGCCGAAGCCTTCAAATTGATTCTTTCAGATAAAAATGTAAAAGCTATTTTAGTCAATATTTTTGGTGGTATTGTTCGTTGTGATCTTATTGCTAATGGCATTATTGATGCCATTAAAGAGATTGGTTTGACAGTGCCTGTTGTTGTTCGTCTTGAAGGTAATAATGCTGAGCTAGCAAGAGAGATTTTGGCTAAAAGCGAATTGAATGTTATTACCGCGAAAAGTTTAGTCGATGCAGCCCAACAAATTGTTGCTGTTGCACAATAATAGTATGGGTGGAGAATAATTACTATGTCAATTTTGATTAATAAAGAAACAAAAGTGATTTGTCAGGGATTCACTGGTAGTCAGGGGACTTTCCATTGTGAGCAAGCAATTGCTTATGGAACAAAAGTCGTCGGAGGTGTAACACCCGGTAAAGGCGGTACCACGCATTTAGGTTTACCTGTATTTAACACGGTTAAAGAAGCTGTAGCAGCAACAGGTGCAACAGCAACAGTAATTTATGTTCCTGCTGCATTTGGTAAAGACTCGATTTTAGAGGCAATTGATGCAGGTATCAAACTAATAGTATGTATTACAGAAGGTATTCCAACTCTGGATATGCTTATCGTTAAACAAAAATTAGTCGAACATGATGTTGTTATGATAGGACCTAATTGTCCTGGAATTATTGTTCCTGATGAGTGTAAAATAGGTATTATGCCTGGACATATTCATTTGGCAGGAAAAGTAGGTATTGTTTCTCGTTCTGGTACTTTGACTTATGAAGCAGTCAAACAGACTACCGATATCGGATTAGGCCAATCAGTTTGTGTTGGAATTGGCGGCGATGCTATTCCGGGTAGTGATTTTATCTCCATTCTAAAATTACTTCAGCAAGATCCTAAGACTGCAGCTATTGTTATGATAGGTGAAATTGGTGGTAGTGCTGAAGAAGAAGCCGCTAATTACATCAAACAAAATGTCACCAAACCTGTTATTGCTTATATTGCTGGTGTTTCGGCACCTGCAGGTAAACGTATGGGCCATGCAGGGGCAATTATTTCTGGAAACAAAGGAACTGCTGCCGATAAAACCAAAGCACTACAGGCAGCTGGAATCATTGTTGTGAATAGTTTAGCGGAAATCGGTGAAACGGTAAAAATGCACCTTTAATTTTATTTAATTTCATTTTTTTGACATTCATCAATTTTTATTCTTAAAATAATATTGTAAAATACAATAAATAACGACAAAAAATTTGTGGGTATTTAAGGATAAAGGGAGCACGTTATGTTTGATATTGTAGAATTATCAAGACTTCAGTTTGCACTCACCGCAATGTATCATTTTATTTTTGTTCCATTAACGCTAGGTATGGCGTTTATGCTTGCAATTATGGAAACAGTATATGTGGTTAGTGGCAAGCAAGTTTGGAAAGATATGACTAAATTCTGGGGTAAACTATTCGGTATTAATTTCGCCGTTGGTGTTGCTACCGGTTTAACCATGGAGTTCCAATTTGGTACTAACTGGTCTTATTATTCGCATTATGTAGGTGATATATTTGGTGCACCGCTGGCGATTGAAGGACTAATGGCATTTTTCTTGGAATCAACTATGGTTGGTTTATTCTTTTTTGGCTGGGATAGACTAAGTCGTGGTAAACATCTAATGGTTACTTGGTGTGTAGCCTTTGGTTCCAATTTCTCTGCACTTTGGATTTTAGTTGCCAATGGTTGGATGCAATTTCCTATCGGTTCTGACTTTAACCCGATTACCTCTCGTATGGAAATGGCCAATTTCTTTGAATTAATTACTAATACTGTAGCTCAATACAAGTTTGTTCACACTGTTGCTGCAGGGTATTTGACTGGTTCAATCTTTGTTTTAAGTATTAGTTCCTATTATCTATTAAAAAAACGAGATTTGCCTTTTGCTAAACGTTCTTTTGCTGTAGCAGCTGTGTTTGGTTTTATTATGTCAATTGTTGTTGCAATTATGGGCGATGAAGCCGGTCATGAGTTGACAACTGTACAACCAGTAAAACTAGCGGCAATTGAAGGTGAATGGGAAACTCAACCAGCGCCAGCATCATTTAATGTTATAGCGTTCCCGTCGCAAGATAAGAAAGAAAATGTATTCGCTTTGGAAATCCCTTACATAATGGGGATCATGACAACTCGTTCATTCGATACTCAAGTTACTGGTTTACGAGATATTTTAACTAACAATGAATCTCGAATTCGTAATGGTATTTTAGCTTATACTAATTTGGAAAAAATTCAGAAAGGTAATCAGGACCCAGCTGTTTTAAAAGCCTTTGAAGACAATAAAGTGGACTTAGGTTACGGTTATTTAGTTAAACGCTATACCGATCGTGATAACTTAACAATTCCTGAAGCGACTGAACAACATATTAAAGCGGCAACTGAAGATTCAATCCCTACTGTATGGCCACTGTTCTGGGCATTTAGAGGTATGGTTGGTTTGGGCTTATTAATGATTTTAGGCACTGGGCTTGCTTTATGGACAACCTATAAAGGTCGAATTGGTGAAAAACGATGGTTATATCGTTTACTACTGTTATCTTTACCATTCCCATGGCTTGCATGTGAATGCGGTTGGTTTATTGCCGAATATGGTCGTCAACCTTGGGCAATTCAAGATATTTTACCAACAGGTGTAGCTAATTCATCATTAACTCCAGGTGAAGTATTATTTACCATGGTTCTTATTTGTGGACTTTATACTTTGTTCTTGGTTGCTGAATTGTTCTTAATGTTTAAATTTGCACGATTAGGGCCAAGTTCATTAGGTACTGGCAGCTACCATTATGAAAAAACACAATCAATATCGGAATAAGGCATAGGGAGTATATACAATGATTGATTACGAAATTGTACGCGTCATCTGGTGGGTGTTGATTAGTGTTGTTTTAATCGCTTTTGTTATCACAGATGGCTTCGATATGGGTGTCGGAATTTTATTACCTTTTATTGGTAAAACCGATACTGAACGCCGAATCATGATAAATGCAATCGCACCACACTGGGATGGTAACCAAGTTTGGTTAATTACTGGTGGTGCAGGTATTTTTGCTGCATGGCCTACGGCTTATGCGGTATCTTTTTCCGGTTTTTATATTGCGATGGTTTTAGTGCTCTGTGCGCTATTTTTTAGACCAATTGGTTTTGATTACCGTAGTAAACTGGAAAATACTAAATGGCGTAATATGTGGGACCTCGCGATCTTTTTTGGTAGTTTTGTGCCTGCTCTTGTTTTCGGTGTTGCTTTTGGAAACTTATTAGAAGGTGTGCCATTTAGATTTGATATTAGTAAACGTGCTTTTTATGATGGTTCATTCTTTGAATTACTAAACCCATTTGCAATATTAGCCGGTATTGTGAGTTTGATGTTAATCGTTGCTCATGGTGGCGCTTGGTTGCAAATGAAAACTTCTGGTGAACTTTATTTAAGAGCAAGAAAAGCAACACAAATAGCAAGCTTGGTAATGCTAATTGCTTTTGTTTTAGCTGGAGTTTGGATTGCATTTGGCATTCATGGTTATGAAATCACAAGTGCTATAGATCATAATGGAGTATCGAATCCATTAGCTAAAACTGTATCAACAGATTCTACATGGTTAAATAATTACATGAATTATCCTATTTTATGGGCAGTTCCAGCATTAGGCGTATTATTACCATTATTAACTATTTTCTTTTCTAGTGTGAATAAAAATGGATTGGTGTTTTTATCTTCTTCACTAACTATTGCTTGTGTATTACTTACCTATGGAATTGCAACATTCCCATTCATTATGCCATCAAGCATTATGCCAAACGCTAGTTTGACTATTTGGGATGCAACTTCTAGTCAGTTAACACTTAATATTATGTTTGGTGTTGTGGTAATCTTTTTACCAATTGTTCTTTTCTACACTATCTGGTCTTACATTAAAATGTTTGGACGTTTAGACAAAAACCATATAGAAAATAATAAACATTCACTTTATTAAGGATTAATTATGTATTACGTTTTATGGTTCATTGGACTAATTGCTGCATGTATGTTAGCTGTTGTTACTGGACTTTGGGTTGAAAACTCTAGTAATGAAAAAGAAACTAATAATAAATAAAATATTAAAAAACTAATATAAAGGTGGCAAATAGTCACCTTTTTACTTATTTATAAGTCTGAATAAAATATAAATAATTCACAAATGATAATTGTTTTCATTTGACTATTTTTATATCATAGTGCAGCGAATTTCATATTCAGATATAATATGGTCAATTTTTTAGTCTAAATTAGATCTAACATATGAAACAATTCAATTGGAATGCAAGAGTCTATTATGAAGACACAGATGCTGGTGGGGTAGTTTATCATGCTCGGTATCTTGCTTTTTTTGAACGAGCTAGAACAGAAATGCTAAGGCAACTTGATATTAGTCAACAAAAGTTACTGCAAGAAGGTATTGCTTTTGTTGTTAAAAAGATGGATATTAGCTACGACTTCCCAGCACGTTTAGATGATATGTTAACTATCAGCACTAAGATTGAGCAAATTCGTAAGGCGTCTATTATTTTTAAACAGACAATTTTAAACCAGAATAAGCAAATTATCAGCAACGCTGATGTGGTGATTGCTTGTGTCAATATGACTAAAATGAAGCCTTGTGCGCTTCCAAAGTCATTATTTTTGGAGTTAATTTAAGTGAATATTATTGATCTATTTTTACAAGCAGGACTTTTGGTGCAAGGCGTTATGCTATTGTTACTTATATTTTCTGTTATGTCTTGGGCTTTCATTTTTCAACGTAGCAGCATTTTAGGCAAAGCTAAAAAACAAGTTGAACAATTTGACAATAGTTTTTGGGCCGCTGATGACTTAAATGTGCTCTTTGATAAAGCAAAATTCAATAAAGAAGAGATCTGTGGTACAGAACATATTTTCTATTCGGGATTTAAAGAGTTTTCTCGTTTATATCAAATTAATCCAAATATGCCAGAAGCAGCGTTAGATGGTGCGTCTCGTTCAATGCGTTTAGCGATGAATCGTGAATTAGATAATTTAGAATTGCATATTCCTTTTTTAGGTACTGTAGGGTCAATTAGTCCGTATATTGGTTTATTTGGTACGGTTTGGGGAATTATGCATGCTTTTATTTCACTTGGAGAAGTCAAGCAAGCAACATTGCAGATGGTTGCTCCGGGTATTGCTGAAGCGTTAATTGCGACCGCTATTGGTTTATTTGCCGCGATTCCTGCTGTTTTAGCTTATAACCGATTATCCTTACGTGTGAGTCGAATGGAACAAAGCTATTTGAATTTTATTGATGAGTTTTCATCAATTTTACAACGTCAAGCAGTAGCTGTTAGGAAATAATTATGAGCAGACGTTCACGTTATTCAACAAAATCAGAGATCAATATTGTACCTTTGTTAGATGTATTATTGGTATTAGTATTGATTTTTATGGCTACAGCCCCAATAATAAGCCAAAGTGTTGAAGTTGATCTTCCAGAAGCGACAGAATCAAAAACTGTATCTCCTTCTGATAATAAACCTATAATTATCGAAGTATCTGGAATAGGGGAGTATGCAATTATTATAGATCAGAATCGACAATCGAATATTCCTCAAGAGCAAATTGTTGCAGAAGTTAAGCAGCAAATGTCACTTAATGATAAAGCTGTTTTTTTAGTTGGTGGTGCGAAACAGGTTCCTTATGAAGAGATTATAAAGGCTTTAAATTTACTTCAATCAGCAGGTGTCAAATCTGTTGGTCTGATGACTCAACCAATTTAACTTAACAATTATTAAAAATAAAAATGTCAGCAATGTCTAATAAGTTAAACTCAAAATTAAGTTTACCGGTTATCATTTCCATTCTTTTACATGGCATATTAATTATTGCCTTGGGATATAAGTTTGTCAGTGATACTGGTGAAAACTACGGTAGTATCAATGGTAATTCGATTGATGCTATCATGATTGATCCATCGGTTATGACCGAACAATATCAAAGACAATTGCAGACACAAGTTAATCAACAAAAAGCAGATCAAAAGACCCAAGAACTGCTAGATAAGCAAATAAAAGAACTCGCTGAAAAAGCAGAAGCAGAAAAAGCCGCGGCTGAGAAAGCTGCAGCAGAAAAAGCCGCTGCTGAAAAAGCCGCAGCAGAAAAAGCTGCTGCTGAGAAAGCTGCAGCAGAAAAAGCCGCTGCTGAAAAAGCCGCAGCAGAAAAAGCTGCTGCCGAGAAAGCGGAAGCAGAAAAAGCCGCTGCTGAGAAAGCTGCAGCAGAAAAAGCAGCTGCTGAAAAGGCTGCAGCAGAAAAAGCCGCTGCTGAGAAAGCTGCAGCAGAAAAAGCTGCTGCTGAGAAAGCTGCAGCAGAAAAAGCTGCTGCTGAGAAAGCTGCAGCAGAAAAAGCCGCTGCTGAAAAGGCTGCAGCAGAAAAAGCTGCTGCTGAAAAGGCTGCAGCAGAAAAAGCCGCTGCTGAAAAAGCTGCTGCTGAGAAAGCTGCAGCAGAAAAAGCCGCTGCTGAGAAAGCTGCCGCTGAAAAAGCCGCAGCAGAAAAAAAAGCTAAACAGAAGGCAGAGCAAGCTAAAAAAGATAAAGCACTCAACGATCTTTTGGGTGGGCTTACCTCTGGAACACCAAGTTCTGGAGGAGTTGCCAGTCGTAAAGGTGTATCTGATGGTGAGCTAGATAAATATAAATCGTTAGTACAAAATGCAATAAGTAATAAATTTATTAACCCACCAAATGTTTATCGTGGCAAAACTTGTGAACTACAAATTCAGATAGCACCAGATGGACTATTACTTAATGTTACCTCAAAAGGTGGTGATGCTGATCTATGCAGAGAAGCGCTTGCTGCAACTAAATTAGCAGTTATACCAAAACCAGCAAGTAGTTTGTATAATGAAGTAAAAACCATGAATATTGAATTCCAACCAAAGTAAATAATTTGATAGTTCTTTGATTTTTAAAATTTATTTATGTTATGTCATTTATTAATGAATAAATATTCCGCATCTTGATAATCTGATATTGAAAATTTACTAATCACCCCAATATATTTCCTATTCATTCCGAATTAAGTTTTTATGTAAAAGAAGGAGCAGAATATGACAACAATTGTCAGTGTCCGTCGTGAAGGTCAAGTTGTTATTGGTGGCGATGGGCAAGTCACATTAGGTGAACGCATTATCATGAAAGGTAATGCGCGAAAAGTTCGCCGATTATATAACAATAAGGTGATTGCTGGATTTGCTGGCGGTACAGCAGATGCTTTCACACTATTTGAATTATTTGAACGAAAATTAGAAATGCACCAAGGGCATTTAACTAAAGCAGCGGTTGAATTAGCCAAAGATTGGCGAACCGATAGAATGTTGCGTAAATTAGAAGCATTACTTGCCGTTGCTGATGAAAGCGCATCATTGATTATCACCGGTACTGGTGACGTAATTCAACCAGAAGATGATTTGATAGCGATTGGATCCGGTGGACCTTATGCTCAAGCAGCTGCAAGAGCTTTATTAGATAATACCTCATTATCTGCACATGATATTGTGCAAAAATCGCTATCAATAGCGGGTGATATTTGTGTTTACACGAATAACTTCCAAACTATTGAAGAGCTTAATTACTAATTAATCTGATTTAAGAGAAAAACTACTATGTCTGAAATGACTCCTCGCGAAATTGTAAGCGAATTAAACCAACATATCATTGGACAAGATAAAGCAAAACGTTCTGTTGCTATTGCTTTACGTAATCGCTGGCGTCGTATGCAACTTGATGAAGCATTACGTCATGAAGTTACGCCAAAAAATATTCTTATGATTGGCCCTACAGGGGTGGGTAAAACTGAAATTGCTAGACGATTAGCTAAATTAGCTCATGCACCTTTTATTAAAGTAGAAGCGACCAAATTTACTGAAGTTGGTTACGTTGGTAAAGAAGTTGACTCGATTATTCGAGACCTTACTGACTCTGCTGTGAAAATGATTCGCCAAGAAGCTATCGAAAAAAATCGTAATCGAGCTGAAGAATTGGCAGAAGATCGTATTTTAGATGTGCTTGTTCCACCAGCTAAAGATGGTTGGGGACAAGTTGAAAATAATAATGATTCAACAGCTAGACAAGCATTTAGAAAAAAATTGCGTGAAGGTGCGCTTGATGATAAAGAAATTGAAATTGAAGTAGCTGGCGTCAATATTGGTGTTGAAATTATGGCTCCTCCAGGTATGGAAGAGATGACTAACCAACTACAGTCGATGTTCCAAAATTTAGGTGGTCAAAAAACTAAAGCACGTAAAATGAAGATCAAAGATGCCTTCAAACAGCTAATAGAAGAAGAGGCTGCGAAGTTGGTTAATCCTGATGATCTTAAACACGAAGCCATTGAAGCTGTTGAGCAAAATGGGATTGTATTTATCGATGAGATCGATAAAGTGTGTAAACGAGGTAATTCATCTGGACCTGATGTTTCTCGCGAAGGTGTGCAACGTGATTTACTACCACTTGTTGAAGGTTGTACCGTTTCAACTAAACATGGTTCAGTAAAAACCGATCATATTTTATTTATTGCATCGGGTGCGTTCCAAACCGCTAATCCGTCAGATTTAATTCCTGAGTTGCAAGGACGTTTACCAATTCGAGTTGAATTACAAGCGTTAACAAGCGAAGATTTTGAACGGATTTTAACTGAACCGAATGCATCATTGACAGTCCAATATAAAGCATTAATGGCAACCGAAGGCGTTGATATTGACTTTACACCGGATGGTATTCGTAAAATTGCTGAATCTGCTTGGCAAGTTAATGAACAAAATGAAAATATTGGTGCTCGCCGTTTGCATACAGTGCTTGAACGTTTAATGGAAGATGTCTCTTTCGAAGCCAGCGAATTGGGCGGACAAACTATCACAATTGATGCTAAGTATGTTAGCGATCATCTAGATAAGCTTGTTGCAGATGAAGATCTAAGCAAGTTCATTTTATAATAAAAGATATTGTTAAATTAAAAGGTGAGTTAAACAACTCACCTTTTTTATATCTATTATTTAGTTAATGATAAGTTTATTTTTTTAGCAATCCGCCTAATATATCGGTTGCTTTAGACTTTAATTTATCTTTGTCTTTGTCTTTGTGATTTTCCAATTTATCACGGAGTTTATCTAAACGTTGTTGTAATTTATCACTTAACACATCAGACAGTATTTGTGCGATATCTAATTGATAGCGTAAATTAGAAAACTGACCATATATACGTAGTGGTATAGTAACTTTCTGTAATTTGGCAATGGTTTCACTTTTACTATTCCAGCCACCAAGTAATTTGATGTTTAAATTAACATCCAAATCATGATTAAGCATTCCTACTTTGCCAGAACCATCTAGTACATCTAAGGTTTCAGAATTGGCGTTGAGCGAATTAAGTTGTATATTACCTTGGCTTAAATTAGCATTGGTTTTGATGGTATGAAACTCTGTATATTTCTTTTGATTTCCAGATTTATCATTACCGTTGCCATATTTTGCAGCTGCATTTTCAATAATATTTTGGATATTAATATTATTTAATTTAGCATTAGTAATGACGATATTCGCATTACCTTTTAGATTTTCTAATAATTTAGCTGTTGATAATGAATTAGTTTCTAATAACCCAGAAGCATTAAATATACCATCTAGATCATACGCCATATCCATTTGTGTAAAAAATGAATTTAAATTGATATTGCTAATTTTGGTATTAAGTTTAATCTGCGGTGTTTTCTGTTTGCCGTTAGCTGTACCTGTTGCAGTTATATGACCATTAGCAAAATCAAAATTTAAATCTTTGAATGTCGCTATTCCATCCTGATTATCAACGTCTAGTTTAAAATTGTTAATTAAAATTTTATTTGCTTTAACTTCTTTGATGTTTATTGTTGCTTTACCATCAAATGTATTAAGAGCACTTAATTGATTATTATCTTTGACAACACTAGAAACAACAGGTGAAGTTTGTTGCATCGGAGTGTCTTTGGTTGATTTTGTATCTTGTTGTAAAAAAGGCGTTAAATCTAATTTTTCTGAATTCAATTGCAAATCGACGTATGGTTTTTTATCAAAACGCGCATTGATTTTACTGGTGAAATTATTGTCGTTAATAGAAAAAGCTAAGTTTTGACTATTTAATTGCATAGGACTTTGCTGATAATTAAATATACCGGTTGCACTTCCTTTGAGTGGTTTTTCGGAACTCTCTATGCCGTTATAAGTGTAATCTAACTTTTTAAGATCGATAATGGTTTTTTCAGGAAATTGAGTTAAATCGACATTGGCATTCATTGAATAAAATAGGTCTTGCTGATTTTTATCAATATTTCCTTTTAATTCGATTAAAAGATTCTTATCGTTATTTTGTTCTAATAACAAATTGATATTTCGGAAATTGATCAGATCATCATGATATTGCAACGCTACTGTACTATCAGCTATTTCAAATTTATTTAAGCTAAATTTCCAATTAGATGTATTCTTTTTATTTTCAGATATATTTGTGTTTTGTTCCGCTGAAGGTGCTAGAGTTTGGGTATATTTTTTAGCATTATCACCTTTACTTTCGTCAGTAATATTGATTAATGCTGATTTGATAAACACATTTTTAATCGCTAAATTTTTGGAAAAAAGCGGTAGAAGTTCAACATCAAGTCGCATATTGTCAGCAGTTAATAGCGGTTTTGTCGCACCGGTATCAGATAATTTAACTGCATCAGTTAATATGCTGACCTGAGGCCAGACATGCCAGCGTAAATCACCTTCGATAGTTAATTCATAACCGGTTTTATCTTTTACTGTTTGAGATATATATCCGCGAAAATGATTAGGATCAACAAATACAATAAGAGAAACAATGCCGATAACAATAACCAAAATTAAGATAAATAGAATAACCAGTATTTTTTTTATCATATGAATGTTCCTTTATTAAGGTTATAAACGTTATTAGTCTTTATCTATACGACTGGCAACAGCGCCATGTTGGTCTTTATACTTAGCATCTTGTCTTCGATTATATGGTCTTGCAGCTGGGCCACTAAGCGTTTCAAAACTTAGTGCACCAATGGTCATACCAGGTCTTAGTGCTACTGGAATTTTTCCCGAATTGTAAAATTCTAAGACAATTTGACCATGCCAGCCAGGATCAATGCGATGAGCGGTAACGTGTACCATAAGTCCTAGACGCGCTAACGAGGAACGCCCATCTAACCAGCCAACTAAATCATCAGGAATGGTTACTGATTCAAGCGTGACAGCTAAAGCAAGCTCTCCTGGATGTAAATAGAAAGCATCACCTTCAGATAATATCATTTCTTCGCTCATGACTCGTTCTAAAGCAGCAGAAACTTCTTCTTTGGGACCACTTAAATCAATATAGGGAGTAGTATGTTCTTTAAAAGTACGAAATTGATTACCAAGTCGAACGTCAACAGTTGCTCCATTAATACAACTTAATTCAGGTTGTGGCGTGATTTTTAATTTACCACTATCTAAATATTCTTCTATATCACGATCACATAATCTCATAAGTTATCCTTAATTCTGCTTTTTAACTTATTCTAGCAGGTTCTTTGGTTGGCGTCGATGTTGGTAAATTAAGGTTTTATAACCCAAGCTCGGCCAAAATGATTGTAGTAACCAGCTTGCTTACCTGCTTTATCGCCAATGCCTAAATAAAGATCAAAATGATGGCCTTTAATTGCACCACCAACATCAAGTGCCACCATCAACCGTACTTCTCGTCTACCTCGATACTGACCATCATCATCAAGGAGTGGTACATCGACTAATACAACAGAACCTGTTGGTATTAATGATTTATCTGATGCCACTGAAGCATTTGCAATTAAAGGTACTGCGGCAGAGCCTTTCACTTCAGCATTATATTGTGGTTTGAAAAAGACAAATGATCGGTTTTGAATTAATAGTGCTTTAAGTTGTTTTTCGCTTTTATTTTTAGCCCAATTTTTAATTGCTTGAATGGACATATCTTCCTTGGCAATTTCACCTTGTTCAACTAATAAACGCCCGATACTTGAGTAACCGTGACCATTTTTACCACCATAACAGAAGAAAACTAATGGTGTGCCATCTTCAAAATCAATATAGGCACTTCCTTGTACTTCCATTATAAAGTTATCCATTAATGAATTACTGTAAGCAATTTCGAGACCTTTACCGGATAATGCTCCATTATATATTTGTTCACGACTAGGTAGACGACCTTTGGACTTAGCCGGCATTCTATAAATTGGATATTTAAATTCACCAGTTGGTTGGTGTCTAGCTTTGATTACCGGAGTATAATAACCAGTTAAATGAACATTGCCATATCCGTCCTTACCTGCCATTTCATAGCTTTTTAACCCTACTTTATGGAATTCTGCCGAACCTAATGAACGATTAATCCAAGCGTCAACCGCTTTATAAATATGTTCATTTTTCTGATACAGTGAAGGTGATGTGGTTCTTAATTTTTCAATTTGGATAGTATAGTCAGAAATATTGACCGGTACGGCTAATTGAGGATGGCTAACATTAAGAGCATTTGGTAGTTTCCCATCTCTAAATTGTTTACTTTTTGCATTTGAATCACTTTGACACCCAGTCAATAATGATAGAATCAATAAAATAGATAATAGGAAGATAGTAGATTTGTGTTTGTTTTCTTTCATTTTAAATAATTTTTTGTAATTAGTTATATGATATAGGTAGCTATGCTACACAATTATATTATAAGAAACTATCAATAATTATTATAATGCCATAAAAAGTTTTGATAACGATTCAGCTTGCGATTTAAAGCCATTAACTTTATAGTCTTTCATTCCTCATAAAAAAACAGAAAATTGTAAAAACGACAGGTAATCAACAAGATGAACAGTACGTCTTCAAATCATGATCTTAAGCGAAATCTCTCCAGCCGACACATTCAATTGATAGCAATTAGTGGTGCAATTGGTACGGGTTTATTTATGGGCTCAGGAAAGACGATTAGTCTTGCGGGACCATCTATTATTTTTGTTTACATGATTATTGGGTTTATTTTATTTTTTGTTATGCGAGCGATGGGCGAAATTTTATTGTCCAACTTGAATTATAAATCCTTCAGTGATTTTGCTAACGATTTATTAGGTCCTTGGGCAGGCTTTTTTACTGGTTGGACCTATTGGTTTTGTTGGGTTATTACAGGAATTGCTGATGTTGTGGCTATCGCCGGATATGCACAGCACTGGTTTCCTGAGTTACAAGCGTGGATCCCGATGTTGCTTACGGTTATCGTTCTATTAACCTTGAATTTGTTGACGGTAAAAATGTTTGGTGAAACCGAGTTTTGGTTCTCAATGATTAAAATTGTCGCTATTTTAGCTTTAATTGCTATTGGCCTTGTTTTAGTCTTTACTGCCTATCATTCTGAACAAACCAATACTACCGCTGCATTTTCTAATCTTTGGCAATATGGTGGCTTCTTTCCACATGGTACTATGGGCTTTTTTGCCGGTTTCCAAATTGCAATTTTTGCTTTTGTTGGGATTGAATTAGTTGGAACAACGGCTGCTGAAACCCTCGATCCAAATAAAAATTTACCTCGAGCGATCAATTCAGTGCCAGCGCGTATTATTTTCTTCTATGTCTTTGCGTTGATTATCATTATGAGCGTAACGCCTTGGCAGTTTATTTCACCAAATAAAAGTCCATTTGTTGAGTTATTTACGTTAATTGGCTTACCTGCTGCGGCCAGTATTATTAACTTTGTGGTACTAACTTCAGCAGCCTCTTCTGCCAATAGTGGTATTTATTCAACCAGTCGAATGTTATTTGGCCTTGCTAAAAAACAAGATGCTCCTGAACCATTTGGTAAATTATCAAGACGTTCTGTTCCTGCTAATGGTTTGCTATTTTCATGTACTTGCTTGTTTGGTGGGGTAGTACTGATTTATTTAGTGCCTAATGTTATGGAAGCATTTACCATTGTAACGACTATTTCTGCAATATTATTTATGTTTATTTGGTCGATGATTTTAATTTCTTACATTGCCTATCGTCGTAAAAAAGCTAAATTACATCAAGAATCACAATTTAAGATGCCGGGTGGCGTTTTAATGTGTTTTGTCTGCCTTGCTTTTTTTGCTTTTGTGATTGTGTTATTAACTTTTGAAACTGACACTTGCCAAGCACTTATTGCAACACCTATTTGGTTCATTATTTTAGGTATTAGTTACTATATTCGATCATTAAAACGGGTATAACTTTTTATTCTTAATCGGCAGGTTGCCTGCCGATTATCTTCTCATATCTTATTTTTTCGTTTGGTTAGGCCAAATAACACTCGCAATAATACCTAACAATAAAATACCTAATACCACATAAAGACTGATGGTTGGGCTAATAATAATTCCATAACCAAATAGATGGTCAGTTGCATTTAAAGCAAGTTTTGCGGCAATAAAAAATAATAGGCAAATTACTGCTTTACCTAAATGAACAAGATATTGTTGCATTGTCTCTAAAACAAAATACATAGTTCGTAAGCCTAAAATAGCGAATATCATTGCACTATATACAATTAATGGCTCTTGGCTAACAGCAATTACAGCAGGGACCGAATCAAAAGCAAACATAACATCACTTAACTCAATCACAACAATACATAAGAAGAGTGGTGTTGCATATAATGCACTCTTGGGCATTTTGTTGATTAGTTCACTATTCTCTGGTTTGGCTAGTTCGTTATTGAGTTGCTTTTGCGTTAATAAGAAATGGTGCCCGACTATTTTAGGATAGGAAGGAAAAATACGTTTAGCAATACGATAAGCAAAATGCTCAGAATAATCTTTTATCTCATCATTATGGCCTTGGTTTTTTAGCATCATCAATCCAGTTAAGGCAACCACGACAGAGAATACCAGTTCCATCCAAGGCCCTAAGGATAATAGACCAGTACCAATAATGACAAAAACGGCTCGGAAGATGATTGCACCAATCACTCCCCAATAAAGTAACCTATGGCGATAATTATTAGGGATAGCAAACCAAGAAAACAGTGCCATAATAACAAATAAATTATCAACAGAGAGTGCTTTTTCAAGTACATAACCAGTGATAAACAGGCTAGCTATTTCACTTCCGTGATGTATATACAGATAAAGCGCGAATCCTAAAGCCACGAAAATCCAAAAGAAAGACCACATAACTGCACTAGTTAAGCTAATGGGCTTATCATTATGATGAGCGTATAAATCAATTATAATCGCTGCTAAAGCCAAAACTATAAACATTAGTACGGTTTCAATGGGAAAGCCTAATGAATGTTGAATCATAGCTATGTTACCTATATTAAGTTATTTTTTTGAAATAAATAGAAAAATATTATGAGTATTGATATTTGGAACATATTTTTAAAAGTGATTGAGTATATATTGATAGGCTCAGCAAAAAAAGATATATTTGTTATCTTTATTTAACTAGTTTTATTCAAAACTCATGTGAGCATACGTTCATGACTAATATAAAGGTATCTTTTTTCTTCATTGTTACTTTTTTTTCATGTTTATTATCAGCACAACCAGTGGAACCATATATCTCATCCTTACCTAAAGGAAGTGATTTATCTATTTTAGTACAAACTGTTGATGGTAATCCTAAAACCTTAGCAAAATATAAAAGTGATCAATTTAAACAACCTGCTAGTACGCAAAAAGTTATAACGGCATTAGCTGCACAACTTGAGCTTGGCGATAATTTTCGGTTTATTACTGGCATGTATACCAATGGTTCTCTAAATAATAAACAGCTTAGTGGTGATCTTATTATCAAGTTGAGTGGTGATCCAACTTTTAATCGTGCAAGATTAAAGAATATGATTACTGCCTTACGTCAGAAAGGTGTAGAAAAGATCTCTGGTAATATTATTTTAGATACTTCTATTTTTGCTAGTCATGATAAAGCAGAAGGGTGGTCATGGAATAATTTAACGGCTTGTTACAATGCACCCGCATCGGCAGCAACAATTGATGATAACTGCTTTTATGCAACCATTACCCCAGGTAAAACCGGTTCTAAAGCTTCGATTTCAGTATCATCCAGTATACCGGTTATGGTATCAGGTGATGTCAGAACAATTGCTGCCAATAGTAAAGATTTAAATGATAAATATTGTGAACTTGATGTTAGTGCTGATAAAAATCGCTACCACTTATCTGGTTGTATCGCGTCGAATGCTGATAAAACACCATTAAAGTTTGCGGTAATGGATCCGACTGAATACTTTTCAACAATTTTAAAAAATGAACTAAAACAACAAAATATTACTTATAATGGTCGAGTTGTTGAAAGAAAACAAAAAACATCAGGTGGATTAACATTACTGACTTCAAGTAAATCAGCTCCACTTTCTGAGTTATTAACCGTCATGCTCAAAAAATCAAATAATTTATATGCTGATACTATTTTTAGAACTTTAGGTGCGCATTATTATAATGTGTCAGGGACTTGGCGTAATGGTGGTGATGCGGTAAAACAAATTTTACGCAAGAAAGCCGGAATTGATTTAGAAAATTTAGTTATTGCCGATGGTTCTGGTTTATCACGTCTAAACTTGGTTAGTGCGAATAAATTAATGGAGATTTTGCAATATATTTCTTTACATAATAATCAATTAGCTTTTATTGAAAAATTACCGATTGCTGGGGTGGATGGAACGCTACAAAATCGTAAAAGTTTTAATCAAGCTCCATTTAAAGAAGCAGTAATGGCTAAAACTGGTTATATTCAAGGTAGCTATAATTTAGCCGGATTTATTCAAAAATCAGATGGTCGTTATATCGCCTTTGTTCAGTTGTTATCAGGTTATCGAGCCGATAGTCAAGGTGAGCCTAAAAATGGTGCAATTATGCGATTTGAATCTGAATTTTATAAAAACTTTATTAATTAATATATCGATTTAGTATAAGGGCGATGTTTATATCGCCCTTATATTTTTAGTTAGAAATTATCCGCTAAGAAGCCACCACTTTGATGTTTCCAAAGTTGCGCATAAAGACCATTTTTACTGAGTAACTCTTGATGTGTTCCTTGTTCAATAATTTTACCTTGGTCTAACACGATTAATCGATCCATTGCCGCGATAGTAGATAAGCGATGGGCAATAGCAATAACTGTTTTACCTTCCATTAAGGTATATAAACTTTCTTGGATGGCTTGTTCAATTTCAGAATCCAGTGCACTTGTAGCTTCGTCTAATAACAATATTGGCGCATTTTTTAAAATAACACGAGCAATAGCAATCCGCTGACGTTGTCCGCCTGATAATTTAATTCCACGTTCACCAACAAAAGCATCATAGCCAGTTCTACCATTAGCATCAACTAAACCTTCAATAAAACTGTCTGCATGGGCTTTTTGGGCAGCGATTATCATCTCTTGTTCAGTAGCATGATTATTTCCATATAATAAATTGTCTCTTACTGAACGATGTAACAGCGATGTGTCTTGGGTTACCATGCCAATTTGTGCGCATAAACTTTCTTGATTTACCTTAGTGATATCTTGACCATCGATAGTGATCTCACCATGTTGTAAATCATAAAATCGCAATAATAAATTGATTAACGTTGATTTTCCGGCGCCAGATCTGCCGACTAAGCCGATCTTTTCTCCCGGTTGAATGGTCAAATTTAAGTTATCAATAATGGCATTTTTTAATTTGGCATCATAACTGAAATCTATCTGTTTAAATTCGATTTTGCCGTCGGTCACTTTAAGTGACGGTGCATCAGGTTGATCGACCACGGTTTTAGCGACCGAGAAGGTGTTAATACCATCTTTAACCACGCCAATATTTTCAAATAATGAAGCCATTTCCCACATAATCCAATGTGAAAACCCATTTAATCTTAACGCTACTGCGGTTGTGGTTGCAATTGCACCGACGCCAACTAAATCATTGCTCCATAACCATAATGACAAGCCGGTGGTGCCCAATACTAGGAAAATAGACAATAAATGATTAACAATTTCAAAGCTACTGACTAAACGCATTTGCTTGTTCACTGTAACCATAAATTCATCCATCGATTCCTGTGCATATTTAGCCTCATTACCAGCATGAGAAAATAGTTTTACCGTCATGATATTTGTATAAGCATCTGTTACACGACCGGTCATGGTTGAACGGGCATCTGCTTGCATACTTGCTACTTTACTTAATCGTGGAATGAAGTAATACATCGCAATACCATAAAAAAAACACCAGACCATAAACGGAACTAATAACCAAAGATCTAACTGACCTATAATGGTAGCCATGGTGATAAAGGAAATCAGAACATAAATAAAGATATCTGCAACTAAAAAGCAAGTATCCCTTACCGCTAGCGCGGTTTGCATGACTTTTGCTGATATTCTGCCAGCAAATTCATCTTGAAAAAAACGCATGCTTTGGTTTAGTACTAATCTGTGCAAATTCCAACGCAAACGCATAGGAAAATTTCCAGCTAAGCATTGATGCTTAATGATGGTTTGTAAGGCAATAATAATCGTGCTAGCTAAAATAATAATGGTAAATGCGATTAAGGTTGTTTTTTCTTGTTGCCAAAATTGATTTGGTGATACAGCAGCGAGCCAATCAACAACTTTACCAAGTGCGGCATATAAAAAAGCCTCAAACGCACCTGCTAGCGCACTCAATATTATTAATAGTAATAAGAAGCAGCGAGTTCCTTTAGTGGATTGCCAAATAAAGCTAAAAAAATCTTTAGCCATTGGTTGTGGTTCATCTTTGGGATAAGGTGATACCAATTTTTCAAAAAATCGATACATAGTTGACCTAATTAGTTAAAAGGTTATTCATTAATAATTTATCAATGATATAAAAAAGCGAGGTTTGTTTTGCTATACACTTATTGCTGTAGTTGCAAATATAAATCTGAAATTAGTAAACTAAAATCACTTGAATATATACCTATTAAACTGTTGTTATGAAAAGAGTAACATTTTGAGGAAAGGGGTTTTTTATACTTTCCTCATGTAATAAATTATATATTGAAAAACTTTAGATTACTAATAAATGTCTTAAAAGACATCTTTGATAACTTGCACAACTCGACCGACAATATTGTATTTTTCAAAGTGAGCTTTAGGTACTTCAATTGTCGGATATTGGTCATTATTACAGATTAATATCCAGTTACCGAGTGTTAAGCGTATTTTTCTTAATAATGTAAAATTTTCATATTCTATTAAATAAATAGCGCCATCAATAATTTCGTTTATATCTGTGTTAATAATTAAGCCATTATTATTTTCGATATCAGGTGCCATCAAATCACCTTTAGCCCAGTAAAGAATTAATTTTTTAATATCTAAACCGCGGTGAGATGCCCAGCCCTCAATTACAGGATAATTCATGACGGGTGGTATTTCACGAACATAACGTTGATTTTGTGCTTCTTCTTTGGTTGGTAGCTGTTTTTTATAAACCGGAATACGATAGATATTTTCATTATAGACTTCATCATCGTCTTGCGGATTTAAAATTTCTAGCTTATAACCTGTAGCTAACCAGTTAAATGATACGTTACATTTCTCGGCAATAACTTCTAAACGGGTCAATGATGGATAAGTTTTTCCTGACAAATAATCACGAATAACAGTTTCCGACATATCACATTTTTTTGCAAAAGCAGATACAGATAAACCTTGCATTGAAGTATGGAGTCTGTCTTTAAAAGTTTTGACATTTTTATTTTTAATCATATTTATTTTTGTCTCGTTTTTATTTATTCATCCAGTTTTTGATTATATTGTATTTTTTATGAGTTTTATATAAGTGATTAAATGAATATTCTCAATATTGTAGTTTTTAAATATGAATATTCTTTAAAATTCGTTTTATATTTTGTTATTTTATTGAATTTTCATATAAAAACCAATATTTATTGTTTTTTTTAATAAAATTATTTCATTGCTTTTTTGTTGAGTTTCTTTGTTTTTCTGCGAGGTTGCTTTTGGGTTTATGAACTGAAAATGGCTTTTTTTAGTGGTTAAGTGCTGAATAAATATGCTTAAATTACATTTTTGTCATTTTTTGTTTGTTATGTTAATATTTTATTAATGCTCTTTATTTTTCGTGTAAATTTAGTTATTTTTGCTGAAATCCAAATAAAAACGTTGACTAGAGCGAAAAAAAATGGATAATAAGCAGCGTAAGGATTTTTCATTGTTTTCTTTCCTTATATTCCTTATATTTCATGTTGGCCTGCATAATTTTTATGCAGGTCTTTTTTTTATTTAAAATTAACTTGTCATGAAATCCTAGTTTAAAAAGAGTATAATTAATTCCATTATTTAAAATCTATTTGCGCAGTAATAGAATCCAAATAGAGATATATTTTTAAAAGAGGTTTTAATTATGTCATTTAGCATTCCACATCTTTTGGTCTTTCTAGCTGTAGTTGTGTTAATTTTTGGAACCAAAAAATTACGCAATTTAGGTTCTGATCTTGGCTCAGCATTAAAAGGTTTCAAAAAAGCAATGAATGATGATGAAGTTGAAACCAAAAATGATAATAAGCTTGATAAGCAATAACAAAATATTGATATGAAAACGCAATTCGATGTCGCCATTGTTGGTGGTGGGTTAGTTGGTTTGGCTACTGCCTGTGCACTAAGCAGATACGATTTAACGGTAGCCATTATTGATACTAAAGTTGATGAGTGGCAAGATTTTAAATTTGATGACATAGGTATAAGAGCGTCGGCGATAAATGGTGCCAGTCAGAGATATTTATCTCAAATTGGTATTTGGCATAATCTTTATGCTAGCAATCGAGTTCATTCATTTAGTGAAATTGGTGTTTGGGAAAAGAATGGTTTAGCTCATCTTTCGGCTCATGCTAAAGATTATGGTTATGAAAATCTTGGCTATGTTATTGAAAATAATCTCATCACTTACTATTTGTATCAACTTGCTCTAGCCACAGATAATATTGCTATATTCAATCAGGTGGCTATAGATAATAATTATACTGATGATTATGCCTTTTTGACCTTAGCAGATAATACGACTTTACAAGCTAAATTGATTATTGGTGCTGATGGTGCTCATTCATGGTTACGCAGACATGAAAAAATATCAGTATTTGAGCGTAATTATCTTCACCATGCAGTGATTACTACCGTCGAAACACAATATCCTCATCAAGCTTGCGCCAGACAGATTTTTTACCCGAATGGTATTGTTGCCTTTTTACCGCTTTGGCAAGCTAATAAAAGCTGTTTGGTATGGTCGACTAAACCTGAACAAGCCGCAATTTTAAACTCTTTGACTGAATCTGACTTTTGCCAAGAACTGTTTAAATTAACTGGTGATAAAGTGGGGCAATGTCAGTTGGCTAATCCAAGAATGGTATTTCCATTAAAAGCTCGCTTTGCCAAACAGTTTATTAAGCACCGATTAGCTTTAATTGGTGATGCTGCGCATACTATTCACCCATTAGCTGGGCAAGGCGTTAATTTAGGTTTTCATGATTCGGCATTGTTGGTGGCTACTATCAAAAAGCTTATTGATGAGCAAAAAGATATTGGTTTAGTGGAAAACTTAAAATCATTCCAATTTACTCGTCGTAAAGATGCATTAGTTATGTTAACAGCTATGCGAACGATCCAAGATATGTTTAATGGTGATAATGCCTTTAAAAAGATAGTTAGAACGGTTGGCATGAATGCTATTGATAACTTTACTCCAATCAAGAAACAGTTGATCAAATACGCCATGCAAATTTAATCTATTACTCATCCTGTATTTGTGAACACAGGATGAGTAGCTATTATTTGAAAGATATTTGATAAGACGTTGGTATAAATGGTGACGATGGAATTCGTAACGGCCAATAAGGATCTTTCAATAAACCCCGACCAATCGCAACTAAATCAGCATCTCCAGTGCTTAACACATAATCGGCAACATAAGGATCTTCAAGCATACCAACAGTGATAATCGGTAAATCGGTAACCTGTCTAATTGCTCGGGCTAGATAAACTTGGTAACCAGCATGGAAATCAGGGGTATGTTTAGGATCTAGTTTTCCATCGCCACCACCACTAACATCTAAAACATCGGCACCAGCTTGAGCTAATCGTTTGGCAATTTGGCAGCCATAATCAATATCATAACCGTTAGCACCATATTCTTGGGCGGAAAAGCGCACAATTAGTGGCATATCTTTTGGCATAACTGATTTTGCAGCTTTAATAACTTGTTCAGCGAATAATAATTTATCTTGACCATATTCATCGGTTCTTAAATTGGTTTTTGGCGAACAGAATTGGTGAATCAAATAACCATGAGCACCATGTAATTCAATGGCATCAAAACCTGCTTCCACGGCTCGTTTAGTTGATTGTTTAAATTTTTCGATGATATCGATAATTTCATTTTTGGTTAATTCTCTTGGCATTTGGTATTGCCATTTTGGATTAGCTTCGACGTTGCCATCATAACGAATAGCGGAACAGGAAACCACATCAGATTCGCCTAACGCTTTTCGACCAGCATGGGCAATTTGGATCGCAATTTTGCCATTTTGTGCATGAACAGCATCGACAATACGTTTTAACTGATCGCGTTGTTCATCATTCCATAATCCCAAACAATTTGGTGATATTCGACCATTTGCAGCAACATTGGTCATTTCTAAAATAATTAAGCCGACACCACCAATCGCCCTAGAAACATAATGAACAAAGTGCCAATCATTAGCTAAACCATCTTTTGCTTGATATTGACACATAGGCGGCATCACAATGCGATTTTTGAGTGATAAATTTTTTACTTTAAATGGAGTATTAAGATAAGATATTTTTGCCATAAGTAATTCCTATTTTAATAATGGTTCAAATATTAACTATTTATATTAGCAGATAAATAATATATGGTGTTTAATACCTAAAATTTAAATGAAATAATCGCTAAAAAACCCCGTTCCTCAAAATTTTTAGTTTAATCTAGCCTTATGTTTAGGATGGTGAACGGTTCTAAGATAATAGATCCAACAGAGTATACCCCAAAATCCTAAAACGGTTCCGGAAATAATTATCGCTATCCAACCATAATTGCTATACAAGTAAGTAGAAGCAATAGAGCCTAACATACCGCCAATAAAATAACTGACCATGTAACCAGTATTCATACGGCTACGTGCTTCTGGACGAATTTGATAAATAGCATTCATATTCGATACATGGGTAACTTGCACCGCAAAATCTAATAAGATTACACCAAAAATTAAGGCCACGAGTGAATACTCGGCAATAGATAGCGGTAGCCAAGCAGCAAGTAATAATGTCAAACCAATGGATGTGGCTAACCAGCCTTTTCCTTGATCTGATAATTTGCCAACGATGGGGGAACCTAATGCGCCTGCTGCGCCAGCCAAGCCGAACAAACCGATAATAAAATCAGAATAATGATAAGGTGCATCAGTTAATAAAAATGCCAGTGGTGTCCATAATAATGAAAATAAAGCAAAGGAAATAATCGCTAACAATGACCTGATGCGTAAAACTGCTTCTTGTTTGTACAATGAACCAATTGACAATAACAGTTGGAAATAGTTAATGTCGATGCTGTTTTTATAGGTTGGTAATGATAACCAAAGTAAGAAAGTGACTAAGGTCATAATTGATGAGGCAATCCAATAAACATAATGCCAATCTGCTATTGATGAAACAAAACCTGCAAATGTTCTACCTAGTAGAATACCTAGCAACATACCGCTCATTAGTGTGCCGACAATTTTACCTCGATGTTCAGGACGTGATAGCGTTGCAGCAAAAGGAATGAGAACTTGGGCAACAGTCGAAAATAGGCCTGTCATTGCAGTACCTAATACCAACATCCATAAATTCTTTGATATTGCACTAATTATTAGTCCACAGATTGATAATATCATTAATGTGAGTATTAGCTGTTTACGTTCAATTTTATCACCGAGAGGGGTAATAAATAGTAAACCGACCGCATAACTAAATTGCGCTGCCATAATGATTAAACCGGCATGTTTAACTGCAATATGTAAATCATCAGTTATTGAGTGCAATAGTGGTTGAGCATAATAATTACTTGCGACGGTTATGCCAATGGCAAAAGCCATCAGGAATACTAACCATGCCGATAGACCTTGCGCTTGTTTGCTATTCATAATAAAAAGTTAACTAATAAATGATGGTTAATTATATATCAAAAGTTTATTAGATACTGTTAAATAGTAGCTTTTAAGCTAATTGATTCAATAAATTATAAACAGGCGTAGCTAAGCCAATTTTCGCATTCTCTGAATTGAGCTTATACCAATAACCGTTTGACTCATCCAAACACTTAGTGTTGTTTGTTATCTCACAGTAGATGGGCACAATATCTAAATGAAAATGGCTAAAGGTATGTCGAAATGCAACTAATTGTCTGGGTTTGCTGGTTTTAATACCATGGTTATCTAGCCAGTCAGTTAATGCTTGCTTGCTGGTAAATTGCGGTAAGCAATATAATCCACCCCAAATACCGGCTGGGGGTCTTTTTTCTAACCAAATCATATTGTCCTGTTCAAGCATTAGAAAATAGGCGGTTTTTTCAGGAATGGTCTTTTTAGGTTTTTTGGTTGGATACTGTTGCCAACTATCAGTCTTATATGCGATACATAATTGATGCAAAGGGCATAGACTACATTTAGGCTTAGAGCGAGTACAAACCATCGCGCCAATATCCATCATTGCTTGATTAAATTTTGCAACGTTATGTTTAGGTGTCACTTGTTCACTTAATTGCCAAAGATGATTCTCAACAATTTTATTCCCAGGCCAACCTTCTATTGCAAAAGATCTGGTTAATACACGTTTAACGTTACCATCTAATATGGGGTAATGTTGATTTTGCGACAAAGATAAAATAGCCCCAGCGGTTGAACGACCAACTCCCGGCAAGGCAATCACATCTTCAAATTTAGTTGGAAATTTACCATCAAATTTGTCGGCGATAACCTGTGCTGCTTTATGTAAATTGCGAGCCCGAGCATAGTAACCCAGCCCCGTCCAAAGATGTAAGATATCGTCAATTGGCGCTTTAGCTAAATCAGTAATTTTAGGGAATTGTGCAATAAAGCGCTTAAAGTATGGAATAACCGTTGCTACCTGTGTCTGTTGTAACATGACTTCGGATAACCACACATGATAGGGGCTTTTTTCAATTTGCCATGGTAGTGATTTTCTGCCGTACTGTTCATACCAATCAAGTACGGCATTTGCAAAATTTTTTGTCATGCTAGTCATTACATAATAGCGGTAATTGAATCACTAGGATAACAGCCAAGTACTTTGGTATATAAAGTGATTGCAGCTAATTCTTTAAGCGCGACTTGCATTTCATAATCATGAACATTACCTTGAAGATCAATATAAAACATCTCTTCCCATGGTGTACCATGGATAGGTCGTGATTCAAGTTTTGTCATAACAATATTATGATTACGTAAAACGGATAGGGCATCAACTAAAGCACCAGCTTGTTGGCCAGTTTTCATTAAGATCGTGGTTTTAGCTGGAATTTGCTCGGAAACTTCAATTGGCTCACGCGCTAAAACAATAAAACGAGTAATATTCTCTTTTTGATTAGCAAAATTGTGCTCAAGAACTTGTAGGCCGTATAATTCCCCACCATCTTTGTTACCCATAGCCGCAATATTTGGTTGATTTAATTTCGCGACAGTTTCCATTGCTGATGAAGTGCTATCACAATAAACGATTTTCCAATGTGGATAATTTTCTAGGAAGTTACTGCATTGTTGAAAAGGTTGCGGGTGGCTATAAATGGTATCTATTTGTTCAAGTTTAGCGCTAGGAATGGCTAAAACGCAGTGATCAATCGGTAATGATAGTTCACCAATAATATGTAAATTGGTTTTTTGTAACAAATCATAAACTTCATTGATAGAGCCGGAACTAGAATTTTCTATCGGTAAAATTCCATAATCAACAACTTTTGATTCGACTTTTTCAAACACATCTTTAAAGGTACTGCAGCTTGATTCTGTTAACTGATCAAAGTGAGTACTCGCATAACGGCGGGTTGCCGAATGTGAATATGATCCTTTAGGTCCTAAAAAAGCAATATTTGCTGAGGAAATAGTCCCTTGATTCAGTTTTTCTTGTAAAAGTTTCTGTTGTAATAGCACTGAATCTTCAATAATGATTTGATATAAGCGCTTAATTAAAAGATCATCAAGATTATATTGTTTACCTTGTTCGATTAATGCCTTAATGAGTGAGCGTTCACGAGCTAAATCACGCAAAGGAATGTTAGCCGCTATTTTGGCGTGAATAACTTCGGTCGAAACTTGACGTCTTTCAGCAAGGATTTCAATTAATTTTTGATCGAGTTGGTTAATTTTTTCGCGTAAAGGCAATAAAGGATTGGCAGTCATGTTCATTAATACAATAAAAATAGATGGACAATATTATAGCAAGCAAAAAAATAAAGGCACTATTAAAGTGCCTTTTTATTACTTTTGGACTATTAATTAATATTATTCTTCAACTACTGCATTTTTAATACTGTCAAATGCGCGACGAGATTCGCCTTTATGTTGGATTTTATTCAGTTGTTTTTCCAGTTTAGCAACTAAATCATTAATTGCAGCATACATATCTAAGTGTTTAGCTGAAGCAACTAGTGGTGAACCTTTGGTTGCAATTGTTGCATCAATAATAAATCCATCTGGTTCTTTAGATAAAATAAAGTGAGGGTTAATTAACAGTGCTCTCCATTTATCTAATTTCGAAAATTTATCTTCGAGATAGCTACGAATTGCAGGGGTAATATCCATTTGTTTACTGGTAATGCTTAAAGTCATAATTGACCTCCACTATGTTTACTTACAAATTGAGCTAATACAATTATTCTATTGATTACATTGACAAATTTTTTACATTTCGTCAATAGGTTATTTCAATTTGATTAAACTTTTTGTGAACTTTGTCTAAAATAGTGAATTTCTAGTTATGATTAACCTTTGTGAAACTGCTTTTAAACTATTTTTTATTATATACTGTGGTTTATTTGTGTTAATTTTAAGTATAAGTTGTGTTATTTAATGAGGAATATGTGAATTATTTAAATAATGTTAAGATTGTTTTAGTTGAAACTTCCCATACAGGTAATATGGGTTCTGCCGCTCGTGCAATGAAAACCATGGGATTAACTAATTTATGTTTGGTTAATCCGATAATAAAGCCAGACTCTCAATCTATTTCATTGGCAGCTGGTGCCAGTGATATTATCAAACAGGCACAAATTTTTTCCTCTTTAGAAGAAGCTGTTGCTGATTGTTCTTTAGTTATTGGTACCAGTGCTCGGCCACGAAGCCTACAATGGCCAAATTTAACCCCAAAAGAGTGCGGTGATAAAATAATTGCTGAAGCATCTCATCATGCTCAAGTAGCTTTAGTTTTTGGTCGTGAACGGGTTGGGTTAACTAACGATGAATTACAAAAGTGCCATTTCCATGTCGGTATTCCTGCTAATCCTGACTATAGCTCTTTAAATTTAGCAATGTCAGTACAAGTTCTTTGTTACGAAATTAGAATGTCGATGTTGTCTGCTCAAGACTCACCGTCACAGTTAGCTGATCAAAATATAAATGATACACAATACCCTAACGATGCGGATATTGAACGATTTTATCAGCATTTAGAGCAGACCTTATTACAAACAGGTTTTATTAATCCTAATCATCCGGGGCAAATTATGGGGCGTTTACGAAGATTATTTACTCGTGCCCGTATTGAACAACAAGAGCTGAATATATTAAGGGGAATTTTAACCTCGATAGATAAAAAATAGTTAGTCTATCCCCTAGTAATTTTTCATTAAATCTAGGGGATTTTAGGTTTATTGCATTAACTTTTTTTACGCCAAGTTGTGCCGTTAGCACCGTCTTCTAAAATAATATTCATTTGATTGAGTTTATCTCGTGCCTCATCAGCTAAAGCCCAATTTTTACTAGCACGAGCATCATTACGTTGTTTAATTAATGCTTCAATGAGTTGTGTTTCACTATCATCCTGATTACTACCTTGTAAAAACTTAACCGGATCTTGTTCAAGTAAACCAAGTACAGAAGATAAATAACGTAACTCAGCAGCAAGTTCATTGGCTAGTTGCATATCATTTTCTGCTTTAGCTTTATTTATCTCTCGAGCTAAGTCAAACAAGGTTGAATAGGCTTCTGGAGTATTGAAATCATCATTCATTGCCTGACAAAATTGTCGATAATAATCACTATCAGGTGTGTTATGTGGATAATTAGCATCGGTATCTCGTAAAGCCGTATAAAGTCTTTCTAAAGCGGTTCTAGCTTGCTTTAAATTTTCCTCGCTATAGTTAAGTTGGCTACGATAATGACCTGATAATAAAAAGTAACGCACAGTCTCGGCATCATAATGCTCTAATACATCACGAATGGTGAAAAAATTATTAAGTGATTTAGACATCTTCTCTTGGTCAATCATCACCATACCTGAGTGCATCCAGTAATTTACATATTGACCGTTATGGGCACAGGTTGATTGGGCTATTTCATTTTCATGATGTGGGAACATTAAGTCAGATCCGCCGCCATGAATATCAAAATGATTGCCTAACTGGTGACTATTCATAGCCGAGCATTCAATATGCCAACCTGGACGGCCTTTACCCCATGGCGAATCCCAACTCGGTTCGTTAGGTTTTGACATTTTCCAAAGCACAAAATCCATTGGATTGCGTTTTACATCAACGACATCAACTCGAGCGCCTGCTTGTAACTGTTCTAAATTTTGCCGTGATAAAATGCCGTAGTTAGGATCACTATCGACAGAAAACATGACATCACCGTTATCGGCGATATAAGCATGCTCTTTTTTGATTAACTCTTCTACAAGCTCGATAATTTGCGACATATGACGAGTAGCACGAGGCTCTACATCAGGACGTTTTATATTTAGTGCGTCAAAATCGGCATACATCTCTTTTAACATGCGATCGGTTAATTCATCACAGGTTTCGCCATTTTCAAGCGCACGTTTAATGATTTTGTCATCAACATCGGTAATATTACGCACATAAGTCAGATCGTAACCTAAAAAACGTAAATAGCGAGTAACGACATCAAATGCGACAAAAGTACGACCATGGCCAATGTGGCAAAGATCATAAATGGTAACGCCACAGACATATAGTCCAACTTTATTAGCTGTAATAGGCTGAAATATCTCTTTTTCTCGAGTTAGTGTATTAAAGATTTTTAACATTATTGATTACTGTTCATGTCAGATTATGATTAATTGTTAATATAACAAAAATCAGAGTATGGCGGAATGACTTTTGCTAATCTTAAAGATTAAAAACAGTACAAATAGTGATTGTATTAAGATTGTTTATGGTTTAATCAGTGCAGATTAAAATTGTCAGAAGAAGATTTGATTGAATTTGATATAAAATGACGAGTAAGTCTACTCGTCATTTTATGAAGTAATTTTATTTTATTAATCGATAAATATAAATCAATAAAATAGCACCAAGAACAGAAATAAATAAACTCGGGAAGTTAAAACCAGTTACACTTCCCCAACCGAAGAATGTACTAATGTAACCACCAACTAATGCACCCGCCACGCCAAGTAGAATGGTTTTAAGCACACCAACTTGTCCTAATGGCATAAAAAACTTAGCAATCCATCCAGCAATTAATCCTAGAATAATCCAGCTTAAAATACCCATGATAGTTTCCTTCGTCTAATTAAGTTAAAAGTTACTTTTTGTATAGCTTAAAACATATTGAAGATGAAAATAATCGTTGTGAAAGATATAACTAATTAATAAAACGTAAAATTTACAGCTTTAAAAAAATTGTTATCAAAGAAAGAAGAAAAATGATTAATACTTAGAACTGTGTATAGCCATAGATGTATGCCTAGGTCATTACCAACAACCTTTCATACAAATATTAAGTGTAGTTTACAATTATTTTTTCAAATATTCTAGAAATTTTTAGTACTGCTTAAGTGAAGATTTATATCATCATTTGCTAGGAGCGATAATATAATCGCTCCCGTTAAGTCATTATTCAAAAATAGTTTTGTGTAAAACTTTGATCACATCTTCTGCATCATTACTTCGTGCTAGTAAGCAAAGATTATGCGTGCTAGCGCCATAACAACATAGACGAATAATGAAATCATCTAAAGCTCCAAAAACTTCTTTCGCAATACCTTTAGTTGTGGTCAGATTATTACCAATTATAGCAATCAGCGCTAAATCTTCTTCAACTTCGACATGGCAAACCGTTGATAACTCATCAAATAATGCTTTAGTTAATAAGCTGTTGCCATTGGTATTTGTGCCTGTGGTATCAATGGTTAATGCAATGCTGACTTCAGAGGTTGTTACCAAATCGACCGAGATATTGTGTTTAGCCAATATAGTAAATACATTTGCTAAAAAACCTTGTGCATGTAGCATATTTAAACTGGTTAAGGTTAATAATGTCTGTTGACGACGAAGTGCTAATGCTCTGAACGAAGGTAATGATGATTTAATACTATGAGTATTATAGACAATAGTTCCTCCGTCTTGTGGCGCTTTACTTGAACCGACAAATACCGGAATATTGCTACGCACAGCTGGTACTAGTGTTGCTGGGTGTAAAACTTTAGCTCCAAAAGTGGCCATTTCAGCGGCTTCGGCAAATGATATTTCATCAATACGTTTTGCAGCAGAAGTGATGCGAGGATCGGTGGTATAAATACCAGCAACATCGGTCCAGATATCAATTTGGGTAGCATTTAACGCTTCGCCAAGCAGGGCTGCGGTATAATCGCTTCCACCACGACCTAAAGTTGTGGTTTTACCTGAACTTTCACTACCAATAAAGCCTTGAGTAACCACGGTAGTTTCTGGATTTAATGATTTTAAATGGGCGCAACAAAGTTGTTTAATTTCGTCTATTTTCGGTACTGCTTTACCAAATTTATCATCAGTGCGCATTACTTTACGGACATCAAACCAAATGGCATTTTTTTGTTTTTCTTTTAATATTTCGACAAATAGTTTTGATGACATGATTTCGCCATAACTGACTAATTCATCCGTCAGCGCAGGGGAGGTAGCTAAACTTGCGGCTTCAGATAATGAAGCAATATTGGCAATAATTTGGTCAATTTCAGTGCGTAGAGCTTGATTTTCAGGTAGATTTTCTAAGATATTATATTGAATTGATTGAATTTTAGCGATATGTTTTGCTCTGACGTTGGCATCACGACCTTCAGCTAATGCTACCAGTAAATTGGTTATACCTGCTGAGGCAGATAATACGACTACTTTGACATTAGGATTAGCTAGAACAATATTAGCACTGTTGACCATTGCTGGGTAATCTGCAACGCTAGTACCACCGAATTTAGCAATTATAAATGATGTTTCCATGGATTCCTCATATTAAAAATTCTTATTTTTAACAGAGATAGAGCGGGCATGTCTTACTACCGTTTAAAAAACACATACCGTGAAGCGCTCCACCTGTTAGGGTGACAACCCAAGGGATTCAGCCCTTGTAGCCGATTCAATTGCTTTCTGGAATAACAATCAAACCTCGGCATTACACCCCATTAATCATCTCTTTACGGCTCCAGTTCCTAAAATGATCTACCTGAGTAATGCGCCTCTTCTTTTTTTTGTAATATTGGTTACAAAATCAGTGTCATATAGGATTAACGATTTAACCAAGTGTGTCAATAGCCTAAATATTAAAAAAAATTATCGGTCTGGCTTAAAATAAATTGTTTTTTATAAGCTTCGCTCAAATAATTCAATAATAGTTTGATACAGTTTCTTAACCGAACAATCTTTAGTTGGAGTGCTAAAAATTGTATCATCACCGGCAATGGAGCCTAAAATCCCTTCTGATTTACCAATTGAATCTAACAATCTAGCAATCAGTTGCGCAGCTCCCGGACTGGTACGGATAACCACCATTGAACTATTGTAATCAATATCCAATACTAAATTCTTCAGTGGACTACTAGTGGTTGGTACGCTCATTTCGGCTGGTAAGCAGTAGACCATTTCAGATTTTGCATTGCGAGTTCTTACTGCGCCAAATTTGGTTAACATTCGAGATACTTTGGACTGATTTATATTATCAAATCCTTGTTCCTGTAAGGCCTGTACGATACCTATCTGAGAACTAAACTTTTCTTGTAATAACATTTCTTTAAAAGTTTTAGTGAGATCATTTTGTTTCATACTGTTCCTTTAAATTAAATTTATGACCAATTACGCCAATAGCGTTTATTAATCATATTAACTAGTTATCTAAAATTATCTAATTATAATCTTAAATAATGTCATTATTGGTCATTAAGGTAATATTGCTATTATCAATCTTACCTGCACGCTTAAAACATTTATTTACATAATTATGCATGATATTTGCATAAAATTAAAGGTTAGATTTGCTAGCATTTTTCGGTCGAAAAGCTTGAACAACATGATTATGAGTTTCGATATAAGGGCCATCTAATAAATCAATACAGTATGGAACACTGGCGAAGATACCTGTAACAATAGTATTTCCTTGATCATCTTTCACGCCTTCAAGGGTTTCTTTAATTGATTTAGGCCTGCCAGGTAAGTTTAAAATTAAACATTTTTTTCTAATGACACCGACTTGTCTAGATAAAATTGCTGTAGGAACAAAATGCAAACTAATTTGCCGCATTTGTTCACCAAAACCAGGCATTAATCGGTCAGCAATTGCTAAGGTTGCATTTGGTGTAACATCTCTAATTGCTGGCCCAGTACCGCCTGTGGTTAATATAAGGTGGCATTGCAACTTATCTACCAATTCGCATAAAGTTTCTTCAATGATTAGTTGTTCATCAGGAATAATACGTTGTTCAGTAATAAATGGTGTTTTTAAGGCTGTTTGTAACCATGATAACAATGCTGGAATACCCTCATCTTGATAAATACCTTGTGATGCTCTATCTGATACTGAAACCAAACCAATTTTGACCATAACCTCTAATCCTTAATCTTATATTTATCTAATAATTATATTGTTAGCCTTGAAAATTGAATTATTCTAAAAATCATAACAATATTGTCGATCGGCTAAACATGATATCATATTATATAAATAACAAATTAAGGATTTAGGATTCATTTTATGTCATCAACGCCCGCACTAGAGCTCATAGCGCTCAAGAAAAAATATAAAAATGGTGTAGAAGCATTAAAAGGAATTAATTTAACCGTACAAGCAGGGGATTTTTATGCTTTGCTCGGCCCTAATGGTGCCGGTAAATCAACCACCATTGGTATAATTAGTTCATTAGTTACCAAAACCTCTGGGCAGGTTAAAATCTTTGGATATGATTTAGACAACGATGTTGTTAATGCCAAAAGGCAATTAGGTCTGGTCCCGCAGGAGTTCAACTTTAATCAATTTGAAGAAGTCTTACAAATTGTTACCAATCAGGGTGGTTACTATGGATTGCCACGCAAATTAGCATTGCAACGAGCTGAAAAGTATCTGCGTATTTTAGATTTGTGGGATAAAAGACATAGTCGAGCAAATATGTTATCAGGCGGAATGAAAAGACGGCTAATGATCGCTAGAGCTTTGGTTCATGAACCAAAATTATTAATTCTAGATGAGCCTACCGCCGGAGTTGACATAGAATTACGTCGTTCTATGTGGGAATTTCTCCGCGAGATTAATCAACAAGGTATTACTATTATATTAACCACCCACTATTTGGAAGAAGCAGAAATGCTCTGCCGTCATATTGGTATTATTCAGCATGGAGAATTAATCGCTAACTCATCAATGCGTGATCTGCTAGCAAAAAGTCAATCCGAAACAATCATCATTGATTATGTACCAACAGCTACACCAATCTCTCTTCAAGGCTATCATTATACCGAGGTCGAATCGGGCATGTTAGAAGTTAGTGTAGATAAACAACATGGACTAAATCAGTTGTTTGAACAACTCAATCAACAAAACATAAAAGTAATTAGTGTTCGTAATAAAGCTAATCGATTAGAAGAATTATTTGTAGATTTGGTGCGCAATGATACTAAAGGAGCTATTGATGAATAATTTATATTGGATTGCCTTAAAAAGTATTTGGCGTAAAGAAGTTAACCGATTTTTAAGAATTTGGCTGCAAACATTGATTCCTCCTGTTATTACCATGTCACTCTATTTTATTATTTTTGGTAATCTAATCGGCTCACGTGTTGGTGACATGGGCGGTTTTAGCTATATGGCGTTTATCGTGCCCGGTCTAATTATGATGTCAGTGATTACCAATTCATATACTAATGTCTGCTCTTCATTTTTTAGTGCAAAATTCCAACGTAATATTGAAGAAATACTTGTTGCTCCGGTTCCTACTCATATTATTATTTGGGGATATGTAGGTGGCGGTGTCATGCGCGGTATATTGACAGGTATATTGGTCACAATTGTGTCGTTATTCTTTGTTCGATATCAAGTTTATTCATGGCCATTTGTTATTTTTACCTTATTATTAACCTCAATTTTATTTTCCTTAGCCGGCTTGCTAAATGCCGTATTTGCAAAATCCTTTGATGATATAAGTATTATTCCCACCTTTGTGCTAACTCCGTTAACTTATTTAGGTGGCGTTTTTTATTCAATCACCATGTTACCCACTTTTTGGCAATGGGTTTCTAAAGTCAATCCAATTGTTTATATGATTAATGGATTTCGATATGGTTTTTTAGGCACTAGTGATGTCTCTTTAGTGATCACTTTTGCAATGCTGTTACTTTTTGTGGCTACTTTATATTTTATCGCGTGGCGAGTTATTGAAAGTGGAAGGGGACTCAGGAGTTAGATTAATCTGGATAAAGCTAAACCGCCGACCAATGTCGGCGGTAGGGTAGAACCTATTTTGCACCAGCAACGGCTTCTTTTGCCATTTCAGTAATTTTAGCAAAATCACCTTTAGCAATCGCATCGGTAGGGATAAACCAAGTTCCACCTACACAAAGGACATTATCAAGTGCTAAATAGTCACGATAGTTTTTCGGATTCACACCGCCAGTTGGGCAGAACTTCATATAACCACAAGGACCAGCAAACGCTTTTAACGCAGCAACCCCACCATTTACTTCAGCTGGGAAGAATTTCAATGCCGTTAAGCCATATTCTTGGGCAGTTAATAATTCAGAAATAGTTGCAATCCCAGGAATAACCGGCACAGTACCTTCAACTGCTGCTTTTAAAATAGAATCAGTAATACCCGGAGTGATGATAAATTCCACGCCTGCTTCAGTTGCTTGTTTAAGTTGTTCAACAGTGGTTACTGTTCCTGCACCAACTACAGCTTCAGGTACTTCCTTGATAATTTTTTTAATGGCATCAAGTGCACATTCAGTTCTTAGTGTAACTTCTAGAACTTTAACTCCTCCTGCAATTAATGCTTTTGCTAATGGAACAGCATCTTCTAGACGTTCAATAACAATAACTGGTACAACAGGGCCTAATGTTAAAATTTCTTCAGCAGTTTTTTTCCAACTCTTCATATGCGTTACCTATACTTTATTTACTTCTATACAGCAATAAGCCCTCAAAGTGGTGAGGGCTTATTTTTACTCATAAATACCTAATTTCTTTTCTAAATAATGAATGTTTGTACCACCTTTCATGAAGCCTTCATCATTCATAATTTCTATATGAAGTTCGATATTGGTTTTTATTCCATCGATAACCAGTTCTGCTAATGCATTTTTCATGCGGGCGATGGCGACTTCTCGGGTCTCTCCATAAGCGATTAACTTACCAATCATTGAATCATAATAAGGCGGAACCGCATAACCAGCATAAATATGAGATTCCCAACGAATACCAAATCCACCTGGGGCATGGAAGCGAGTGATTTTCCCCGGAGATGGCATAAACGTTTTTGGATCTTCAGCATTTATTCGACATTCAATGGCATGACCTTTAATTTCAATATCGTCTTGCTTGATAGATAAAGGTTGTCCTGCAGCAATAAGAATCTGCTCACGAATTAGATCAACACCGGTCACCATTTCAGTAACTGGATGTTCTACTTGAATACGGGTATTCATTTCAATGAAATAGAATTCACCATTTTCAAATAAAAATTCAAAAGTACCTGCACCACGATAACCAATCTCAATACATGCATTTACACAACGTTCGCCGATAAATTTACGCATTTTCGGTGTGATGCCAACAGCTGGTGCTTCTTCAACGACTTTTTGATGGCGTCGTTGCATTGAACAGTCACGCTCACCTAAGTAAACGGCATGACCTTGACCATCAGATAGTACTTGAATTTCAATATGACGAGGGTTTTCAAGGAATTTTTCCATATAAACCATGTCATTATTAAAAGCTGTTTTTGCTTCCAGCTTAGTCATTTTGATTGATTGTTCGAGCTCTTTTTCTTCTCGAACAATACGCATTCCGCGGCCACCACCACCGCCAGATGCTTTAATAATCACTGGATAACCAATTTTCTTTGCAATCTGTTTGTTGGTATCCATATTGCTACCAAGTGGACCATCAGAACCAGGAACACATGGTACACCGGCTTTTCTCATTGCTTCAATTGCCGATACTTTATCGCCCATTAAGCGGATAGTATCTGGTTTTGGACCAATAAATATAAAGCCAGAACGTTCGACTTGTTCAGCAAAGTCAGCATTTTCAGATAAAAAACCATATCCTGGATGAATAGCGGCTGCGCCAGTTACTTCGGCAGCAGAAATTAAGGCTGGGATATTAAGATAACTTTTTGCAGAAGCTGCTGGACCAATGCAAACCGTTTCGTCTGCAAGTAAAACATGTTTTAAATCTTTATCTGCCGAAGAGTGAACAGCGACAGTTTTAATTCCAAGTTCTTTACATGCTCGTAAGATGCGAAGAGCAATTTCTCCGCGGTTAGCAATAAGAATTTTATCAAGCATATTCAATCTCTTAATCGTCTAAGTTAATAAATAATTTCTGATTATTCAATAATGAATAGCGGTTGATCGAATTCAACTGGTTGACCATTTTCAACTAAAATAGCTTTAATAGTCCCTGCTTTTTCTGATTCAATTTGGTTCATCATTTTCATCGCTTCAACAATGCAAAGTACATCACCAACATTTACCGATTGGCCGACTTCAACAAATGCTTTCGATTCCGGACTAGGGGTACGATAAAATGTACCAACCATTGGTGATTTTATTGTGGTACCATTAATTGTATTGGTATCTGCGATGACTTCTGCTTCAACAGTTGGAGCAACCACAACAGGAGCTGGTTGAGGAATTTGAATATTTTGCACTGGCGCAGAATAGTTTGCCGCAGGCATAGATCGACTAATTCGAACTGATTCTTCACCTTCAGAAATTTCAAGTTCAGAAATACCTGACTCTTCTACTAATTCAATTAACTTTTTAATTTTGCGTATATCCATGAATTACACCGTGTTTATTTGATATAAATAACAATTATTTTAATGCATACTCAATACCTTAAAAGTTACCTTTTAATACGATACTAAGTTTGTAACTCAACATTAACGCGGAAGGATACACTGTAAATCGTAATTTGTCATTATATATCTCCTTTACAAACACTTGTTATACTATTTTCTAGGTATTATTTTAGAATTGAGATACAATAGTAACCCTTAATTATTATTGAAGCTAGCTGTGGTTTTTATCTGCTAAAAAATCTCTTATTTATCGGATAAAATATAGAAATATATATATTTTGTAGATGCCTTAGTTTGCTTCTGAATACTCAAATATATTCAAACAAGATTAATTCTAGGAAGAGTTTTTATTATGTTCAAAAAAGTTCGCGGCTTGTTTTCAAATGATTTATCGATTGATTTAGGTACAGCCAATACGCTTATTTATGTTAAAGGGCAAGGCATTGTGCTTAACGAACCTTCCGTTGTTGCCATTCGTCAAGATCGCTCTGGAACACCTAAAAGTGTTGCTGCAGTTGGCCATGCTGCGAAACAGATGCTAGGACGAACACCTGGTAATATTGCAGCGATTAGACCAATGAAAGATGGTGTAATTGCCGACTTTTCCGTAACTGAAAAAATGTTACAGTACTTTATTCGACAAGTTCATAGCCATAGTTTTTTAAGACCAAGTCCACGTGTACTAGTTTGTGTGCCTGTAGGTGCTACACAAGTTGAACGCCGGGCTATTCGTGAATCAGCATTAGGTGCTGGCGCACGTGAAGTTTACTTAATTGAAGAACCAATGGCTGCAGCTATTGGCGCTGATTTACCTGTTTCAGCACCGACTGGCTCAATGGTGGTTGATATCGGTGGTGGTACAACTGAAGTCGCCGTTATTTCGTTAAATGGTGTGGTTTATTCAGCGTCGGCACGTATTGGTGGTGACCGCTTTGATGAAGCAATTATTAATTATGTTCGTCGTAATTATGGTGCATTAATTGGTGAAGCAACCGCTGAAAAAATTAAGCACTTTATTGGTAGTGCTTATCCAGGTGATGAAGTGCTTGAAATTGAAGTGCGGGGCCGTAATTTAGCCGAAGGTGTACCACGTAGCTTTACCTTAAATTCAAATGAAATATTAGAAGCGTTGCAAGAACCATTAAGTGGTATTGTTAGCGCGGTTAAAGTAGCACTTGAACAATGTCCTCCAGAACTTGCTTCAGATATTTCTGAGCATGGTATGGTATTAACCGGTGGCGGTGCATTATTGCGTAATATTGATAAATTGTTATCGGCTGAAACTGGTATCCATGTTGTTGTCGCTGAAGATCCACTAACTTGCGTAGCGCGTGGTGGTGGTAAAGCACTTGATATGGTTGATATGCATGGTGGTGATCTCTTTAGTGAAGAATAACGTTAAATAATTACTAATAAGTAACCAACTATTTCATTTTATCCGCCGACATTGTCGGCGGAGTCATATATTAGAATAGTTAACTACTTAGTATATAACAGGTAAATACTGAACAATGAAATTACTTTTTTCTAAACGTTCGCCTCTGAGTGTACAACTATTTATTGCGCTAACACTTGCTCTGACGCTAATGGTATTAGATATTAATTATCGTCCTTTTAAAGAGATTCGTTATTACTTAGATACCATAATTTCACCACTTTATAATGTTTCAAACGCACCAAAATCATCATTTGACTCTCTTTATGAAATGTCAAAAACACAAGAAGCATTAGTTAATGAAAATAGCAAATTGCAAGAAACGTTAATGCAACAGAAAAGTGATCTACTACTACTTGAACATTTGAAACATGAAAATGATCGCCTAAGAGGATTATTAGGTTCACCATTAAGACATGATGAACACAAAATGGCCGCTCAAGTTTTATTAGCTGATACTGATCCTTATGTTTACCAAGTTGTGATCAATAAAGGTGCAAATAATGGTGTTTATGTTGGTCAACCAGTCGTAGATGAGAAAGGAATTGTTGGACAAATTTATCAAACAGCTCAATCAACCAGCCGTGCGATATTAGTCTGTGATTATCAACATGCAATTCCTGTGCAAGTACTAAGAAATGATATTTCTATGGTAGCAGTTGGTAATGGATGTAGTAATGATTTAACCCTTGATTTTTTACCTAATAATGTTGATATCAAAGTTGGTGATGTTTTAGTTACTTCTGGACTTGATGGTCGCTTCCCTGAAGGCTATCCAGTGGCTGTGGTAAGCTCAGTCAAACTTGATATTAGTGATTCAACCCCAATTATTTCTGCTACACCTACAGCGGATTTAAAACGTTTACGCTATTTATTATTACTATGGGGCGAACAAGGAGTAAAACATGAGGGGGAATAGTCGATTTAGTATTTTGATTATCTGGTTAACACTGTTGATAGGCTTATGTTTACAGATTGTTCCATGGTCAGCTGATTATAATATGCTTAAACCGCATTTATTAATGTTAATCATGGCGTATTGGTTAATAGCGCTTCCTCATCGTATTGGAATGGGGATGGCCTTTATATTAGGAATAGTCTTGGATCTATTTTCCGGATCTATTCTTGGTATTCATGCGTTTATTTTTTCCTGTATAGCTTACTTGCTGCTGTTTAAATTTCAGTTGATTCGTAATTTAGCGCTCTGGCAGCAAGCAATTGTTATCTTTGTTGTATCACTTTGTTACAATTTTTTAATATTTTTATTTCAGGTTACTATTTATCACACCATAACGATTTCGCCTTTAATTTTAATATCTAGTTGTGTTGATGGGGTATTATGGATAGTGATTTATCTATTTTTACGAATAATAAGACGGAACTTTGCTATCAATTAAAAAGGAATCATTATGTCTGTTGAATTATTAATGAATGTAACGCCTTCAGAGACTCGTGTTGCTTATATTGAAGACGGTATTTTACAAGAGATCCATGTTGATCGTGAGTCGCGCCGAGGAATTGTTGGCAATATTTATAAAGGAAAAGTGATTCGTATCTTACCTGGTATGCAGGCCGCTTTTGTAGATATTGGTCTTGAAAAAGCTGCTTTTTTGCATGCTTCAGATATTATGCCACATACTGAATGTGTCTCCGATAGTGATCAAGAACAATTTCAAGTTAAAGATATTTCTGAACTGGTTCGCCAAGGTCAAGACTTAATGGTTCAGGTGGTTAAAGATCCTTTAGGAACTAAAGGAGCTAGGTTGACCACTGACATTACATTACCTTCACGATATTTAGTTTTAATGCCGGGGCCAAATTCGACCCATGTTGCTACATCACAACGAATTGAATCTGAAGAAGAGCGAGAAAGGCTGAAAAAAATCGTTGAGCAGTATGTCTCTGATGAAGGCGGTTTTATTGTAAGAACAGCTGCAGAAGGGGCAAATGCCCATGAGCTTGAACAAGATGCTAATTTTTTAAAACGGCTATGGACAAAAATTCAAGAAAGAATGGCTCGTCCGGTTAGTAAAAATTTAGTATATGGAGAGCTAGCTTTATCGCAACGAGTATTACGAGATTTTGTTGGTGATCCAATCGAACGTATATTAGTTGACTCGAAATTAACTTATGACTTGTTAGTTGAATTTACTCAGGAATTTATGCCTGAAGTAACTAGCAAACTAACCCATTATCGTGGCAATATTCCAATTTTCGATCTGTATGATATTGAAAATGAAATTCAAAGAGCGCTAGATAGAAAAGTTAAATTAAAATCTGGTGGTTATTTGATTATCGATCAGACCGAAGCCATGACTACCATTGATATTAATACCGGTGCATTTGTTGGTCATCGAAATTTAGAAGAGACGATTTTTAATACGAATATCGAAGCAACGATTGCCATTGCCCGCCAATTAAGATTACGTAATTTAGGTGGCATTATTATTATCGATTTTATCGATATGCAAGAAGATATTCACCGTGAACGGGTATTACAATCTTTACAAGATTTTTTAGCTAAAGATCGAGCACGAACATCCGTTAATACTTTCTCCGGTTTAGGATTAGTTGAAATGACCCGTAAACGTACGCGTGAAAGTATTGGCCATATTCTTTGTGAAGAATGTCCATCTTGTAAAGGTCGTGGTATTGTTAAATCTGTCGAAACAGTATGTAATGAAATATTGCGTGAGATTGTTCGTGTTTATAAAGCTCATCGCTCTGAGTACTTCTTAGTTTATGCATCAGCCGCAGTAGCCAATGCACTGACCAATGACGAGTCTCATGCTTTAGCCGAAGTTGAAGTCTTTGTAGGCAAACGAGTTGAAGTAAAAGTTGAACCACTGTATATACAAGAACAGTATGATGTTGTACTTATGTGATTAGTTTAACTGTATTAACCATAAAAATAGGTAAAACCTAATCGATAAGTGATTGTCAGAAAAACATTTTTTATTTTTTATCAATAAATTAAGGAATTTATGAAAGTAACTCAAGTGAGTGAAAGGTTACTCCACCCAAATAACTTAAATCAACAAGATATAGCTAATTTACTTGATATGTTAAGTTCAAGAAAAATTGATTTTGGTGATTTATATTTTCTATCCGGTTATTATGAAAGTTGGTCACTTGAAGATAGTATAATCAAAAATGCTTCTTTCCATCGTGATCAAGGTGTTGGTGTGCGAGCAATTATTGGTGAAAAAACTGGATTTGCTTATACCGATCAATTGTCATTAGCTCGCTTGGAACAGAGTGTATTGGCTGCTAATTCAATTACTAAACAGCAAACACCTATAGCCGTTACACCTTTTAAAACGGCGCAAGATATCACGCTCTATCCTTCGATAAATCCAATAAACAGTTTTGCTCAGGAACAAAAGATTGCCATATTACAGCAAGTGGATAAATTAGCCCGATCGATCGATTCAAGAGTAATTGAAGTATCGGCAAGCTTAATTGGTAGTTATGAAGATATCTTAATCGCAGCTACTGATGGTACCTTAAGTGCTGATGTTCGCCCATTAGTTCGCTTATCGGTATCTGTTCTAGTGGAACAAGATGGTAAACGAGAACGAGGTAGCAGTGGTGGTGGTGGCCGATTTGGTTATGACTATTTTTTAACAACTAACCTTAAAACTGGTGAAAGCCATATCGATAGTTATACTCGCGAAGCGGTGCGACAGGCTTTAGTATTACTTTCAGCTAAGCCAGCACCTGCAGGCACAATGCCGGTGGTGTTAGGCGCAGGTTGGCCCGGTGTATTACTACATGAAGCAGTTGGTCATGGATTAGAAGGTGACTTTAATCGTAAAAATAGCTCGGTATTTTCCGGTAAAATTGGTCAGCAAGTTACCTCAGAACTTTGTACTATAGTTGATGATGGTACTATTGCTAATCGTCGTGGTTCACTTTCTATTGATGATGAAGGCACACCTAGCCAAAAAACGGTATTAATTGAAAATGGCATTTTAAAAGGTTATATGTTTGATAAGCTCAATGCAAAATTAATGAATTGTTCTTCGACTGGCAATGGCCGTCGTGAAGGTTACGCATACTTACCAATGCCTAGAATGACAAATACCTATATGCTTGCCGGAACATCGAGTTTTGATGATATTATTCAAAGTGTTGACTATGGTTTATATGCCCCTAACTTTGCTGGTGGGCAAGTTGATATAACTTCGGGTAAATTTGTTTTTTCAACTTCAGAAGCTTATTTAATTGAAAAAGGTAAAATTACTATGCCAGTTAAAGGTGCAACACTTATTGGTTCAGGCATTGAAACTATGCAACAGATTTCAATGGTAGGGAATGATCTAGAATTAGATTCAGGTGTTGGCGTTTGTGGTAAAGCCGGGCAAAGTGTACCGGTTGGTGTTGGCCAACCGACTTTAAAAGTGAATAATTTAACGGTAGGTGGTACTATTAACCACTAATAATAATACATTAATGAGAAATTAAGCTAAATGGATACAATCATTACACTCTATCAAGCATTTGTTCATATGGATCTTGCAACACTCTCAAATCCGAATGTGTTATGGATATTATATGGCATGCTTTTTGTTATCATTTTATTAGAAAATGGTGTGTTACCAGCAGCCTTTTTACCGGGTGATAGTTTATTGTTTCTAACTGGCGTATTAATTAGTCAAAATGTTTTTCATTTTGGTTTAATAAACTTAATTCTAATTGCGGGTGCCGCATTTGGTACATGGCTTGGTTATGCGCAGGGGCGCTGGCTTGGCAATAACAAAATTGTGCAAAATTGGATGGCGCATTTACCCGAAAAATATCATCGTAAATCGGAAGTTTTATTTCATAAATACGGATTACAAGCCTTATTTATCGGACGATTTATTGCATTTGTGCGTACTTTATTACCGATGATGGCAGGATTATCAGGTTTACATAGCCGTAAATTTCATATTTATAACTGGATCAGTGCGACATTATGGATTTTCTTAATTGTTACATTAGGTTATTTATTCGGCTTATCGCCGATTTTCAAAACCTATGAAAAGCAAATCATGTCATTACTTATGTTAATACCGGTAATTTTATTGCTATTAGGTTTGCTTTTTACAATTTGGCTAGCATTTAAACGTTGGTTGAATAATAAAAAGCAAGTGAAACAAGATACAACAGAAAAGTAAAAAAGCGAAATTAACCGATAAGCCGGGTTCTGTCGTGGACAATCATTCCTCTAGGCTAATACTCACGCATTAGCTCAAGCAGTCTACCCGGATTCAACGCGGGCCGCGCCAATGAATCCCTATTTGACCTTGCTCCGAGTGGAGTTTACCGTGCCACAACTGTTACCAGTTGCGCGGTGCGCTCTTACCGCACCCTTTCACCCTTACCTGATCTTATTACTAAGCCATCGGCGGTATACTCTCTGTTGCACTAGTCGTGAATTTTAGCTCGCGCCAAAACCCCCCAGGCGTTACCTGGCACTCTGCCCTATGGAGCCCGGACTTTCCTCCCCTCTGTTTGTCTCCCTTTTGCAAGGGACTACAACAAAGCAGCGATTGTCTGGTTAATTTCGGCAAAGAGTATAACCTAATCGTTATTTTTGTCCAGAACAGAATAGGGATTATGGTTGCAATCTGTGCAAAAGCATTAATTTGAGTATAAGAAAATTGACGTTTGATGAATAAGTAAGTTTAACTATTCTATGTGGTTTAGAGAACATAAACTAAAAAGCACATCAATTTGATGTGCCTTACTTAATCAGTAATGAGAATTACCATTTTTTCTGTTTATTATTTTGATCGTAATTAAACCAAGTAACTACACCTTGGTTAACAATGACTTCTAAAGTACCTTCGACAATATCATACTGTGTTTCACCTAATAAAACATTATTCGTTGAACTCTTTTTAAGATATTTATAAGTCCATTTAGTCTCATTGCTATTAATAACGGTTTTAGCTGTTGGTTCACCAAAAATATGTAAAAGCTGTGTTTCAGTGGTCGAACCTTCTACTATTTTATTCACTTTTTCGTGACTTAGAGGGGCTCCTTGTTCAAAATAATTTTTTTGTGAACATGCTGCTAATGCCAATATTGAAAAAAGAACGACCAAAATTTTACTAAGATTTTTCATGGATTCTTGCCTATTAATTTATGATTTATAACAAAAGATAGCTAATCATAGCATAGCTTTACTGTTGTAGAAAATGACCGAATCATAAATTTCAATAATAATAATTAACCTTAATAATTGATATAAAAGGATAAAACGAATATATGGAAACATTTTAATTTCTTTATGTTTCCATTTTTTTAAAGTGGATAAGATGTTTATCTCTAGTTATTGTTTTATCCTTTATCGTCTTGTTTTTTTCTTAAAACTCGCTTAATTGGTTGTTTTGTCATGGAATTAATATAACGACTTGGCCAAATTTGCGAAGGTTTCAAATTAAGAGCCTTGGCTATAATAGTTTCTCCTTTGGTCCACGGTCTCACTAGTGCGTTGCTTAATGTTGATGAGCTCAAACCTGATTTACGAGATAATTCAGCCAGTGTAGTACCTTTCTTTTTTAATGCGGCAATTATATCTGCTTTGTGCCAGTCGTTGGATTTTATTTCCATTTTTTCTTCCTTCGTAGTTTATAACATTAAATATCTATGTTATGCTTTCATGTTATTAAAACCAGTAAGTTTATAATTTAACTTTTAACATCATTAATAAGTTGTTTCTTATTATTGTAACAAAGTTTCTTTAATTTCTGTAATTTTTTTCTTGTTTCTTAAAAATAGGGTAATTAAAATGAAAGAGTGGTTCTCTCCCAAAGAACTATTAAGCGTTGCTGGAATGCCTTCAACAACGCAAGGGATTAACCGTAAAGCAAGAGCTGAAAAGTGGACTTCTCGAAAACGATCTGGTGTTCGTGGTAAAGCACTTGAATATCATATAAGTAGTTTATCGATAGATGTGAAAAAAGCTTTATGTCTTGAAGAAGAAAGTGCGACTTACGTAGTTTCGCCAATAGATCCGCTACAACTTTGGATGACTGCTTTTGAACAGCTATCTATTGAAGAACAAACAATTGTTAGTTCATGGCTAATGCGTAACGGCATTAAGGATTTTATTACCTTTATTAATAAACATAAAAAAGATAATTAGTGTTATTGTATAAGCTGATATATACTCTAACGTCAGAAAATTTTAGTTGCTACAATGGAATAACCAATGGAAAATAAGTTTCAATTAACGAATAGTAAAGAGATTATTATTTATTTAGCTCAACAGTTTCCGAATTGTTTTACAATTGAAGGGGAAGCCAAACCTTTAAAAATTGGCATCTTTCAAGATATCCTTTCTCATCTTGAAAATAGTGAAATACTTAGTAAAACCAAACTCCGTGTTGCATTAAGAGCTTATACAATGGGTTGGCGTTACCTATATAGTATAAAAGAAGGTGCTCATCGCGTTGATTTAAATGGTAATCCAACTGAAGTTATCACCAAAGAACAAATGGAACATGCACAACAGCAATTGAAAGAAAGCAAAGAACAAGCTAAAGAACGTGCAAAACAAAAACGCAAAGCGACCCCAAAACCAGCTAGAAAACCTCGTACTTTGAAATTAGGTGATTTTGTTAAAGTTAATGTTGGTAATAAACCAATAAAAGGACAAATCATTACAATTGAAAAGGAACATATCAAAGTTAAAGTAGGTGCTGGAATGGAGTTAATGGTTAAACCTGAGCATATTATTAATAGATAGAGAATTTATATGAATAAGCTACTGAAAAGTTTTGTTAAATTCGGTCTCATTTTATGTATTATTAGTACAACTGCTCAGGCCAAAACGCCGGCGACTGAACAAATTCCTGTTTTAAAGCAAGACGAAGTACATCAAGTGGTTGCTAAACGTGTGACCAACTTTTTTACGCAATCACATTACCGTGACTTTTCGTTAGACGGAGCCTTTTCTGCTAAAATTTTCGATCGTTATTTCAAATTATTAGATGGTAATAAAACCCTCTTTCTGCAAGATGATGTAAATAAATTCCGTGATCGCCAAGAGCAATTGGGACAAGAACTGATTGATGGCGATTTAAAAACCGCTTACGATATTTACAACCTATTCTTGCAAAAACGCTACAATCGTTATCAATACGCGCTTGAGGTCTTACAACGTCCTATGGACTTTAATACTAAAGACCAAATAAATTTCAAACGTGAAGATATGGCGTGGCCAACCTCTGAAAAAGAGCTCGATGAATATTGGGATAAACGAGTTAAATATGATGAGTTAAATTTATCTTTAACTGGTAAAAATGAAAGCCAAATTCGTGAAGTTCTAACTAAACGTTATCAACGAGTATTAAAAACGATTGTTCAATCTAATAATGAAGATTGTTTCCAAGTATTTATGAATGCTTTTGCGCGAGAAATTGACCCGCATACCAGTTATTTAGCACCACGTAAAAAACGTGATTTTGATTCAGAAATGAGTCTGTCTTTTGAAGGTATTGGTGCAACGCTTAGCCAACAAGATGATTATACTGTTATTATGTCTTTTGTCACTGGCGGCCCTGCTGAGAAAAGTAAATTATTATCAGTCGGTGACCGAATTATTGGTGTAGGGCAAAGCAATTCTGCTATTGAAGATGTCATCGGTTGGCGTTTAGATGATATTGTTGACAAAATACGTGGACCTAAAAATACCGTAGTAAAATTAGAAATTTTACCAGCGGGTAATAATAGTAAACCGAAAGTGATCGAAATCACTCGTGATAAAATTCATTTTGAAGATCGTGAAGCTAAATTAAAAACTATCAATAATAGCCGTGGAAAAATCGGTGTGATTGAAATACCAAGTTTTTACATTGGCTTGACCAAAAAAGTTGAATCATTAATCTTAGAAGCCAATAGTGAAAAACTACAAGGTCTAGTTATTGATTTACGAGATAACGGTGGTGGTTCATTAGCTGAAGTTATCGAATTAACAGGGTTATTTATTGACAGCGGTCCAGTTGTACAAGTACGGGATAATTTACAAAAGATCACCACTTACGATGACAAAAATAAAGGTATTGAATACACAGGCCCAGTTGTTGTCATGATCAATCGTTATAGTGCATCAGCATCAGAAATCTTCTCAGCAGCGATGCAAGATTATGGCCGAGCAGTTATTGTTGGTGAAACGACTTATGGAAAAGGTACCGTACAAACTTCTCGTAACATTTCATATCCAGTAGATGCGCGATTACACCCTAAATGGCCAGAACTTGGCGGTGCACAATACACGGTACAAAAATTTTACCGTATTAATGGTGGTAGTACTCAGTTAAAAGGTGTTGTACCTGATATCGAAATGACGAAAAGCCAATATGTCGATGAAATGGGAGAAAGATTCTTAGATAATGCCATGCCGTGGGATAAAATTCCATCAGCTGATTATCTCACTGTTGCTAACATTAAACCTTTATTAGCTAACTTAAAATCACAGCACCAAGCTCGAATTGCTAATAATCCTGAATTTAATTATATAGAAGAGGATATTAAGCGGTTTAATGATAAAAAAGATGATCAATATGTGGTTTCTTTAAATAAAAATGAGCGAGAAACCGAACAAAAAACTAACGATGATCGTGATTTAAAAAGAATGAATGAACGTTTAAACCGTGCTGGTTTAGCGCCAATTACTAAATTAAAAGATCTACCTAAAGGTTATAAACAGCCTGATGCATTTCTAGATGAGGCAGTCGAAATCTTACTTGATTTAATACCAAATTATCCTAATCTTGAAGCTAGTAAGGTTAGAGGTGGATTTCTTTCTTTAGATAAACCAATTGAATAGTTATAAACAAAAAGTAAGGAATAAGTATTATGAGTATCAATTTAAAATATGCTTTAGTTACAACGGTTCTTATTTTAGCTGTTTTATTAGTATTCGGAACCATCGTTTACATGAATTAACACTTGATTAATTGTTTGCAGATAATTATAGTATGCACCCTGCTTTCAAAAAGCAGGGCTAAATTAAGGTGAGGTGTCCGAGTGGTTGAAGGAGCACGCCTGGAAAGTGTGTATACGGCAACGTATCAAGGGTTCGAATCCCTTCCTCACCGCCATGAATATTTATTCAGTCATCGAAGGAAAGAGCCATTAGGTTCTTTAGCATTGCCAACCAAATCTATTAATATGGTCTTGGCATTTACCTCAGCTTTAATGACCTGACGTGACGATTAATCTCTTCCTCTCCACGATCTTTCGGAGTTACTATGGAAAACTTACGCACTGTTCAGGATTATATACGCTGGACCACTTCACAACTTAGTCAATCAGACATCTTTTTAGGCCATGGCACCGATAACCCTATCGATGAAGCCAAACAACTTATCTTAGCTACGCTCGGCTTATCACTATTTATTCCTCCAGAATTTTATGCTGCAAATCTGACTAATGATGAAAAACAACAACTAAATGAGATCATCAACAAACGTATTAATGATCGCTTACCAACACCTTACCTAACTAATCAGGCGTGGTTTTGTGGTCATAGTTTTTACGTTGATGAACGAGTCTTAATCCCACGTTCTCCTATTGGTGAACTGATTAATAATCAGTTTAAAGATATAATTAGCAGTAAACCAAAAAATATTTTAGATCTCTGCACCGGTAGTGGGTGTATTGGTATTGCTTGTGCTTATGCATTTCCTGATGCTCAAGTTGATATTACTGATATTTCATTAGAAGCGTTAGATGTCGCTCAAACTAATATTGAACTGCATGATATGCAATATCAAGTTACACCAATTTTATCCGATCTATTTAATCAATTAGAGAACAAAAAATACGACCTAATTGTGACTAATCCTCCATATGTCGATGATGAAGATATGAGTGATCTTCCTGACGAGTTTTTATATGAGCCAAAACTAGCTCTCGAAGCAGGATTTGATGGATTAGACTTAGCAAAAAGAATTCTACACGATGCTTGTGATTATTTAACACCTGATGGAGTATTAGTCTGTGAAGTTGGTAATAGCTGGGTGTCTTTACAACAACAATATCCAGATGTACCCTTTAACTGGATCAGTTTTGAGCATGGTGGATTTGGCGTATTTGCAATCACTCAGGCTGACTTGAAGACTTATCAGCATTATTTTAAATAAATTAACTATAAAATAAAAAATTGGAATAAGAACTATGGCAGGAAATTCAATCGGTAAATTATTTAAAGTCACAACCTTTGGTGAATCACATGGTACTGCACTAGGTTGTATTGTTGATGGTGTGCCACCAGGAATGAATTTAAGCGAATCCGATATGCAACACGATCTTGATCGCCGTCGTCCTGGTTCATCTCGTTACACTACGCAACGTCGAGAAGCTGATCAAGTAAAAATCCTATCCGGGGTATTTGAAGGTGTGACTACTGGTACTAGTATCGGATTATTAATTGAAAACACCGACCAACGTTCACAAGATTACAGCAAAATAAAAGATATTTTTAGACCGAGTCACGCCGATTATACCTACCAAAAAAAATATGGTATTCGGGATTATCGCGGTGGTGGTCGCTCATCGGCACGCGAAACTGCCATGCGTGTTGCGGCCGGTGCTATTGCTAAAAAATATTTACATGAAAAGTTAGGTATTACCATTCGTGGTTATTTAGCACAAATGGGTGATATCCAGTGCCAATTAAATGATTGGCAACAAGTTGATCAAAATCCTTTTTTCTGTCCAGATGAAAGTAAACTAGAGGCTCTTGATCAACTATTAAGACAGCTCAAAAAAGAGGGCGATTCAGTTGGCGCTAAAGTCTGCATTGTTGCTGAAAATGTTCCAGTAGGTTTAGGTGAGCCCGTCTTTGATAAGTTAGATGCTGATCTTGCCCATGCATTAATGAGCATTAATGCAGTAAAAGGGGTTGAAATTGGTGATGGTTTTGCTGCGGTTAATAAACGTGGTAGTGAAAATCGTGACGAAATAACCCCACAAGGATTTTTATCAAATCATGCTGGTGGTATTTTGGGGGGAATTAGCTCGGGTCAAACTATCATTAGCAGCATAGCATTAAAACCAACCCCAAGTATTGAAATTGCCGGACAATCAATTAATATTAATGGCGAAAGTGTCGAAGTTTCAACCCATGGTAGACATGATCCTTGTGTCGGTATTCGAGCAGTGCCTATTGCTGAAGCAATGGTCGCTATCGTATTAATGGATCATTATCTTCGCTATCGGGCCCAATGTAGTGATGTAAAATAATCATGAGTTACGAATTACTGGCTTTACTTTTTTTAATTGCGACGTTAGCAGGCTTTATTGATTCAATTGCTGGTGGGGGTGGACTATTAACGGTACCGGCACTACTGGCTGTAGGATTACCACCAGCTAGTGCGTTAGCCACTAATAAATTACAAAGTTGTGGCGGTTCTTTTTCTGCTAGTTTCTATTTTATTCGCCAACGTATGGTTGATTTAAAACAGCAAAAATGGGCGATTGCTTGTGCATTCATTGGTTCCGCTCTTGGCACATTATCAGTCATGCATATACAAGCGGATTTCTTAAAATTATTATTACCAATATTAACCATTAGCGTCGGACTTTATTTTCTACTATCACCAACAATCGGAGATAGTGATCGTAATAGTCGGCTTTCAATTTTACAGTTTGCTTTGATTCCTGCGTTGGTTATCGGTTTTTATGATGGATTTTTTGGCCCCGGCGCCGGATCATTCTATGCGCTCGCATATATTACTCTGGCTGGATTCAATTTAACTAAAGCAACCGCCCATACCAAAGTACTCAATTTTACCTCTAATTTAGCAGGATTAATCTTCTTTATTGCTGGCGGTGAAGTAGTATGGTCAATTGGTTTAGTTATGTTAGTTGGCCAATTTATCGGCGCAAGATTAGGGGCAAAAATGGTTATAGCTAAAGGACGAAAATTAATAAGACCAATGTTAATTACCGTTTCAACCATCATGAGCATCAAATTAATCTATGAAAACTTCTTTTAATCATCGCTAATAAAATTTAGAACCAGTTTTAGTACCATCAATAAGCTAACAACCAAGAATACATTAGCCAATTAAAAACCCCGTTCCTCAAAATTTTGCGGAACGGGGTTTTTAAAGCCAAAATCCCGCCCAAGTTTCCCCGAAATTGGTTTTAAAACTAAAATTAGCTCGCTATAAACATAAAAGTTTATTTTGGCAAATAAGTTTGGTGTATTTAATTTAGCGACATTGGCAATGTGCTGACAACTGAGAGAGGTTAGCATGGCAAACAGGGATGTTTGGCAAGGCTGTGTTTTGTCAGGAATAAATCACAGCCGGTGCGTTAAGAGCGAACGAAGACGGAAGGCAGTCACGCAGTGACCACTTGCGTGGTCGTCGCGGGAGATTGTAAAGAGGGTTGGCGCCAACCCTCTTAACTCGGACGTAATCACCGTATAAAAACAACCACAAAACAACAAACGTCCGAAACTCAAACAACCAAAAAACTTGAGGAACGGGGTTTTTAAAGCCTAAAAATCCCCCTAAAGTTTCTCCGAAATTGGTTTTAAAACTAAAATTAGCTTGCTATAAACATAAGAGTTTATTTTGGCAAATAAGTTTGGCGTATTTAATTTAGCGACATTCGCAATGTGCTGACAACTGAGTGAGGTTAGTATGGCAAACAGGGATGTTTGCCAAGGAGCGTTAACAGCGAACGAAGGCGGAAGGCAGTCACATCGTGACCACTTGCGTAGTCGCCGCGGGAGATAGTAAAGAGGGTTGGCGGCAACCCTCTTAACTCGGACGTAATCAGCGTATAGAAATAACCACAAAACCGAAAACGTCCGAAACTAAAAGAATAAAAAATTTTGAGGAAAGGGGTTTTTAAAGCCTAAAATCCGCCTAAAGTTTCTTCGAAATCGGTTTTAAGGGCGTAATTAAAACATAATATTACATTAATCTTTACAAAAGTTAACAATTAAACCGCCAAAAAAAGTTGCATGGTTTTTTGCAATCACTATACTTTTATAGCATATTTATAAGAATGGATAAATTTCACGCCATCAGGCTTAAAATTTTAAATAAATCATAAAATTGGATTGACAAGGATATCTGATATGGATTATAATTTTCAACACGCAACACGCAACACGCAACCTGCCCAACCTATAATTTCACCTTTCTAAAGTTAAGCTCACACCGTTTATTATTTCAGCAATTTCCAAAATTTCTGCAATTCCGGCAAAATTTTTCAAAATTTCTTGGTTTAGCCTGTTTATCTCGGCCGATGGTTTTGGTATTAACCGTAGTTGTTTTACAGTCTATCTCTTTTACTAATTATGCATTAACCACAAAAACGACCAATATTATTTATGGCTCAGCACCTTATTTAACCTTTGATGGTGGTCGTACCCGGGTAACAAATACTGAAGCGCTACTCGGGATATCCCTTTCAGATGGTAGAATATTTACTCCAACAACCAATAATTCAAGAGGCAATCCTATCGAGTTACCTGTTGCTGGTCAGAGTTTTAATGATATTGGTATGTTAATACCAAGGAATAATTATTCTATTGCATTAAGTTCACTTATTGGCACACCGTATAATTATTGGGGTGATGATGATGGTGATGGTCAGGGCGTTAATGGTGTCACCGCCACCGGTAGTTTAAATTTATCGATTGTTGATAAAGACAATAATCCTGTTTCCCGTAGTGAAGTACTGACTATTTGTAAAGCTCCATATAAATTAACCTTATCTAATGGTGAAGGTAGATTAACAACACGTTATGGAGTACCTAATGAAAGTCGTTTTACGGCAGGTAATGCCACTTATTATATTAATCCTAAGGCATCGCCAGTGATTTGTTTTGCAAGACCTGACCTAGGAGAGAGAGCCACAAGGCAAGGTCTTTCTGCTGCCGTTTGGGAATATGGTAAGGGTTTTCTACCACAGTCAGTTACGCCGTCGTCTTATGGTTTAAACTTCCCGACTACTGGTGCTAATAATTTGTATTTTGATTTAGATATTAGTGGTAATAATCAGGCCTTATCTTGGGCGCCGGTTTCTCATGGTGGTATTGCTGCAACGATGACCGATTCAACAAGTACCAGCGTTCGAGTCACCCTAACGGGTCCTGTTGCTACATCGTACTCAGATAATCCAGGTAGAATCGACAGACTATCTTTACCGCAGACATTTGAGTTAGTCGGTCGTGATAGTAGTGGTAATGCGGTGGTCAAATATGGATTTAAGTTAAAGCAGTGGTTTGTTAATCGTGGTGGTTATAAAAGTACCCCTTCTAGTCTATCATCTTGGTGTAATAAGATTGGAGGCTACCGTGTCCCAAAGGTCAAGGATTTAACAAATTCGGTTTGTCAGGGAGCTGGGTCAGATCGTTATTGTCGAAGTGCAGTTGGTGCAAGGCCTTCGTCACCTGATGCTTATTTACGTCGTCACATTGGTGCAGGATTTTTCACGGAATGGGGGAGCACTGGAACCAACGTCAGTACCATTAGATATTGGACGAATGATAGTGTTAATTGTGATTATCGTATTTGCCACTTTTTTGTTAATCATATGGGTATTGCAAATCTCACGAATTATAGAGAGTTAAACGGACTCTGTGTCTATCCTTAGCTATTATTTCTTAGTTCTTAGGTATTAAAGCTAAGGATAAGAAAAATAATGTTAGGACAATAAAAGCGATTTTGTGGCGCGACATTGGCAATGTGCTGACAACTGAGAGAGGTTAGCATGGCAAACAGGGATGTTTGGCAAGGCTGTGTTTTGTCAGGAACAAATCACAGCCGGTGCGTTAAGAGCGAACGAAGGCGGAAGGCAGTCACATCGTGACCACTTGCGTGGTCGCCGCGGGAGATTGTAAAGAGGGTTGGCGGCAACCCTCTTAACTCGGACGTAATCACCGTATAGAAACAACCACAAAACAACAAACGTCCGAAACTCAAACAACCAAAAAATTTTGAGGAGAGGGGTTTTTGAAACTTAAATTCCTCCTTATTGCTAACCCTTTTTTTAACTTAAAATAAAATAATTAAAAATCAATATGTTGAAAAATGGATCAAAAAAAGGGTTTTTAATAGTAAAATTGCGCTTTGCCTTTTTGCCAACTGCATTTATAGTATATTGGATTCTAGTTTACTGCCGTGTAGGTAGTTTAGAAAATCTAGAGCCGAATCTATTATGCGTACAATAGGTTCACTGCCGTGTAGGTAGCTTAAAGCTATTGCTAAATAAGCTAAAAACTGAACTCATATGTTCAGTTTTTTTGTATACTAACTTTTTGTATTCACTCGATAAGAGAAAATATAGGCAATAACAGCAATAATACCAAATACAAGAGATAGAAAAAACATTATCTGATAGGCGCAATTTACTGAAATTATTTGATCTAGAGTTAGGTTGATTAATATTCCTGATAATACGCTTCCAAATGCACCTCCAATTTGCTGTATAACACGAGTGATAGCACTTGTGTCCTTAATCTGATTTTTTTTACAAAACTCGAATGGAGAAGAGAGAACAGCAATCGTGGCAACGCCTAATCCGGAGCCTCGAACAGTAAAACCGATGATTTCAGAGACGCTGCCACCAACTTGAATTATTAATATACTTATTGCTGATATTATTAAACCTATACCAATAATTAGAAATGAATTTATCTCACTTAGTGATTTATAAACAAATTTTCTCGCCAACCAAGCTCCTACACCTTGTAGGGCAAGCAACATTCCAATATAAGTAATCGATATATGATCATTTATTGCTTGTATTAAAGGAAAAAAAATCATAAAACCGAAAAAGATAACTGATGTCAGAAATCCCATAATTATTGCCAGAGAGTATTGATGGCAATTAAATGCACTTAAATCGATTAGTTTATTGTCTGACTTATTATTAGTAATAAGTGAAACCATCATCAAACCAATACCTAAAACCAGCATAATAATATTAGAAATATCAAAAAAATGCCCAGAAGTAATATTTTTAATAGAGATAAAAAATAATATTAAAGCAATTAAAAATGTCATAAATACATAAATATTCATATTATATTTAGATGTTTTATTCTCTGGTATTGTCGTCCCACCAAAGAAAAAAGCTAAAAGCGCCAAAGGTATGTTGATAAAAAAAGCTATTCTCCAATTTAATTGTTCCGATAAGATTGCGCCAAAAACTGGTCCTAGTGCTGGGGCAAAGACTGACGGAATAGCAATCAATGCCATAACCGGCTTTAGCCTTTGCTTAGCAAAATGAGTCGCTATTATCGATTGAGTGATAGGTATTAATATTCCTGCACCAAAACCTTGTAGGCATCTAAACAGGATTAAAGAAACCAGATTATATGAAAATCCAACTAATATAGAACTAATAAGAAAAATAAAAATTGAGCTGACCCATGCGTTCTTGAGCCCAAAATTTTCATGTATATAAGGTGATAGCAATATGCCAGCTGCGCAAGCAAGCATATATATGGTAATCGCCAATTGTATATAAGCATAAGAGGCATTAATGTCATTCGAAATTGCGGGTAAAATAACATTAACAATACTGCTATCTAATAATGGCAATATACTAGATAGCGTCATCGCAAATACTAACTTTTTTTCTGAGATGGTCAGGTCTAGCGATTGTTTCATATTAAACCCTTTCCATATTATATTTAGTTGCGCCTTGTGTATCTATTCCGTCGAATGTTGATGATGTAATTTCTTTATAATTTTTATGTTTTCCTTTCATGTATCTGTTTCCTTATTAAAACCAGATTATTAAGCAATTAATAAATTTGAAAATTACCAATTAATTCGTCTAAAAAACGATTATTTTGTTGATTTACAACTTATCTATTTATTGCTAACGTGTTACCTTCAATTTAATTGAGAAGATTTTAGGATAGCCAGTAGAATAGTGTTTTACTAGCCAATTTAAGCCACAAAATATCCCATCGGGGCCATATAAATGAATACTCCACTCATTTCTCCACTGCTTGCTTCTTCTGATAGCGAACCGATGATCATATCGACAGCCAGCCACTCTTCACAAAGAGTGACACAACGTCATGGTCATTCGAGAGGACAGTTACTTGGCACATTACAGGGATTAATTTCAATTGAAGCAGAAAGTAGTCAATGGATAGTGCCCGCAACTCATGCTGTCTGGATCCCCCCGAATGTACAACATAGTCTTCTTGGAACGCATGGACAATTTGAAGGATGGAGCATCTATATACAAAAAAATGCATGTTCTAAACTACCTATCAAACCATGCATTTTAGAATTATCTGATTTATTGCGCGAAGCAATTAACCGAACCATGTCATGGCATAACTCAGAACTGCAACCAGAACAGAAGCGATTAATTGCCGTGATACTTGACGAGATTAGAATCAGTCCGCAAGTTGAGTTAGCACTGCTAATGCCAAAAGATATGCGTCTGTTAAAAATCGCTTTAGCTTTGTCTGATAATCCTAGTGATGATAGAAACGTTAATGAATGGGGCGTTTGGGCTGGTATTTCCCGACGTTCATTAACACGTCGATTTACCAATGAAACCGGATTTAATTTTACCGAATGGCGTCAGAAGCTGCGCATGTTAAAAGCGTTAGAATTGCTAGCTACTGGAAAATCAATTACAGAAATATCTTTATATTTAGGTTATGACAATATTAGTGGGTTTATTGCTATTTTCCGACGAAATTTTGGGGTAACACCAGGTAATTATCAAAGAACCATGCGAAACCGTCTCTGATGGCGAAACTTTACTTATACTACTATTCAAAATGATAATCATATTAATGATAAATTAATCAAATAAATTTTTTCTAAGTCTCGTAATATAATTAGCAAAAACCTCAATTAAACAATTTATTATATGATTTAAGTATTAACTTAAAAAGAAAATAGCTTACTATGAGATTCACGCCATATAGGTGGTAAAATCATTTACTGAATCTCTTAGATAATTATTTAAAAGACTCGTTTTATACATAAAACAATGTTAATTTATTGCTATCTAGAACTTGAGATTATTTTCTTATTATCATGGATTTGATTCATTCGTCTGATCTTAAAACGACTCTACTCTGGATTGTTGGTGATAAAAGCCAATTTAATCAACAAGGACGAGTGCCAACTAATCGTACTAAGCGTAATATATTACGCAATGATAGTGAAAATAGTTGGCAATATGCCACATCTATCCAACTTATCGCAACCATTGCTGCGCTATTGCATGATTTGGGCAAAGCAACAGTCGGTTTTCAAGATAAATTACGGAAAAGTCGACCAGCAGGTAATCCGTTTCGTCATGAGTGGATTTCATTACAGTTATTTTTATTGATGATTCGTGATTGTACCACTAATCAAGAGGTTTTAACCCGTTTAGCTAATTTTGCCGATTATCAACAACTTAAACCAGATTGGCATCATGATCTTACTAGCACAGAGAATAATGACCTCTCTCAATTACCATTATTAGCCCAATGGATTGGCTGGTTAATTGTGTCACACCATCGTATGCCGTTTTTAAAAACTTCATTAGGAGGTGATAAAGATAAGAAGCTACTGAGAGATATGTTTCTATCTGGTCTAAAACTAAAAAGTTTTTTTAGCACTTTTACTGCTGTTGAAAACTGGGTTAGAAATAGTAATATTGAAGACAGCACCGATTTTTGGCAACTTAAAAGTGATATAACCTTAAGCCAATCTTGGCTTAAAAAATTAAGTCGTTATGCAAACAAGGCAATTCATCACACTCCTTTAATGCAACTAACCAATGTTGATTCATTATTATTACATTTATCACGATTAAGCCTTATGGTTGCTGACCATAACTATTCCAGCATATCAATCAATGACAAAGAAGCCCAAAGGGTTGAAGATATTCTTATCGCCAATACCAATAAAAGCCAGCACGCCAATCAACGCTTAGATGATCATCTATTAGGTGTTGCTAATTTTGCCGCTCGTTTTGCTCGCTTACTTCCTAAAATCAACACTGAATTACCAGCAATTAATCAGCATAAGCCATTTACGCAACGCACTATCATTAAACGCTTTCAATGGCAAAACCATGCTTTTGATTTAGCTAAAAGTTATCAACAATTAAGTGATGATAATGGCTTTTTTGGCGTCAATATGGCATCGACCGGCTGTGGTAAAACCTTAGCTAATGGGCGAATTATGTATGCATTATCAAATCCACAGCGTGGGGTTCGATTTACGGTTGCTTTAGGATTACGTGTATTAACCTTACAAACTGGTAAAGCATTACGTGAAAGATTGCATTTAACCGATGAACATTTAGCTATTTTGGTTGGTGGTCGGGCAACAAAGACCCTATTTGAGTTAGAAAATCAACCGCAAATTACTAAAAATGCAAACAATAACGAGATTAGTCCCGAAACTCTTGGTTGTGAATCGACAGAATCATTAGTCGATGAATATATTGATGTGGCAGAGAGTGGTATTGCTGACTGTGAACTCGGTACCATTATCGAAAACAGTAAGGCCCGTCAGTTGATCTATGCGCCAATTGTGACATGTACTATTGATCACTTAATGCAAGCTAGCGAATGTCTCAGAGGTGGCAAATATATTGCCCCAACCTTAAGGTTGCTTACCGCAGATTTAATTTTAGATGAACCGGATGATTTTGATCAGCGAGATTTACCTGCTTTGGCAAGGTTAGTTCATTTAGCCGGGCTTTATGGCAGTAAAGTGTTACTCTCATCAGCCACCTTAACGCCAGATCTTATTGCTGGTTTATTTGATGCTTATCAAGCCGGTCGCAAAATTTGGAATCAGAATACAGGAAGGTCTAATCAGGAGATTATCTGTGGATGGTTTGATGAATATCAGCAGTCAGTCGAACAAATAGCTGATACTGTTAATTTTAAACATCATCATACGAAGTTTATCGAAAAAAGAATAGCGAAGTTGCAACAAGGGACAATTCGCCGTCGAGGGCAAATTTTAGAATTATTAAATTACCCATTCAATAAAAAAGGAAATTCAGATCTAGGCTATGCTCTATTGGCGCAACAGTTATTAGATCAAGCTTATCATTTTCATTTACAGCACCATCAACAAGATCCGCAAACCAACAAAAAAATTAGTGTCGGTTTAATGCGCTTTGCGCACATTGATGATGTGATGTCGCTCACTAAGCAAATCTACCAGCAAACTGAGTTACCGGCAAATGTTGAATTTCATCTGGTGGTTTATCATGCCAGACAGCTGCTACTATTGCGCAGTCAATTAGAAGAAAAATTGGATAGAATTTTAAATCGTGGTGATGCTAATAAATTATTTCAACAACCTGAAATCCGTGCAGCAATAAAAGACAGTGATAAACAACATCATATTTTTATCGTCATCGGCACACCGGTTACTGAAGTTGGGCGTGACCATGATTATGATTGGGCAATTGTTGAGCCATCTTCAATGCGTTCAATTATTCAGTTAGTAGGACGAGTTTGGCGGCATAGACCGGAAAAAACGGCCGAAAGTGCCAATGTGGCGATTTTAGGCAGTAATTTAGAAGCGATGAAAAACGGCAATAATTTAGGTGTTAATAGCGCTTGTTTTACTAAACCGGGGTTTGAGCAAAAACCATTATTTTTATTAAAAACGCATAAGACTGAACAACTGATAACGTCAGAACAATTAAAAAATATTAATGCGACTCCTCGCATTATGACTGATTCGCAAGCAGGCTTAACATTAGCAGAACTAGAACATAAGGTTATGGCAAATTTATTTCCAATCAATGCGCGCAAAAGTAATTATGTTACCAGTTATTGGCAAACTGATTTGGCACATCACCATTGTGTCCATCTACAGTTAATCTCGCCTTTCAGGCTGCAAGAGCAACCACAAGAGGAGTATATCTGCCAACTTGATGACAATGGCGAATACCGATTTAGTTATGCCGAAATCGCTTGGCAAACGCCAAATGAACTTTGTGGTGATCCGCAAAACGAAAATTTTAAATATGATAATTGGCAATTTAGCAATCCATTGATACAGCCATGGCTTACTAATACCGTTGAGCAAGCGATTACTCAAATAGTGGAATATTTTCCAGATAAAAATCATTATCGGCTAGCTAATGAATTTTGTACTATTAATCTGAATAGCAAAACACGCTGGTGCTTTCATCCCTATTTTGGTTTTTATAAAGATAGAGGTTAAAAGAAGAGGTTATTTATTATTTTTTAGAAAAATTTTATCTTTAAAAAAGGTGTTTCCTCAACTATTTTTATAGAAAATAATCAGCTGAGTTATGCGTGCTAGTAATGTTTGAGTAATTACTCTATACTTAACTGCCCGTTGTATTGGTGGTTTAGAAACAAATCCACTCGGTGCGATAATTTTTTAAATTGTTCACTGCCGTGTAGGTAGCTTAGAAATATAAAATTCTTTTTGTTTCAAATTAATGTGATCACCGCCGAATAGGCGGTTTCTAGTTATTATTGCTATAATTAAATTAATTTGTGTCCCTATAATATTCTTTTTGGTTTTGAAATTTTATTGACTTGTATTTTTTTTATAGTTAACATGACAAACATGTAATGAAAATTACATGTTATTATTTCTATAAAATTAGATGTAATATAAAAGAAAACCCCAAATGTTCGAGATTTGGGGTTGTTTGAATTTTATCCAAAAATATGACAGGAGGACAAAATTTTGTTCAAGGATAAAACGTTGACAATGCAATGTCAAATTTCAATTGACCAATTTGTATTAAATAAATTACAAAAATTTGTAATTGATAATCAAGCTGCAAATGATGAACTTATTCTAGATTTAGCATCAAATTCTAATTATTATTCAATAAAAGATATTATGAAAATACTTAATATCTCAACTAAAAAAGAAGTTGAATTATTAATTAAAAATTTGCAGTTAAATAAAGAAAAATATCGTCATTTAAACGCTAATAATCAGTGGAAATATAATAATGACGCACTTAATATTTTAAAGTTATATTTGATTTATAAAGTAGCATAAAAAAAAAGGCTTATACTAAAAAGTATAAGCCTTTTTTTGTTTCATTTTTACAAATATAAGGAGGGCCAATGAATAATATTTCTTGGCAAGATATAAGAAAGGTTATTGTCGACTTTCTTCAGCAACGGCTTGCTAATAACAGCAGTTATAAAAGTGAACTGACCAAATTAGAAAAAGCTACACAAGCAGGCGATCAAAAGGCTGTAAATGAATCTCAACAGAAGATATTAGAACTGAGTAAAAGATTTGATTTTGAAAATTGGATGGAAGATGCTGCAACGCGTAGATTGTTTTGGATATCCATTTGTCACCACTCTTCTAAAGCTATTCATTCTTCAAGTTTAGGTGATAACGTTAACAATTTTACAATTGTCAAACCAAATGAACAGCAATATGTATCTTCATCAACACCAACACATTTAGTAGCTGATAGTTCAGGAAATGCTGCCGGTCTAGATATATTTTCTCTATTGAATCAATGTATTAATGGAGATAAAACATTATTAGAATTAATTATTGACGATCATCCAGCTGTATTAAAAGCGCTATCTGATGATGAGCAGAAAGCAGCAATCTATTTAGCCAATTTTAAAAAAGTTATCTTTAATGATTTTGAAAAACCAAAAGCTGACGAACTTAATAAGCAATTTTATTGGCCGAATAGTGAAGAGAGTTATTTGTCACAACAAGAAGATAATTATCGTTTGCTTGTTCCTTTGCATCCCACATCTTTGTGTAATGTAGTCTATCAAAAAGTACAAACCCGCTTTTCCGAAGAAAATAAAAAAGCTCGTGAACAACGGCGCTTGAAAGGAGTAGAACATCAACCTTATTTTACTTTCCATCACTTAGCAGTGGTAAAACTTGGTGGTAGTAATCCACAAGGGGTAAGTCAATTAACCAGTAATCAAGGCGGTCGTAATTTTTTATTACCTTCAATGCCACCTAAATTCGAGCGCTCTCAATTTCCGTCAATTGGTCAAAAAAAAGAAAGTGTATTTGACAATTCCTTACAGTATTTCTGCCGATTTGGTTTTCGCTTACTGTTCGATATGGTTGCTGCACCCAAAAATGTAGTTGAAGAGCGGGATAATCGAAAAGATGCCTTTGCGGTTATTTTAACTTTATTGCTTAAATTTGCTCGGAATATACAAACTTCCATGCCGGCAGGTTGGAGTCGTGATTATTCGTTACTGATGTCACAAAAACTTTGGCTTGATCCTAATCGGGCCGAACTTGAAGATGAAGAAAACTTTAAACATCAGTATGAGCAAGGTAATTGGGTTGTTGAATTAGAAAAGGATTTTGCTTTTTGGATTAAAAATGCCTTAATAGAAAAATTCGACAATACTAAAAAACAATTCTCTGATGCTGAATCTCAAGAGTGGCGTCGCGAATTTCGCGAAGCAGTAAAAGCCAGTCAACGTAGGAAGGAGGGGATCTTCTAATGGCAGATTTAACATTCTATCTCTTTTTTGATCATGTCAAAATTCATAATGCCAATGCCATCTCCAGTCCGTTAACTTATGGTTTTCCGGCTATTTCGGGATTTTTAGGGGCGATTCATGCTTTAAATCGAAAAATTGAGTCGGATCATCCTATCTATCTGGATGGTGTATTAATCGCTTGTCATGATTGTGATGTACAAGTTTATCGACCTAATAATTATGCGGATTATACATTTCGACTTACCCGCAATCCGTTAGCTAAAAATGGTGATACTCGTTCAATTATTGAAGAAGGTCGAGTTCATCTTGATGTCTCATTGCTAGTAGAGGTGAAAATAGACGATATGGAAACCTTATACAATACTGAGCAACAACAATCATTTATTAAGCAGATGAAGCAAAAACTTTATCAGCAACGTATTGCTGGTGGTCAGGTTATATCAATTGAAAATGTCTCATTACTTTCTTCAGATGAGTCAGATAAATCCTTATCAAAACTTTTATTACCAGCATTTGTTTTAGTAGAAGCACAGCAAGAGTTACAGGAAATCACCGCCGAGCTACAACAAAAAGATCCGAATGCTACTGCACTTGACGCGTTAGTTGAAACTGCCATGTTGCATCATCATCCGCAAGAAAAAGAGCATTGGCAAACCACATCGGTCAAGCAGGGACGAGGTTGGTTAGTACCGATACCCCTTGGTTATCAAGCTATTTCACCACTGTTTGACGCAGGAATGGTTGAACATGCCCGTAGTAATCAACATCCAACACAATTTGTCGAATGTATTTATGGATTAGGCAAGTGGGTATTTCCACTAAGATTACAAGATAATTTATCACAAGCGTTTTGGCGTTATAAATGCAGCGAACTGCAATCGAATGACGCAGATATTTATATTATTAATCAAGATTAATTAAACAAGTTTAGCATTAAAAAAGGAATGAATTATGAGTAAAGATAAAATCACTACCGCATCAGTATTAGCCTTTGAACGTAGTTTTGATATTTCTGATGCCATTTTTGCCCAGCAAAAGAGCCATGATGACCAAAAATTAACGCCAGTTTTATTATCTGAAAAATCTGTTAGAGGTACCATTTCGAATCGGCTTAAAAATGCTTTAGCAAATGATCCGGCTAAATTAGATGCGGAAATTCAAAAAGCTAATTTACAAACAGTCGATGTTGCAGCGCTTGATGCCGATAAAGATACCTTAGTGGTTAAATGGAGCTGTAAAGTACTACCTTTCTTAGGTACACCTTCAGTTTGTAATAATATTGACTATCAAGAAGCATTAATAAAAACTACTCAAAGCTATATCAAAGCAGAAGGGATGCAAGCATTAGCTAAACGTTACGCTATCAATATATTAAATGGCCGTTGGTTATGGCGTAATCGTATGGCTGCCGAACAAATTAGTATTGCCATCACTTGTAAAGATGACGATAAAGTCATGATTGAAATTAGTGATGTTAAACAATATCAATTAAATTCATTTGATTATGATGATAAATCAGTAAACGAGCTTGCCGCTCTGATTGAAGCTGGCTTATTAGGCAAAGAGTTTGTTATTTTCGATATTCAAGCCAAATTAAAAATGGGATTGGGGCAAGAGGTCTATCCATCACAAGAATTGATTTTGGATACTGGTAAAGAAAAAAGTAAAGTCCTGTATGAAAAAAATGGTCAGGCAGCAATGCACTCGCAAAAAATCAGCAATGCCATTCGAACTATTGATACTTGGTATGCTGAAAACGCCGAGTTTCCGATTGCTATTGAACCTTATGGTGCAGTTACCACTATGGGACATGCTTTTAGACAACCTAAACAAAAACAGGATTTTTATACCTTATTTGATAATTGGGTACTCAAAGGTGAAAAACCAACGCTTGAACAACAACATTATGTTATCGCTGTTTTGATTCGTGGTGGTGTATTTGGTGCTAGTGGTAAGGAGTAATATTATGCTTACTCACTATTTTGAACTACGGGCAATTCCACAACTGGAGATAACTGAAACTGAAGTGATTAATCAAGTTATGCAATCACTGCATCAGGTATTAGTTAACCATCAAGGCAATATTGCGGTTAGCTTTCCTTGTTATAATGTCCAGCGAACATTAGGCGGAATTATCCGGTTATTTGGCGATGAAGCGCAGTTACAACAATTTAGAACTGCCTTACTACAGCAAACTGTAATTAATGATTACACCTTAGCCCTGCCAATAGCATCTGTACCGACAAGTGTTAAAGGTTACCTACGCTTAATTCGTATCAATCCTAAAGGACAAAGTGCTTTAAGACGAGCCGAAAAACGTTTAACTGCACAAGGTAAATGGTCAGCCGAGGTAAAAAGCAAAATGGTTGAAAAATGGGGCAGCGTTCATTTGAACTATCCACACCTTCATTTTGCTAGCAAAAGCACAGGGCAACATTTTATTATGTGGCTGAAACAACAAAAATGTGCAACGGCTGTTCAAGGTACATTTAATAGTTACGGACTCAGCAAAACTGCTACTGTTCCTGATTTTTAACTAAATAATAAGGGCATTATTATAATGCCCTTAGCTACCAATATCTAACCATATTAACAGCATAAATTTTGAGGAGAGTACTTTTTGAAACTAAAAAATTTGAGGAACGGGGTTTTTTGAGTTTAAAATCCTTAATAACTGAAATGATCAGAATAGGTAAAAATATCTAAAACTAGGTAGGCAAGAATTATGAAATAAGGTTTTTGTGTATTGATGTTGTTGAGATTAAACTTTACAAAAGTTAACAATTTAGACTTTAAAAGAAGTTGCATAGATTATTTTCAATCACTATACTTTTAGATTATTTTTAGCTCAATAATAGGCTGTTATTTAGTCAAATTAACTTAAAAAAGCGAAATAAAACATGGAATTACTTGACAAGGCTGTCGTTATGAACTATAATGTTAAACACCAAACACCAAACACCAAACCTGCCCAACTTATACTTTAAAATCATCTCGTTATTGCAATCAACGTTTAGTTTTTTCTAGTAGTTTATTTTTTCCTCGATTTTTGAGGTTATTTTTATTCTCGCCACTTTTTAGTGTTTTCGCCGTTACTTTAGTTTTATTCTTTTCATCAAGTAGTTCTGCATTAACATCTCTAAGAGCCAGTACCGTAAAAGTTATTGCCGGCAATTCTCCCTATATTATATTAGGCGATGGTTTTAATCCTTTAACTGATTTGCGTCAAATAATAGGTTTGAATTTTCCTAATGGTCAAGGTGGTTATAATTGGATAAGCGCCTGGGATGCGGGGATTACCATAAAAGCACCGCCAGGTATGCATTTTAATCAAGTCATGTCCCATAGTGTCATTAGTGATGGTAATGCTCATCATATCCCTTATCTTACTATAGGTGATGCAGATGGTGATGAGGCGGGGGGGTATGTGTCAGGTTATCTAAAAGCGACATGGTATGAAAATGGCGTACAAATTCCGTATGATTGGTTAGGTAATGAATTGTGGGGTTGTGGTGGGCCGTATAAATTAAGAGTAGAGGTTTGGGATATCCAAGCTAATACCCCTTATGGTGCACCGAATAATCGTTATTATGGTAATAGTTGGGTGGAATATACCGTTATTCCCCATAATCCCAGTATCTGCTATTTAAGACCAAATGATATGGGTAATTATGGCGGTTATGATGGAAATGTATTTCATAACTTTTGGGGCTTTTCTCGTTGGAGTGGCTTTCCGACCACGGGTTTTCAAAATGCGGCATTTACGTTAATAGGTGCAGGTGCAGACCAAAGTCGTTATCGCTGTTATTCACATAATGGGGGTGGCAAAATATGGTTATCGACCATCAATGGTTATGGTGCAAACTGCACGGTTAATTATGCTGCAGAAAAAAAATGGCAATTTATTCAAAATGGTACGCCGGTAATAACCATGGAGTACTTTAACGGTCGAGATTGGATTTGGATGGATAGTTTTACCATACCGGTACCGAGTAAATGGCCAGCGAAAATAAATCAAAACCTTCTTGAATTTACTAACCAGTTATCAGACGATATTAGCGATCCCGGAGATCGAAATATTTGGCATGGCGGTGCAGAACATGGACATTGGGAGCATATTCCCAAAACAACTTATAAAACATTAGATTATTGTCGTAACGATGACCACTCATCGCTCTTAAGATATAAAACAACAAGAGATGAAGCTTTAGATGATAATTTTCGTAGGGGATTGCTATATACACTAGAAGAATATAAAGGAAATAGTGATTGGAATCCAAATTTTATACGAGGAGTAGGCAGTTTTATGGGCGAATGGGGGGTATTGGGTAATTATAACTCTCTTTTTGCAAACGAGATATGGACCGCTACTAAAGCGACTTTTAATCCCGGTATAGGTCCTGCACGTTTTTATCCGCTTGGTTTGAGACAAAATGGTCAGGTTGTATTCAATACGGGCGGCAAAAAACAAGGAAATTCTAATATTATTAATATGGCTATTTTTAACAAAAGAGCGATATGCCGTGGAGATTAATTCTATAAAGTTAACGATTGATAATCTGGCAAATACAACGCAACAAATTGTACCTATCAATAAATGTATAAATACAATCAGTTGCGTTCTGCCTTTAATAAATCAGGTATCGAAGGTAGAATTAACTGCATAGCAAATATATCTTTGAAGAGCGCACTTTTTAAACCCAAAAATTTACGGAAAGGAGTTTTAAAAAGGTTAAAATAGTGCGTTAACGGCTTATCTGACTAATAATATTTACAAAAGTTAACAATTTAGACTTTAAAAGAAGTTGCATAGATTATTTTCAATCACTATACTTTTAGATGATTTTTAGCGCAATAATAGGCTGTTATTTAGTCAAATAAACTTAAAAAAACGAAATAAAACATGGAATTACTTGACAAGGCTGTTGTTATGAACTATAATTTAAAACACCAAACACCAAACACCAAACCTGCCCAACTTATAATTTAAAATCATCTCGTTATTACAATCAACGTTTAGTCTTTTCTAATAATTTATTTTTTCCTCGATTTTTAAGGTTATTTTTATTCTCGCCGCTTTTTAGCGTTTTCGCCGTTACTTTAGTTTTATTCTTTTCATCAAGTAGTTCTGCATTAACATCTCTAAGAGCCAGTACCGTAAAAGTTATTGCCGGCAATTCTCCCTATATTATATTAGGCGATGGTTTTAATCCTTTAACTGATTTACGGCAAATAATAGGTTTGAATTTTCCTAATGGTCAAGGTGGTTATAATTGGATAAGCGCCTGGGATGCCGGGGTTGCCATTAAAGCGCCGCCCGGTATGCATTTTAATCAAGTCTTGTCCCATAGTGTCATCAGTGATGGTAATGCTCATCATATCCCTTATCTTACTATAGGTGATGCAGATGGTGATGAAGGGGGGGGATATGTGTCAGGTTATCTAAAAGCAACATGGTATGAAAATGGCGTACAAATTCCGTATGATTGGTTAGGTAATGAATTGTGGGGTTGTGGTGGGCCGTATAAATTAAGAGTAGAGGTTTGGGATATCCAAGCTAATACCCCTTATGGTGTGCCGAATAATCGTTATTATGGTAATAGTTGGGTGGAATATACCGTCATTCCCCATAATCCCAGTATCTGCTATTTAAGACCAAATGATATGGGTAATTATGGTGGTTATGACGGAAATGTATTTCATAACTTTTGGGGCTTTTCTCGTTGGAGTGGCTTTCCGACCACGGGTTTTCAAAATGCGGCATTTACGTTAATAGGTGCAGGTGCAGACCAAAGTCGTTATCGCTGTTATTCACATAATGGGGGTGGCAAAATATGGTTATCGACCATCAATGGTTATGGTGCAAACTGCACGGTTAATTATGCGGCAGAAAAAAAATGGCAATTTATTCAAAATGGTACGCCGGTAATAACCATGGAATACTTTAACGGTCGAGATTGGATTTGGATGGATAGTTTTACCATACCGGTACCGAGTAAATGGCCATCAAAAATGGGCAATAAGAGTAATTTTACCAATCAAGTGATTCTTGACGGTATGAACGAGCCTGGAGATCGAAATGTTTGGAATGGAGGTGCTGAACATGGACAATGGGTACATGTTCCTAAAACAATTTATTACATATTGGATTATTGTAGTGGCAGAAATAGTAACAATGTAAAACGCCGAACCCAAACAGCGGAAGCGATGGATGACAATTTTCGCAGGGGATTGCTATATACGCTTGTAGAGCTTAAAGGTAATAATAATACACGAGGTTTTGTTCGTGGTTTAGGTAATTTTATGGGCGAATGGGGGGCATTGAACAGTTATAATTCACTTTGGGGAGATAAAATGTGGACAGCAGATAGAAATGATGCTTACAAGCCTTTTTATGTTCAAGTCGATGGATATGCTATTACACCAAGTATAAACCGTAATGGATTGACAATTTCAGCCAATTCAATATGTCGTGGAGATTAATCCTATGATGTTACCATTGATAATCTAGCAAATATAACGCAACAAATTGTACCTATCAATAAATGTATAAATACAATCAGTTGCGTTCTGCCTTTAATAAATCAGGTATCGAAGGTAGAATTAACTGCATAGCATATCTTTGAAGAACGCACTTTTTAACCTCAAAAATTTGCGGAAAGGAGTTTTAAAAAGGTTAAAACAGTGCGTTAACAGCTTATCTGACTAATAATATTTACAAAAGTTAACAATTTAGATTCTAAAATCAGTTGCATAGATTATTTTCAATCACTATACTTTTAGATGATTTTTAGCGCAATAATAGGCTGTTATTTAGTCAAATTAACTTAAAAAAACCAAATAAAACATGGAATTACTTGACAAGGCTGTTGTTATGAACTATAATTTTAAACACCAAACACCAAACACCAAACCTGCCCAGCTTATACTTTAAATTCATCTCGTTATTGCAATCAACGTTTAGTCTCTTCTAGTAGTTTATTTTTTTCTCGATTTTTAAGATCATTTTTATTCTCGCCGCTTTTTAGCGTTTTCGCCGTTACTTTAGTTTTATTCTTTTCATCAAGTAGTTCTGCATTAACATCTCTAAGAGCCAGTACCGTCAAAGTTATTACCGGGAATTCTCCCTATATTATATTAGGCGATGGTTTTAACCCTTTAACTGATTTACGGCAAATAATAGGTTTGAATTTTCCTAATGGTCAAGGTGGTTATAATTGGATAAGTGCCTGGGATGCTGGGGTTGCCATAAAAGCACCGCCAGGTATGCATTTTAATCAAGTCATGTCCCATAGTGTCATCAGTGATGGTAATGCTCATCATATCCCTTATCTTACTATAGGTGATGCAGATGGTGATGAAGCGGGTGGGTATGTGTCAGGTTATCTAAAAGCAACATGGTATGAAAATGGCGCACAAATTCCGTATGAGTGGTTAGGTAATGAATTGTGGGGCTGCGGTGGGCCCTATAAATTAAGAGTAGAGGTTTGGGATATCCAAGCAAATACCCCTTATGGTGTGCCTAATAATCGTTATTATGGTAATAGCTGGGTGGAATATACCGTTATTCCCCATAATCCCAGTATCTGCTATTTAAGACCAAATGATATGGGTAATTATGGCGGTTATGATGGAAATATATTTCATAACTTTTGGGGCTTTTCACGTTGGAGTGGCTTCCCGACCACGGGTTTTCAATATGCGGCATTTACGTTAATCGGTGCCGGTGCGGACCAAAGTCGTTATCGATGTTATTCACATAATGGGGCCGGCAAAATATGGTTATCCACTATTAATGGTTATGGCGCAAACTGCACTGTTAATTATGCATCAGAACAAAAATGGCAATTTATTCAAAATGGTACGCCGGTAATAACCATGGAGTACTTTAACGGTCGAGATTGGATTTGGATGGATAATTTTACGATACCGGTGCCAAGTAAATGGCCATCGAAAGGAGGTAATAAGAGTAATTTTACCAATCATCTGGTGATTAACGCTATAAATGATCCTGGAGATCGGGATGTTTGGAATGGCGGTGCTGAACATGGACAATGGGTACATATTCCTAAAACAATTTATTACGTATTGGATTATTGTAGTGGCAGAGATAGTAACAGTGTAAAACGCCGAACCCAAACAGCGGAAGCGATGGATGACAATTTTCGCAGGGGATTGCTATATACGCTTGTAGAGCTTAAAGGTAATAATAATAGAGCAAGAGGTTTTGTTCGTGGCTTAGGTAATTTTATGGGCGAATGGGGGACATTGAACAGTTATAATTCATTTTGGGCAGATAAGATATGGACAGCAGATAGAAATGATGCTTACAAGCCTTTTTATGTTCAAGTCGATGGATACGCTGATTTACCAAGTATAATACGTAATCCTAAAGACGCATGGACAATTGCAGCTAGTCCATTATGTCGTGGAGATTAACCCGAGATTATGTTAATGACTACCAAAATTGCAAATATAACTTTATTTTAAAAACAATGATAAGTTGTGTTAACAATTTGAGGAGCGTACTTTTTAAAGCCCAAAATCTTCTAAAAAAACAATTCTACGGTATTAGGTTGCGCAAAAACAGCTATTTGCCTTTTGCTGTACAATCTCCCAGACTATGTTTATAGTAGTTTATATTTTGAATTAATATTGGTTTTAATTACTAACGATATTATGAAGCTTCAACAATTACGTTACATTTTAGAAATTGCCCGTTCAGGCTCAATCAATGAGGCTGCTAAAAATTTGTATATTACTCAACCAAGTTTATCAACTGCAGTGAAGGAGTTGGAAGCTGAATTTGGTATTGAAATTTTTGTACGGACATCTAAAGGAGTTTCATTATCGACTGATGGAGTTGAATTTTTAGGTTATGCAAAACAGGTTTTAGATCAAGCTCAGTTGCTAGAACAGCACTATGCTAAAAAAGTACCTTCCAAACAATTGTGTAGCATATCTACCCAACATTATGCATTTGCGGTAAACGCTTTTGTTAATTTAATCAAAAAGAATCATACTGATGAATATGAGTTTACCCTACGTGAAACTCGTACTTACGATATTATAACTGATGTGGCTAATTTACGTAGTGAAGTAGGTATTTTGTATCTAACTGATTTTAATCAAAAAGTTATTTTACGTTTGCTTAAAGAACATCGTTTAACTTTTAATCCACTATTTGAGGCTGATCCACATGTATTTATCAGTACCCATCATCCTTTGGCGGCCATGAAGTCTTTAACATTAGATGATTTAGAGGATTTTCCCTATCTTTCATTTGAACAAGGTGAATATAACTCTTTTTATTTTTCCGAAGAGATTTTAAGTACTGTGTATCATAAAAAGAGTATTCATGTCAGTGATAGGGCAACTTTATTTAATTTATTGCATGGATTAAATGGTTATACCATTAGTACCGGTGTGCTCAGTACTGATTTAAATGGTTCAGACATTCTATCTATCCCTTTAGATGTCGAAGAAAAGATATTAATTGGCTGGATAACATCACAAAAAGCACAGCTAAGTTTATCGGCACAAAATTATATCGAAGCGTTGAAAAAGCTTATTCAAGAAGAGTATGGTTTTAAGCTCAAATAAGCGTTTGCGATTAATAAATCAAATTGCTATTTCAGTAAATTCCAGTATAATTGCGCACGATTCATATATTTATTATATGGATGCCGAGGAATGTCTGAATTAGAGATCGGTCATTCCATTTTTTATATTTATTTTAAGAGGTTTATTATGTCTCTAACTGTAGAAGCTAAAGCGAAAATCGTTGCTGAATATGGTCGTGGTACTAACGACACTGGTTCAACTGAAGTTCAAGTTGCTCTTTTAACTGCACGCATTAATGACTTACAAGGTCATTTTTCTGAGCATAAAAAAGATCACCATAGCCGCCGTGGTTTATTACGCATGGTGTCTAGCCGTCGTAAATTATTAGATTATTTACGTCGTAAAGACTTTGAACGTTATAGCCAATTAATTCAAAGACTAGGTTTACGTCGCTAATTATTTATCTACTTGAAAAGAGGCTTAGGCCTCTTTTTTCGTTGTGAAAATTCAAGGCTTTGATATAATGCAGAGTCCGAAAAGCTAAATAAATGCTTTGAAGATAGAAATTAATAAAATAAAAGATTGTATCTCATGTTTCGCGCGACTAATGAGAGCTCTATAATTTATAGATTTGTCATTAGTCGTGACAGTGAAATAATCTTTTGTTTAGTATCCCACACATAGTTGAAGTGTGTATCAATATGTTCCAGCGTCATGCTGCTTCCTGTCGAAATATCAAACTTCAACGTGATTTATTACAAGAGGACATTATTTTGTTTAATCCGACATATCAAAAATTCCAATATGGTCGCCATACTGTTACTTTAGAAACTGGTATTATGGCGCGTCAAGCAACTGCTGCAGTTATGGTTAACATGGACGATACTGCGGTATTTGTCACTGTAGTTGCTAATAAAAAAGTTAAAGAAGGACAAGACTTTTTCCCGTTAACCGTTAACTATCAAGAACGTACTTATGCTGCTGGTCGTATTCCTGGTGGCTTTTTCAAACGTGAAGGTCGCCCAAGTGAAGGCGAAACATTAATTGCCCGTTTAATCGACCGTCCACTTCGTCCATTATTTCCTGAAGGTTTTGTTAATGAAATTCAAATCATTGCAACAGTGGTATCAGTGAATCCTGAAGTAAGCCCTGATTTAGTTGCTATGATTGGTGCATCAGCTGCACTTTGTTTATCTGGCGTTCCTTTCCATGGCCCAATTGGTGCTGCTCGTGTAGGCTTTATCAATGATGAATTTGTGTTAAATCCATCAGTAAAAGAGTTAGCATCAAGCCGTTTAGATTTGGTTGTTGCCGGTACCAAAAGTGCGGTATTAATGGTTGAATCAGAAGCTGATCTGTTAACTGAAGACCAAATGTTAGCGGCAGTGGTATTTGGCCATGATCAACAACAAGTTGTAATTGATAATATCAATGAATTTGTTGCTAAAGCGAATTGTGAAAAATGGGATTGGGTTGCACCAGCTAAAAATGAAGAGCTATTTAATGCGGTTTCTGAGTTAGCCAAAGATCGTTTAGGTGAAGCCTATCGTATTACTGAAAAACAAGCTCGTTATGCGCAAATCGATTTAATTAAAGAAGAAGTGTTAGCCACACTTAAAGAAAAAGATGAAGAACTTGACGAAAATGAAGTTATTAACATTATTGTTGATTTAGAAAGCCAAATCGTTCGTCAACGTGTTATTGCTGGTGAGCCACGTATCGATGGTCGTGAAAAAGATATGATTCGTGCTCTGGATATTCGTACCAATGTATTACCAAGAACTCATGGTAGCGCATTATTTACTCGTGGTGAAACGCAAGCATTAGTTACCGCTACTTTAGGTACTGAACGTGATGCACAGATCATTGATGAGTTAACTGGTGAATATACCGAACGTTTCCTTTTACATTATAACTTCCCTCCATATTCAGTTGGTGAAACAGGTATGGTTGGTTCACCAAAACGTCGTGAAATTGGTCATGGTCGTTTAGCTAAACGTGGTGTCGCTGCGGTAATGCCAAGCAAAGAAGAATTTCCCTATACTGTACGTGTAGTTTCTGAAATTACTGAATCTAATGGTTCTTCTTCAATGGCTTCAGTTTGTGGCGCATCATTAGCATTAATGGATGCTGGTGTACCAATTAAGTCTTCGGTTGCTGGTATTGCCATGGGCCTTGTTAAAGAAGGTGATAACTTTGTAGTATTATCTGATATTTTAGGTGATGAAGACCATCTTGGTGATATGGACTTTAAAGTAGCTGGTACCCGTGAAGGTGTAAGTGCACTACAAATGGATATCAAAATTGAAGGTATCACTAAAGAAATTATGCAAGTTGCCTTAAACCAAGCTAAAGGGGCTCGTTTGCATATTTTAGGGGTAATGGAACAAGCGATTAATAAACCTCGTCAAGAGATATCTGAATTTGCTCCTCGTATCTATACGATGAATGTTAATCCAGATAAAATTCGTGATATCATCGGTAAAGGTGGTGCAACGATTCGTGCATTAACTGAAGAAACCGGTACTACTATTGAAATTGCAGATGATGGTACAGTGAAAATTGCAGCATCGGATGGTAATAAAGCACAAGATGCAATCGCACGTATCAATAATTTAGTTGCTGATGTTGAAATTGGTAAAATCTATACCGGTAAAGTAACACGTATTGTTGATTTTGGTGCTTTCGTTTCAGTTATTGGTGGAAAAGAAGGACTTGTTCACGTTTCACAAATCGCTGATCATCGAGTGGAAAAAGTTGCAGACTACTTAAAAGTAGGTCAAGAAGTGAATGTTAAAGTACTAGAAATTGATCGCCAAGGTCGAATTCGTTTAAGTATGAAAGATGCGGTTGAGTCAGCGCCAGAAGTTGCGCCAACAGCTGAATAAAATATGATTCACTAGGAGCTTAATATGAGATTATTCAACCTGCGAATGTTGTGCTGTATTTTTGCAGTCATTATCTTGTCAGGTTGTTCTAATTCTCTGCCTTTACTTGCTGTTCCTGAGCAAGTTTCGTATGATGATGAGTTGAAAATAGCTGAAATTAGTCAACAGTTATCAAGACGAGATCTTGATACTGTTTCTCGAATGCAGTTGATTTTTGAACGAGGAATTGTTTACGATTCATTAGGTTTTAAAGCATTTGCACAAAGTGATTTTAATCACCTTTTAAGCTTCAATCCTGAGATCCCAGATGTTTATAATTTTCTTGGTACTTATGCGCTAAGAGATGGTGATTTCGATAATGCTATGATGGCATTTAATACTACACTAGAATTAGATCCTTCTTATGCTTTTGGTTATTTGAATCGAGCAATTACTTTATATCGTACAGGACATTATCAAGCTGCACAGCTTGATGCACAAAAATTCTATCAATATGACGTCAACGAACCTGTTCGCGTTTTATGGCTTTATTTGATTGAAAAAGAAATAGATAAACAAGCTGCCTTAACTCAGTTACAAAATCGTTACGATAAACTAAACGATAAAATGAGTTATGGTGGTGATATCATTGCATTTTATTTAGGTAATATTAGTGAATCTAAATTAATGCAAAACCTTCAACAAGGTGTTGAAAATGACCGGCAATTAGCCGAACGCCTATGTGAAGCGTACTTTTATTTAGGTAAATATTACCAAGGTAAAGGTAACAATGAGCGTGCCAAAATATTATTTAAATATGCTTTAGCTAATAATATTTATAACTTTGTTGAACATCAACAGGCACTCTACGAAATTAAGTTACTTGAAGAAAAGTAACAAGGGTCATGCCAGTTTTAAAAGTGAAAATATTGTTATAGCGTAGTTCTGATTTGCCCATAATATTCTCAATTATTTTTATGCTATCTATCTTTTGTATTAAATAAAGTAATTATTTAAGCAACAGTTATGCATGTTTGATTGTGTGATTATTGGCAGTTAGTTATTGGGGTGAGTTGTAAATTTTCAATTTAGTGAGCTGGCATAAATTTATATAGTGTTTTATTTAGGTAATGTAATATTTTATGAGCAATATTGTAATCCTCATAAATTATCTTGATTAGTAATTATCAGGTTTGTTGCTAACCGAAAAGTAAGCCTATATATCCAATTTGCAAGCGAGTTTACATGACAACAGAAATATCTTTTATTGACCTTGGTTTATCTGAGGAAATCCTTAACGCATTAAATGATCTTGGTTTTACTAAACCATCGCCAATCCAAGCAGAATGTATTCCTTTACTTTTACAAGGGAACGATGTGTTGGGTATGGCACAAACTGGTAGTGGTAAAACTGCTGCTTTTTCCATTCCTTTTTTGATGAATATTGATGCTAATTTAAAAGCACCACAATTATTGGTTTTAGCACCAACTCGTGAATTGGCAATTCAAGTTGCTGATGCCTGTGCTGAATATGCAAAATATGTGAAAGGAGTAAAAGTTTTACCACTGTATGGTGGTCAACGTTATGACGTGCAATTACGTGCATTAAAACAAGGTCCACAAATTGTAGTGGGTACTCCAGGTCGATTATTAGATCATTTAAATCGTAAAACGTTAGATCTTTCAAACCTTAAAGGTTTAGTTTTAGATGAAGCCGACGAAATGTTAAGAATGGGCTTTATTGATGATGTTGAAAGTATTATGGCTACGATCCCAGAAGATCATCAAACAGCACTGTTTTCAGCAACAATGCCGGCACCAATTCGTCGTATTACTAAACGTTTTATGCATAATCCGAAAGAAGTACAAATTAAAGGTACTAATCAAACTGCACCTGATATTGATCAAAGCTATTGGTTAGTACGTGGTATGCGTAAAAACGAAGCAATTGTACGCTTTTTAGAAGCTGAAGATTTTGATGCAGCAATTATTTTTGTTCGTACCAAAACCGCTACTTTAGATGTCGCCGAAGTATTAGAAAAAAATGGTTATAGTTGTGCGGCATTGAATGGTGATATGACTCAGCAACTTCGTGAGCAAACGCTTGATCGTTTGCGTAATGGCCGATTAGATATCCTAATTGCAACTGATGTGGCAGCGCGTGGGTTAGATGTTGAGCGTATCAGTTTAGTTATTAACTATGATATTACTCTTGATTCAGAATCTTATGTTCACCGTATTGGGCGAACTGGTCGTGCAGGTCGTGCAGGACGAGCAATTTTATTCGTTGATAGTCGTGAACGTCGTTTACTTAAGAATATTGAACAAACAATTAAAAAGCCGATTCCTGAAGTAGCATTACCTTCGAAAGAGTTGCTTGAAAAACGTCGTTTAGCGAAATTTACTCAGAAAATTCAGCAACAATTAGAAAGTGCCGATTTAGATCAATATCAAGCGTTATTAGAGCAAATCCAAGCAGATAGTGGCGCAGATCTTGAAACGATTGCAACAGCATTATTGAGATTAGCTCAGAGTGATCGTCCGTTGATTCTACCGCCAGATCCAGTATTTAAACCATCAAGAGAATTTCGTGATCGTGATAATCGAAGTGGTGAACGTCGCTTACGTGGCGATAATCGTGAATCACCAAAACGTCGTGAACGCCGAGATGTGGGTGAAATGGATATGTATCGTATCGAAATTGGTAAAGAAAACGGTGTTGAAGTGCGTCATATTGTTGGTGCAATTGCTAATGAAGCCGATATTAGTAGTCGCTATATTGGTAATATCAAACTTTATGAAACTTATTCAACCGTTGAGTTACCAAAAGGCATGCCGAAAGATATCCTTAAGCATTTTGAACGGGTTAGAGTACTTAATCAACCAATGAAAATGAGCTTGGTAGCAGGTAAGCCATCTGAAGCTAAACGTGGACGTAAAAGTAGTAAACCAGAATCTAATGACAAAGGTTTTGCGAAAAAACGTGGCCGTCCTAGTGCACCTAAGTTCTAATACTTTTTAGGTTAGATTCTTAAGAACCTCTGCCAAATGGCAGGGGTTTTTTATTGCTTATCTTTGAGATTATTACCAGCATTTTTTGGCAAGGTAATAAAGTCAATCATTGCTAACAAGGTCATTGCTGCTACCATTAATAGTGCTAAGCTAAAATCTTCCACCATTAAACCAGTTTGGCTATGGCCATTATAGCTAGATGCAATAAATAGAAATAAAGCACTTAACACAATGCCGAGTACGTTATTTAGCTGCTGGAAAATGGTAGATAAAATGTTAGCGCTTTGTATTTCTGTTTTATCAATTTCTGAAAAACTAAGCGTGGTGATGGTAGTAAATTGAATAGAACGAGCACCACCGGAAAAGAATAGCACTAATATAATCCAGATGATAGGTGTTTGTGGCGTGAAAAGGGCACATAACACAAAACTTGAAGATAATAACAATCCATTGATAATCAGAATTTTGCGGAAGCCAAACTTATGAATTAAAGGTGTATTTACTGTTTTAAGCAGAATATTGCCGGCAAACAATGATAGCAGTAGTGAACCTGCAGTTAACGGCGACCAACCAAAACCGACTTGAAACATTAGCGGTAAGATAAACGGGGCACTATTTAAGCCAATTCGTATTAATGAACCACCAAAAAATGTCATTCTAAATGTACGTTTAGAAAAAGCATATAGACTAATTAATGGATGTTGAGTATGAGCTAAATGATAGTAGGCAAAGATTAATATTAAGCTACCGACCAAAGATATTGTTACGCCTATCCAGAGACTACTACTTGAATGAGAAATTATTTCAAGTCCATAAACAAATAGTAGTAGGCCTAAACCACAGGTGATAAATCCAACACCGTCAAATGTACGTTTTTCAGGTGATTCTTTGGGCAATAATCGCTGAGCAAAAAATAGGGCGATAAAACCTAATGGAATATTAAGAAGAAATATCCAGTGCCATGTTAGATATTGCGCAAAGAAGCCACCAATAATCGGCCCCATTAATGGCGCAATTAAGCCTGGCCAAACTAAAATAGAAATAGTGCTGACTAAATGTTGTTTTTCCGTTCGACTTAATACCACCGTTCTGCCTACCGGTACCATTAATGATCCACCTAAACCTTGAATTAATCTTGCGACGGTAAACATGGTCAGATTAGTCGATATGGCACACAATATTGATGCTAACATAAATAAAATAATCGAAATCGAAAAGACTCGATAGGCGGTAAAACGGTTAGCGATCCAGCCACTGGCCGGTAAACCAATGGTAAGTGCAAGCATATAGGCACTAATCCCAATAGATAAATCTTGAGGATTGGTTAGAAATGATTTTGCCATAGCTGGAATTGCCGTGGTGATCACTGTAGCGTCTAGATTTTCCATGAAAAACGTTGCAGCGACTAAAATCGCCATTTTTCGGACGTGACTATTTTGTTGCATCATGTGGTTTGATTAATTCAGAAAAATAACAATAAAACTTTAATATACGCCAAAAATTTGTGTTGTGGTAAAGGTTTTTAACATTTTGCCCTTAATAGTGATTAAGAGTATACTAATGCCATATTAATCGGTAAAACAGAGGTAGAGGTACACAATGACAGATTCTTTAAATAAATGTAAAGCTAACGAAACACCTGCATGTTGTTGCGTTGATGTAGGTACAATTATAGACAATGAAGATTGTAGTGCAGAATATGAGCATGTTTTTACATCTGAATCAGAAGCAAATGCCAAATTAGCTAAATTAACTCAAGCGGCAAAAGCTGTTGAAACAGAGCCTTGTGAAATTAACAGCAGCATCGATAAAGTTGAAAATGGTTATAAATTAACAGCTAAATTTACTTTCTGCTGTGGCGCTGAATGTATGATTTTCCAATTGAAATTACGTTAATCATTCTTTTATGAAAGTTTGTATTATGAGACATGGTGAGGCAGGTTTTGCTGCTTCATCTGATGCAAGTCGTACTTTAACTGATTTTGGTTTAAAACAAGCCAGTCAGGCAGGGCTATGGCTTAATCAACAAAGTTTTAAATTTGATTTAGGGTTAGTCAGTCCTTATTTAAGAGCCCAACAGACTTTCACTGAATTATCCTCACACTGCCGAGTTTCTCAATTCGAAACTGATAATCTTTTGGTGCCTGGCGGTAGCCCTTCTCATATTGCTGATTTATTAATGACACTACCCGATCGTGGTATCGAAAATGTGATTATTGTTTCGCATCTACCTCTAGTTGGTTATTTGGTTAATGAGTTATGTCCAGATGTTTCACCACCAATGTTTCCTACAGCTGCTATTGCTTGTGTTGATTTATTCGCTAATACGGCAGGAAAGCTAGAATGGTTTCATGTAGTGAAATAAAAAAGCTTAATTTATTTGATTTACCTTTAACTGGTCGAACGCTAATCGAAGCGTCAGCAGGAACAGGTAAAACCTATTCGCTCGCATTTATTTATCTGCGATTATTATTGGGGATTGGTAAAAACAGTTATCCCACACCTCTTGATGTTAATCAGATTTTAGTGGTGACCTTTACTAAAGCCGCTACTCAAGAACTGCGATCTCGTATCAGGCAAAATATTCAAGAATTACGATTAGGGTTGTTACAAGGTCATCATGATGATCCAATTTATCAACAATTAATTGATTTAGTTGATGATAGCAACCAAGCAATACAGAAATTAACCCAAGTACAACAATCAATGGATGATGCGGCGATTTATACGATTCATGGTTTTTGTCAACGTATATTGACTAGTCATGCTTTCGAATCAGGTGTACTGTTTGAACAAACATTGATAACCGATGAACAAGATCTAAAGTTACAAGTTGTGCAAGATTTTTGGCGTCACTACTTTGTTCCTCTCGACAAAGCATTAGCCTACCTGATTCTTGACTATTGGCAGGATCCAGAAAGATTGCTATCCGACATCAGACCTTATTTAAATTTTGAATTTGATGAGCAGCAAGAAGAACATATTGATATCAGTGGCAAGATTCAGCAATTTTATCAAAAATATTTTCAGCAGATCAGTCTGATCAAAAAACAGTGGTTAGATTCAATTGCCGATCTGCCAGAAATAATTGCTCAATCAGGCGTTAATAAACAATCCTATAGTAGCCGTAATTTACCTAATTGGTTGGCTAAAGTTACTGCCTGGGCGCAGATGCCAATCCGTTCATTTAAACTGCCTAGTGAGTTAACTAAATTTAGTCAGTCGATTTTAATTGAAAAAACTAAGCAAGGTAAAAATCCTCCGACTCATGCCATTTTTGAGAGTATTGAAGCGCTATGTAATAGTTCTATTGATTTACGCGGCGAAGTTCTAATGGATATCGTTAAAGTCATTCAAAAGCGTATTTATATTCAGAAGATCAAACGTGGTGAAATGAGTTTTGATGATCTCTTAAGCCAGTTGAACCGAGCTCTACGTGCTAGAAATGGTAATCGATTAGCAGAGAGTATTGCGAAAAAATACTGTGTAGCGCTGATTGATGAATTTCAAGATACCGATCCGGTGCAGTATAAAATTTTTGATCGTATCTATAATCGTTATCCGAAAGAGACTGGGTTACTGTTTATTGGAGATCCTAAACAAGCGATTTATAGCTTCCGTGGTGCAGATATTTTTACTTATCTAAAAGCAAAATCATCAACTGGTGAAAATAATTTTACTATGCAGGTTAACCACCGTTCTTCATCATTGATGGTGAATGCAGTTAATTCGTTATTTAATTATCATGATAATCCGTTTATTTTTGAAAATATTCCATTTTTACCAATGGAAAGTGCCGAACGTAATCAACAAAAAGGTTTGATTATCAATAATCAAGAGGTTAATGCTTTAGCGGCATACTTATTACCTGATGAAGTTAGCACAAAAACCGATTATCAAGAGCATATCGCCAACTGTTGTGCCAAGCAGATTGTGACGTGGTTGACTGATCCGACCATTTTATTGAAGGATAAAGATGGTCAAAGACCAATTACAACTGCTGATATTGCCATTTTAGTCCGTACCGGATACGAAGCAGAGATCATCCAACAAAAGTTAACCAATGTTGGGGTTAAAAGCGTTTATTTATCTAATCGCAGTAGTGTCTTTCTAGCTAAAGAAGCACAGGAGGTCCTGTGTTTGTTACAAGCAGTGCTTATGCCAGAAAATGAAACCGCTTTGCGCTTAGCTTTAATGACGACACTGTTAGGACAAACCATGACTGAACTTGAGCAAATAACTGATGATCAAGATAAATGGGAAGGTTTGATAGAGGAGTTTAAGCAATATCAGATTATCTGGCAATATTATGGTGTGTTAGTCATGTTGCGCCGGATGATGAAAAAACGTCAGTTAGCTGAAAATATATTAGCTAGCCCAAATGGTGAACGGACTTTAACTAATTTGATGCATCTAGGTGAGCTATTGCAAGAAGCGGCCGACGAACTTGATAGCCCACATGCTTTGGTTCGCTGGTTATCAAGACAAATTGTCAGTCCTGATGCAAATTTAGAAAATCATGAGCAACGATTAGAAAGTGATGAAAATTTAGTAAAAATTATTACTATTCATAAATCTAAAGGTTTAGAGTTTCCTATTGTTTGGTTACCATTTGCTGCTCAATTTCGAAATTCAGATAGTCAGTTTTATCATGACAAAAATAATGATTATCAACCAACTTATGCTTGGCTATTAACCGATGAAATAAAACAACAGATTGAAGATGAACGTTTAGCCGAAGATTTACGTTTACTTTATGTTGCTATGACACGTTCAATCTTTCATTGTAGTGTTGGCTTAGCATCATTAAAAAACAGTCAATCAGCGATTGATTATTTATTAAAAGGTGACTTGCGTTCAATTGCTAAATTTGCTGATTTGGTTGAATTACAATTACCTATTTTAGGTGAGCAGTATAATGCTGAATTAGCCGCCAATCTTTCACTTACCGCCAATGTATTTAAACGTAAATTATCTAATAGTTGGCGTGTAACCAGTTATACCGAATTACAAAAACATAATAATGTAGTTGGTCTTAATTCGACTATGCTTAGTGATTGGCGTGAAAATAATCTCGAATCCGCCGATTCATTATCAACTGAAGAGCAATATGATATCCATCATTTTCCAAAAGGTGCATATGTTGGTACATTGTTGCATTCCATTATGGAAAATTTAACGCCAACTAATGCCGAGGATTTGTGCGCTAGTACGATTAAAAAATTGAGTTTACCACCGCATTGGTTAACAGTGCTAAATGATTGGTTACAACAGGTTTTAGCAACGAAACTAAATAAAAGACAAGATCAAGATGGGCCGTTATTAGCCGATGTTTTAAATAGCCAATGTATTAATGAATTACAATTTTATTTTCCCATTCGCAGTGCTGTGACCAGTAAGCAATTAGATAGTTTATGTAAAGAGTATGATGATTTATCCAAACAATGTCCTCCTTTGGATTTTGAAACTGTACAAGGCATGCTAAAAGGATTTATCGATTTAGTGTTTGAGTACCAGGGTAAATATTATATTGTAGATTATAAATCAAATTGGTTAGGTGATGGGGTAGAGGCTTATACCGAGTCAGCATTAAATCAAGTTATGTGTGAGCATCGTTATGAGCTGCAGTATCAAATTTATTGCTTAGCCCTGCATCGATTTTTACGCAGCCGTTTAGCTGATTATCGATATGAAACGCATTTTGGTGGTGTTTATTATCTATTTTTACGGGGACTTCCTAAACAAGGGATCTTTTATCATCTACCAAAGCAACAGTTTATAGAGAAACTCGATAAATTATTTGATGGAAAAGATTTAACTTAAATAACTCGGCACAAATACTTGTGATTTTGCGATATCTGGACAACTTAATGGCAAAGAAAATCAAATTAGTTTTGGTGTGCAAACTGAAGTTTGGTTTTAGCTAGTCTTATATGGGTAAATAGCTCAATGTCGAAAACTGTTATTATAAAGTTTTCGACATTTCTTAGGGCCTTGTTCGTTTTAAGTTTAATATTAATTAGCGAATATTATTAACGGAGTATCGTTTAGTTAACGTTGGAATAAATACATTGATTAAGTTAGCTGGCGGAGGTTCTCCTTTTGCTAATTGTAATGCAAGTTCAGCTGCTTGTTCGGCCATTGTGTGTAATGGATAACGAATAGTTGTTAGCTTTGGATGTAAATATCGAGCAATTAAAAGATCATCAAAGCCAATGATCGAAATGTCATCCGGAATTTTTATATCATTATCGTATAATACTGACATAGCACCAGCAGCCATTGAATCATTGTAACAGGCAATCGCCGTAATTTGTCGATTACGTTCTAAAAGAGACATCATTGCTTGTTCTCCTCCTTCTTCATTAGGAGAGCCGAAGGCAATGAAATTATCATTAATATCAATGTGATGCTCGATTAATGCATCTTTATAGCCTTGTAATCTATCTGCTGAGTCAGAGATGCTATGGTTGGAACATAAATACCCAATATTAGTATGACCATGCTGAATTAAATGTTTAACGGCTAGGTAGGAACCATAACGACTATCAAGAGCAATACAGCGTTTTTCAAAACCTTCCAATATTCGATTAATTAGAACCATACCAGGAATTTGCTGCATCAGCTTTATTAATTGATAATCCTCTAGCATTTTTGCATGCACAACTAAAGAAGAACAACGATGTTCTATAAGATTAGTTATAGCATTATATTCTTGTTTTTTATTGTGGTAGCCATTACCAATCAGCAAAAAATGGCCGTTTTTCGCTGCAACTTTTTCAACAGTACTAATCATCGCGCCAGAAAATGGATCGGATAGGTCTGCCACCACAATGCCAATAGTCTTAGAGTTTTGTTGGGATAACGCTCGGGCGTTAGCATCAGGGTAATAATTTAATTTTTCCATGGATTTTTTTACTGTTTCACGTGTTTTATTACTGACATTGTCAGCGTTATTAATTACCCGTGATACCGTTGCAACGGAAACCTTTGCTAATTTTGCAACATCTTTTATTGTCGCCATAAAAAATCCTTTTAACTTTTTTTAACTTATTGCCAATATAGAGTTTTCAAATTATCGATTGATTAGAATAAATAGCTCGTAAATTGGCTGAAAACCTAAGATTCAAATATTACTATTACATTTGCTATTGTTGTTGCCCGTAATATTCTGAATATCAACTTAACTGGTTATAATAGAACAAAATTTTTAGTTTGCCAATAAGCTCATTTTTATATGAATCGTTTCAGTAAAAATATATTAATGATGAAGATTGAAAATATTTAGCTGTAAAAATTAACGAAAAAAGTAAACATTTTTGTTTGTTACTACTTCTATTCACATGGCGTAACTGGGGGGTAGTTCTTGTAAATAAATATTTATTAACCAATGGTGTTGGATAATAAATTGCATAGCATAATGATTGACTATTAACTCTATATTTTGCTGAGTCCTAAATAATGTGATGATTTTTTTTATTTATTCACATCATTGGATTATTGTTTTTTGATTTATATTTTTAATGAATGTAATCGATTTCATTTATTATTGATAAAATTTGAGATTATCAAATTTTTATTATAAATGGTTGTGCGAAAAGGCTACTTTTTGTGTTATCATGTTTTTATTATGGGTAAAAAATATAAAATATCATGAAAAAACAGAATATTATTACATTACTTTCTTTTATTGCTGTAGCTTTTAGTGCAAATGCAGTTGATAAATATGTTACTGAAAATGTTGATATTTATCTACGCCGAGGCCCTAGCTCTCAATATGCTTATTCAAACGCAGTTAAAGCCGGTCAGAAAGTAATTGAACTTGAAAAAAGTGCTGATGGTAAATATACACGAATACAGCTTCCTAATGGTAGTTCAGCTTGGATTGAGTCTAATAAATTAAAAGATCAACCTAGTTTTAAAGAACTTGTGCCATTATTAGAAGCACAACTTGCTGAGTATAAAGATAAAGTTGATAATGCAGAAAAAAATCAACAAAATGCCATCCAAGATTATGCCGAAAAACTACAAAAAGCTGAACAATCGATTGAAAGCTTACAAGCTAAGAATAATGAGTTAGAACAACTTAATAAACAGCAAGAGATGAAGCTTGAGTCTATGTTAAATCAAGTTGATGATAAGCGCCGTGATCTGATTGTAACTTGGTTTACTTATGGTGGATTAGTTGCTGGTGGTGGTTTCCTTCTAGGTCTTATTTTGCCGGCTATTATGCCTGGCCGTCGTAAAAAAGATCGTTGGATGCGTTAAATGAGTAAAATCTATCTTGTTGGCGGTTCAGTTAGAGATAGATTGTTACATCTCCCTGTTGTTGATCGAGACTGGGTTGTGGTTGGTGCAACCCCAGATGAACTTTTAGCATTAGGTTATCAACAGGTTGGTAAAGATTTTCCTGTTTTTTTACATCCCAAAACTAAAGAAGAGTATGCTCTAGCTCGAACAGAGCGGAAATCAGGTAAAGGCTATACAGGCTTTATTTGTGACTTTAGTAAAGATATTACTTTAGAGCAAGATCTTATTCGACGAGATCTTACTATAAATGCGATTGCCATGGATCAAGAAGGCAATATAGTCGATCCTTATCATGGTGTTAATGATATTAAGCTTAAATTATTACGCCATGTTTCTCCTGCATTCAGAGAAGATCCCCTACGAGTTTTGCGAGTGGCCCGTTTCGCTGCCCGTTATCACCATTTAGGTTTCAGAATTGTTGATGAAACGAATAATTTAATGAAAGAGATGGTCTCTGCTGGTGAAATAAATACCCTTACAGCAGAACGGGTATGGAAAGAGACTGAAAAGGCGCTAGCGACTGAGGATCCGCAAGTTTATTTTCAAGTACTGGAACAATGTGGTGCTTTAGCGTTATTATTTCCATCACTCAAACTTTCCAGCACTATTACTGATGCATTAAAAAAATCGACTTTACTGACGAATGATCTGACCGTGCGCTTTGCAGTCTTGTGTGGTGAATTTGTATCCAAAACTGAGCTAGAAAAACTTTGTTTACAAATTAAAGCCCCTAATCAATATACGAAATTAGCAATTATGGTGCAGCAATTTCATAATAGTGTTACTAACGTGATACAATTAACTGCGGAACAAATTATCGAATTGTTCAATAAAATAGATGTATGGCGCAACCCAGCCCATCTTAATCAATTGATAATTGCTAGCCAATCTTATGCTAAAACGGAATTATTTCCTCAAGCTCAATACCTTGAACAAGCATATAAATTAGCTCAAGCAGTCGATGTTCAAAATATAATTGCCGAAGGTTATACTGGAAAGTTAATTCATAATGAGTTACAAAAAAGGCGAATTGAAGTGATATTAAACGGTATTTGATTGCATCTTAATCAATCGTCACTTTTTTTTAAAATATCTAAAAAAAAGGGTTGACGATTTGCCGTAACACAAGCATAATGCGCCTCGCAGTGTTGGTTATGACGTTGCGAATGAAATGGCTACGTAGCTCAGCTGGTTAGAGCACATCACTCATAATGATGGGGTCACAGGTTCGAATCCCGTCGTAGCCACCATTAAGATTAGTTTGTACTTTTACCGAAAGTATACAGTGCGGGTGTGGCGAAATTGGTAGACGCACCAGATTTAGGTTCTGGCGCCGCAAGGTGTGTGAGTTCAAGTCTCTCCACCCGCACCATTTTAATCTTAATGTCTATCCTTTATTGGGGTATAGCCAAGCGGTAAGGCAGCGGGTTTTGATCCCGCCACGCCCAGGTTCGAATCCTGGTACCCCAGCCATTCCAATCTGCTCATATTTTTATATCCGACTTTTTAGTCTATTTTTATATTGGAACTTTGCCACTATAATCAATTCTATAAAAATATGCGGAATTAGTATATTTATCAGATATCTAATCTCCATTCATATTGGGGTATAGCCAAGCGGTAAGGCAGCGGGTTTTGATCCCGCCATGCCCAGGTTCGAATCCTGGTACCCCAGCCATTTAATTTTCAAACATTATCTATGTATCACTCTTTTGAGTGAATTGATTAATGTCAATTGATAGTCATAGTTGAAAAATCAGCCACTAGTTATTTTTTGGATTAAGTTTATTTATCTTATTTAATATATAAATGATGAGTTGCTTTTAACAGTAAATACTAAAGTGGATTATCTGCTTTTTAAAAGCGAAATTAAAATTATTTTAACTATAATAACAATGAAAATTGCGTTATATCATCTTATAACGCAATTTATGAATAAATTTTCTATTTCAGCACACAAACAAAATATAATTCATTATCTTTCAACTGCCATTCAATAGCCCCTTTTGTTGAACCTACTGCATATTGGTTATTACTATCTCTTTCGTCTGAAGTCCAATATAAATGTCCTTTAGGGAAATGGTTACCGGGATAGGTGTGATGATAATAGTTTTCTTCGTTAGTTACATCACCCCATTCAGCTAGAAGATTGTTTCCAACCTGACGATAATAGTGATTTGTTGTAATGGCTAGGCAATTATCTGAGTTATTATCAGATTGGCAAGCACCGCCACTAGTTATAAGACCTTGGTCACTGTTGGTTAAATCTTCAATAGATGGAACGATATAGTTTCCCTGACAAACACTTCTACTTTGATTATAAGGATAAAAATCTTGGCTGGGTGCGGAGAACCATTTCTTAATAGTAAACGAATAAATATCTTCACCGTTGGATTTTATAGAAAATGTAGGATTTGCTTCAGTGGCTTCTCCTAGCAATTTAACTTGTACAGCCGTGTTAGCTAGGTGGCTATCTACATCATTATCACTAATTGTGTTTATTTGAACATTTACTCCTTTTGAACTATTTGATGATGTTATTGTCGATAAATCAAAAGGTGCACCAGCTATAAACATGAGAAATCGTGCTTGATCAAATCCAGTAGTTGGAAAACCACCAGCACTGACTTTATTGACGAAGCCAGAATCAACTATGTGTTGATTGTTATCACCCCAAGTTAAATGTGCCCAGTCACCAGTGTAATCTCGATTTTCGAAAGGGAATGAATATACAATTGATGGTCGATTTGCACAAACGGTAGGTTTGATCGCATTGTAAATCAAAAAGTCACTTTTAGGCGTAGAATAAATTGTATAATTTGGCATGCCATATTCAGAGACTAAAGCGATAGTGCCTGAAATTCTGATATATGGGTTCCACCCCAACCGTGCTAGCTCACAAAAGGTTCTATTTCTATCTGGCTCCAATAACAAATAGGATATATTGGCAGCTCGATAGAACCAATCTATTTTAAAACCGCCATCAGGTGGGGTTATTTTAGTTATAACATCGCCGTCATCATCAGAGACGTTCTGGCTATCAATTGGATTAGTAGGTGAAAATGGCATTATTATAGGTTCAAAACCATAATCAGACTTTAACATAGTTAACAATTGATTTGGTGTGGTTGTATTAGGATCAACTTGAGGGAAATTTATGGACTTTATTGTGTCGTTTAAACTATTTAATTCAGAGTTTATTGTTGTTTGTAATTTTACTCCAAAATAGTGAAAGTTTTGTTGATTATATTCTCGAGATCCATTTATGCCTATCGCATCTGGGTTAGTAAAATAGGGAGCGGAACCATGAATAACCTCTACTGTTTTTGTATCCAATGCCAAAGCTAATCCGCTCATTAAAAACACTGAAATTAAAAAGAATATGATAAATCGTGTTAAGCATTGAAATTGAGAACACAGAATAAATTTAAATCCTTTCAATAACATCATCTTACCTTACCTTTTAATTCTTAAATTTAAATAAAAAAGATACATTTATTGTGTTTAAATTATGCTGATACTTATTACTAAAAACTTAAATCGTGAAAAGCTTAATTCTTGGATAAAAATCTTTTTTATGAATTGCATTGTTAGGTAGAGCTTGAAACTAAAAGTTAATTTTTGTAAAAAATCCATGTGTAAAAATATGATATTTAACACATGGATAATTATGTAGTGGATCGTTATTTATATAAATTTACATAAACTGTTTGAGCGGTGCCGGCACGATTGGCAGAGACTTCTTTGACATAATAGAAATGAGCATCATTAGCGATAGCATATTTTTGTGCAGCAGCACTAATTTCGCTAGTATTATTGAATGTGCCATGGAAAACAATAGTTTGATAAGGTTTCATCACTTTGAAAGCATCACTAGTGATCTCATAAGCATCTTGACCTGCAATAGCTTTAGAGATAATAAAGTCACGGACTGGCGCATCTTTTTTAAATAAAGCAACATCAATTTCCTGCTCATTATTTTTAACATCATCGGCAGTAATTGAATACACATAAAATGCATAAGCATTTTTTTCTGCTGCTAATTTACTTGCTGAATCCATTATTTCAGCGGTATTGTTATAGCTACCTTTGTATTTAACTATTTCAAATGGTAAATAATAAAGTGCTTTAGAGCGAGGATAAAGCACAATGCCATTATGGGTAGCTTCATCTTTGCTGACAGCAATTGGCGCATTTGATAAATAAATATCCGCATAAACAACAGCGCGATCGGTTGAAGTACCAGTGGCTGGTTGTTCAATACCAGTGATATGATAATATTTTGCTCCAGCTTCATCAGCAGCTTTAGATATATCATCTGCTGCATTTTGTGCTTGTAAATAGCTACCAGTTACTGAAATTTCTTTATAAGGAATGAGGTTATGACTTTCTTCTGCTGTTAATGGTGATGCCGCATAAATATTGGCAACAGGTAGAGATAATAGTAAAGCTAATGCAATAGATGATTTATTAAAACGTTTCATAATAATGTCCTTCATATTTATGTTATAAAAATTAAAAAACAATTTGTAACGCTTATTTTATGGGGGTATTGCATGAGAGTTTTGAAAAACGAATAACGCTCTCGAAATAAATCTTTTACTAATTCTTTCAGACAGCTAGATAAAACAGGGTAGAAATGATAGAAATGAGAAATAACCGATTAATAGTATATATTAATCAAAATATTTGTGTAGGTACCACTTGGTTTTTTTTGAAAAAATTTTTCTTAAAGCATTTTATGTTAAAGTCAGAACTGAAGCATATTTAATTTAACTGTAATTTATAATTGAGTATTACTTTTGATGGTACTTATAAAACTATTAATAATTTGTGCAGTCAATCCCCAAATAACAAAATTATCATATTGATAAAAATGAACATTATGTTGCGACTTTTGTTGCCAATTTGCGGTTCGATTAGGTACCAATTCAAATGGAAAATTGTCATCAGGCTTGAAACCGACTAACATGTTAGCTTGTTTCGGTGGATAGTTAATAAACCATTCAAGTGGAACCGTAAAAACAGATTCAACTTCATCTTGATTAAGTAGCAAGTTATCTAAGGATTCAATTTTTGCGACAAATGGATAAATTATCATACCTAATGAAGCAATAAATTTCGGCAATTGCCCCAAAATAGTTATTTGATCAATAGGAATGCCTAATTCTTCAAAGGTTTCACGTTTAGCTGTATATTCAGGGCTATCATCAGTTACTTCAACTCGACCACCAGGAAAGCAAAAATCACCGGGTTGCCATTTAAGTTTCTTTGAACGTACTTGAAGAAGTAGGTGTAATTGATTTTTGATAGAGATAATGGGTATTAATACTGCTGCTTTATTAATGGTGTGAAATTGTTTTTTGGTTTTTTTTAAGGATTGTGATATTTTTTCGATTGTGGTCATAATATTTATTTCGTTTTATTTTTAGGTTTACATTCTTTTTACGTTATAATATAAAATTATTGGAGAAATTGTTCGTCAATAGTACATCTGTTTCACCTGAATAATACTATGCAATACGATATTAATAACATAAAAAAAGAACTTGATGATCTTGCTATTCTGAAACATGAGCGAGCTCGAAGTGGAATGCCTTTGGAATTCCAACGAGTTTTTACATTGTTACCAGTGCTTTTTCATTTTCATCATCCAGATCTTCCCGGTTATCAAAATATAGATACCCCATCAGGTATTGCATACTATCAACCTTCAAATGAGATTATTGAACAACTACAACATTGTTTCAATTTTAAGAGCGCTACACAGACAAAATATTCTGACATATCTGCACTATATTCAATGGGGAGTACCTGCTCTATAGGACAGGCGGTTACCTCTGATCTTGATATATGGGTTTGTATCGAAAATAATTTATCTACAGTTAAAAAGCAAGCTTTAATAACAAAGTGTCAATTGATTGAAGAGTGGGCTGAGGAATTAGGTGTAAAACTTACATTATTTGTCGTTGATGTCGATCGATTTATCAACCAACATCATGAATGTTTGATGGGTGAAAACTGTGGTTCAGCACAACATATTTTATTGCTGGAAGAGTTCTATCGTTCCGCTAATCTTTTAGCTGGTAAACGACTACTATGGTTTGCAGTTCCAGCTGATTTTACTATTAATGATGTTACTTACCCAACTTATGAAAAATGTGTTCAAGCATTAGTGGTCGCTAATATAATCAAACGTGAAGAATGGATCGATTTTGGACCACTCACAGGATTGTCTGCTGAAGAGTATTTTGGTGCAAGTTTATGGCAACTCTATAAAAGTATTGATTCGCCATTTAAAGCTGTATTAAAAACATTACTACTTGAAGCTTATTCTTCAATCTATCCTGAAAATAGACCAATTGCTTATGAAATGCGCGAGTATATTCAAAAAGGTGAAATCCACGTTCATCATTATCTTGATTCATACTCTATGTTATTGGATCGAATTACTAATTATCTAATTGAAATTAGAGATTTTCAACGTCTTGAGTTGGTAAGGCATTGCTTTTATTTAAAAGTAAATGAAAAATTATCAGATAATGATCAGCCATTGTTATGGCGTCGAAAAATATTAAATGAATTAGTACAACAATGGGGATGGACGCATAAGTTATTGGTAAAATTGGACGCCAGTAAAACATGGAAAATAGAACAAGTACGTGAAATACACGAAATATTGCTTCACACCATGATGACAGGTTATCGTAATTTACTCAATTTTGGTCGTCGTAATAACTTAGATTCACTTATTAGTCCACAAGACTTGGCTATACTGACTCGTAAATTATATGCCTCTTTTGAAGTTCTACCGGGTAAAATTTCAACATTAAAACTTAATATTTCGGATAATCTGCAAGAAGATGTATTAACTTTTATCCATGTCAAAGAAGATCGTATCAATCGAGCTGGTTGGTATGTTTACAATCAAACACCTAAACTAAATTCTATTATTGGTCATCAATACTTAGAATATAGTAAATACTTGGTTAAATTAGTTGGTTGGTGTTACTTTAATGGTTTAATTTCTGATTCAACCAATTTTTATTATTACGATGGTGATGAGCGAGATAATCAAAAAATAACCAAGCTCATCGAAGATCTGAAAAATTATTTTCCGATAGATGTACCTGCCGCAACTGAAGAACAGTTATATGGGCCTTGTGAAATACGCCATTTGGCTATCATCTTGAATTTAGAAGATGATCCAACTATTAATTTAGAACTTGAGGATGAAATTAGTACTAATGTTTTAAATTATGGCAAGCAAGAGTTAAGTTTAGTTGGGTCTATAGATTTACTTTATCGTAACTCATGGAATGAAATTCGGGTATTACATTTTAGTGGTTCTTTATGTGTGCTGGAGGCCATAAAAGCGTTACTTAATCGTATGCATAAAGATGCCGATTTACCTAATTCGGTCGAAATTTTTTGTTATAGTAAACATCTTAGTCATGAAATCTGTAAACAAATGAAAAAACTGATGGATGACTGTGTTGATTTACGATTGACGACTACTAAAAATAACTTAACCCAAGTCAAACCACTTAGAATAGATGGTGCTTCATGGTATCTATTTTTTGAACGATTTGGCGTTTCATTTCATCAATTTGAAAATGCTATTGATTTTTATGGAGCGGTATCGAATAATAAAGTTCAAGGTAGGCCGTTAAATATCTTAGATGAAAGTAATGAATTACCTAAAGAGATAGATAGCGTCGCTTATGAAGGTATTATTCAATTCTTCTTTGAAGATACCACTACAGGATTTGATTTATATATTTTAAATGAACATAATCAAATAGAAATATACCGTAATTGTAATGGTACTAAAGAAAATATGGTTAAAGATATCAATGATTTTTATGTATTATCTGATGACCGTTTTACTTTCACTACCAGTAGTTCAGTTAATTTTAATTTACCGCAATTTTATCAAATCACATATAACGATGCGGGCGAGCGCGAAATCTTCTTATTGAATTAATTATCTAAAAAATTTTTTATCTAAAAATTTAATAAAATCATTGTCTTTTAGTATATAAATAATTAAAAATGAAAATGATTGATTAAAAAAATGAAATTTCTATTAAAATAATGGGAACTTTTTTTAAATTTACGAATCTAACTGTTAGAGTGCACAGTTTTGGGCCAACTAATAGTTATTAACATAATGAGGAATGGCCTTTAATGGGGGAGCAAATAACAGACCAAGTTTTAGTTGATCGCGTTTTAAACGGAGATAAAAATGCGTTTAATTTACTTGTCGTTCGTTATCAAAATAAGCTAGCTCATTTGGTATCACGTTATGTTTTACCTTCTGAGGTCCCTGATGTTGTGCAAGAAACCTTTATCAAAGCTTATCGTTCGTTAAGCTCTTTTAAAGGGGAAAGTATTTTTTATACTTGGTTGTACCGAATTGCGGTTAATACAGCAAAAAATTATTTAATTTCGCAAGGTCGACGACCGCCATCTTCGGATATTGATGCTAGTGAAGCTGAAAGTTACGAAGGTGCCGACTCATTGAGAGATGTCGATAACCCAGAAAGTTTAGTTCTTTCTAAAGAAGTTGAAAAAGTTGTATTTGAAGCAATTGAAGCATTACCTGATGATTTGAGAACTGCTATCACATTACGTGAAATTGATGGTCTAAGTTATGAGGAAATTGCCGAAATTATGGGAACACCGGTTGGAACAGTTAGATCACGTATTTTTAGAGCTCGTGATGCTATTGATGAAAAAATTAAACCTTTAATTGGTTAAATAAATTAAGTAGCAAGAAATTTAAGGTATCTACTATGCAAATAGAACAGAAACAGCAACTTTCATTATTAATGGACGGTGAGTTAACTGATCAACACTTTGTTGAGATGGTTAGCCATGATGAAAGTTTGCAATCCTGCTGGCATCGTTATCATATTGCAAGAGACGCAATGCGAGGAGAATTGCACGGTAGTTCATTAACATTAGATATTACCAATCAAGTTGCTATGGCGATTGCTGATGATGACTTATATCCACAATTAACTGAGCAGCCATCCCAAAGTGAGATTTCAATTCCAAAAGCCGAAAATCTATTCTGGATTCGAATGAAAGATATTATGGCTAAAGTTAGTCAAATTGGATTAGCGGCTTGTGTTACCTTAGCTATTATTGCTGGAGTCCAATATCATCAAGGTCAATCAGATGATGTTAGTGGTGCGCCTACGCTAAATACTATCCCTATGGGAGTAAACGTTGCGCCTGTTGGTGGTATACAACAACATAATGATCAGCAACTTCTTGAAAAAAGACAATATGATAAGATTAGGTTGTTGGTTCAAGATTATGAATTACAAAAAAGGTTAAATGCCCGTTAACTAAAAATGAATTTTCTTTATTCTTTGATAAAATTTATGTTAAAACAGAGTAATAATTTTTTTATTACTCTGTTTTTTATATTTTTTTCCGCATCTGTTATGGCGGAAGAAACGCATGATGCTTTGAGTTTACTCAATAAAATGACCAAAGCTGTGCAGACGCGTGACTATCAAATTCATTTTATTGCGCAAGATAAAGATCAATATGCAACTACCTTTGAATATAATCATTTAGGTGCTGACAAAAAAGAAAATATCAATGCTCAACTGCTTTATCTTGAAGGTCCAGCTAAAGAGATAATTTTACATAATAATACCACTAGTTATTTTCAACCTGATAGTCCTTCTTTTTCGATTTCAAGTTCCCGCATTACAGAGGCTTTTCCTGACGTTATTTATAATGATTTTAATTCATTAGCTAATATTTATGACTTTATTTTATTAGGTAAGACTAGAACGGCTAATCGAGGTGCTCAATTAGTCAAAGTCATTGCTAAAGATAAAGATCGTTATAGTTATGTTATATGGATCGATGATGAAAATTTTTTACCACTACGCATTGATTTGTTAGATGAAGATAATGATATTATTAATCAATTAAAAGTGGTTGATCTTGATAGAGATTTTGATGCAAAAAAATTTAAAAATTATATTGATAATCGAACCTATCCAATTTTATTATCAATTGATAAACAGAATAATCTTCTTGATGCTTGGCGTTTAGCATGGTTACCTAAAGGGTTTAAAGAGATTGCTGCTTATAATGTTAACTTTTATAGTTCTGATATAGCGACTAAGCTGTTTTCTGATGGTGTATTTTCATTTACTGTAAATGTTTCTTTAGAGCAGGCCAGTCAATTAAATCAAATTATTCAGCAAGGTGGCCGAACGATTTTCTCAACTAACATGGGTAATAAAAATATCATAATTATTGGTAATTTACCTCAAGTAACAATAGAAAAAATTGCACAAAATATTGTTGAGAAATCACCGGAAAACTCTCGATAACACTATGCTTACTCACTATTAATGTGTAGAATGTCTGCTTTCAAATTCGTGATTATTTGACTTGTTATTTATAGCCGATAACATTAATGATAATTAACAGTACATAACTAAAATATAACTTATTGATATGAATAAAAATATCCGCAATTTTTCAATTATTGCTCATATTGACCATGGTAAATCAACGCTTTCTGATCGTATTATCCAAATTTGTGGTGGACTTTCTGATCGCGAAATGGAAGCTCAAGTTCTAGATTCGATGGATTTGGAACGTGAACGAGGTATTACGATTAAAGCTCAAAGTGTTACTTTAGATTTTCATGCTAAAGATGGCCAAACATATCAGCTGAATTTTATTGATACTCCTGGACATGTTGACTTCTCTTATGAAGTATCACGTTCGTTAGCAGCATGTGAAGGAGCATTATTGGTAGTCGATGCTGGACAAGGTGTTGAAGCGCAAACACTTGCCAATTGTTATACGGCACTTGATATGGATCTAGAAGTTGTACCAGTACTTAATAAAATCGATTTACCTGCGGCTGAACCTGAACGAGTGGCAGAAGAGATTGAAGACATTGTTGGTATAGATGCTAGCAATGCAGTTAGGTGTTCCGCGAAAACCGGTGTTGGAGTGGTTGATGTACTTGAACAACTTGTTCATGATATTCCTGCACCTGAAGGTGACTCAGATGCACCATTACAAGCGCTAATTATTGACTCATGGTTTGATAACTATCTAGGAGTTGTATCACTAATTCGTATAAAAAATGGTGAACTACGCAAAGGCGAGAAAATCAAAGTTATGAGTACTGGAATGACTTATAATGTTGATCGTTTAGGTATCTTTACACCAAAACAAGTTGATAAAGACTGTTTACATTGTGGTGAAGTAGGTTGGGTGGTTTGTGCTATTAAAGATATCTTAGGTGCACCAGTCGGCGATACCTTAACATCGGCCAGAGCACCTGCTGAGAAAGCATTACCAGGTTTTAAGAAAGTAAAACCACAAGTCTATGCAGGTTTATTTCCAACTAGCTCAGATGATTACGAAGCATTTCGTGATGCATTAGGTAAATTAAGTCTTAATGATGCTTCACTTTTTTATGAGCCAGAAAATTCAGGCGCATTAGGATTTGGTTTCCGTTGTGGTTTCCTTGGCTTGTTGCATATGGAAATCATTCAAGAACGGTTAGAACGCGAATATAACCTTGATCTTATTACTACAGCTCCAACGGTAGTTTATGAGGTTTTAACTACTCAAAATGAGATCATTTATGTTGATAGCCCTGCTAAACTACCGGCCGTAAACAATATTCAAGAACTACGTGAGCCGATAGCTGAATGTAACATTTTAGTACCACAAACTTACTTAGGTAATGTAATAACATTATGTGCTGAAAAACGTGGTGTACAAGTTAATATGGTTTATCATGGCAATCAAGTTGCATTAACTTATGAAATACCAATGACCGAAGTTGTATTGGATTTCTTTGATAAACTTAAATCGACTTCACGTGGCTATGCATCTTTAGATTATAGTTTTAAGCGTTTCCAAGTTGCTGATATGGTAAGACTTGATGTATTAATCAATGGTGAACGAGTTGATGCATTAGCGCTTATCACGCACAAAGATAATGCACCTTACCGTGGCCGAGAACTAGTGGAAAAGATGAAAGATCTTATCCCTCGTCAACAGTTTGATATAGCAATTCAAGCGGCAATTGGTAATCATGTAATAGCACGTTCTACAGTAAAACAATTACGCAAAAACGTATTAGCCAAATGTTATGGCGGTGACGTTAGTCGTAAAAAGAAACTTTTACAGAAGCAAAAAGAGGGTAAAAAACGTATGAAGCAAGTAGGTAATGTTGAACTACCTCAAGAAGCGTTTTTAGCAATTTTGCATGTAGGAAAAGATTAATCAGTTAAAGAGGAAAACAAATGGCTGGAACATTTGCCATCATATTAACATTAGCAACTTTTATTACCGCTATCTTCTGGTTTTTAGAAAAATTTAGATGGAAACCAGCTAGACAACGTAAAGTAGAAGAAGTGCGTAAAGCCCATAATGGTGAGGTTGATGGGCGAGTCCTTGCTGAGGTTGGAAAACCAAAAGGTTGGGTTGAAAGCTTAGCATCTTTTTTTCCGGTTTTGTTTGTGGTTTTTGTTATTCGTTCATTTATCTATGAACCCTTTCAGATTCCTTCAGGGTCAATGATGCAAACTTTATTAATTGGTGATTTTATTGCGGTTGAAAAATTTTCTTATGGCTTAAAAAATCCAATTAACAATAAAGTACTAATTGCTACAGGAAAACCTCAAAGAGGTGATGTAGCTGTATTTAAGCACCCTAACATACCACAAATGGATTTAATTAAACGTGTGGTTGGTTTACCTGGTGATAAGATTGTTTATCTGGTTAATGAAAAGAAAGTAGTTATTTATCCTGCTTGTCAAACAACGGATAGTAATTGTGTTGGTCAACGATCTGAGCCATTAGATTTGCACTATACTCAACCACAGCCAAGCAATTGGAAACAAGTACACGAAAAAGATAAATCTAACCCAAGTTTTTATACCTTGGAACAATATAAGGACAAAGGTATTGTTGATTCTCAATCCATAAGAACGTTTGATATAAAAATTCAACAAGAAACCTTGGGTAACAAGTCGCATGATATTTTAACCACGTCAGGAATAGAGGAAGATCCGAGTTATTATTATCATCAAAAAGGTCAACCTGTTGCTACTTGGGTAGTACCACAAGGTAATTACTTTATGATGGGCGATAATCGTGATAATAGTGGTGATAGCCGATATTTTGGTTTTGTTCCCGAAGAAAACTTTGTTGGTCGTGCAACCGCCATTTGGATTAGTTTTGAAAAACAACCTGATGAATGGCCTACAGGAATTCGATTCAGCCGTATCGGTGGGCTCCATTAACTGTGATAACTATGAAAAATTTGAATCAAATACAACAATCGATTGGTTATCAGTTTAAAGATACATCTTTACTACAACTCGCACTGACTCATCGCAGTGCGAATAAAATGCACAATGAGCGGCTAGAGTTTTTAGGTGATTCAATCCTTAGTTTTGTTATTGCTGATGAGCTTTATCATCGATTTAGTAAGCAAGATGAAGGTGATCTTAGCCAAATGAGAGCAAGTTTAGTTTGTGGTCAAACTCTTGCTGAAATGGGCAAAGAGTTTAAATTAGGTGATTATCTTATTTTAGGTCAAGGCGAATTAAAAAGTGGTGGTTATCGCCGTGAGTCGATTATTTCTGATGCCGTGGAAGCTATCATCGGTGCTGTTTATTTAGATAGCGATATTGAAAATATTCGTCAGTTAATTTTAGCTTGGTATACAACACGTTTAAACGAAATTAAACCCGGCATTAAGCAAAAAGATGCTAAAACACGATTACAGGAATATTTGCAAGGTATTCGACATGAACGACCATGCTATTTAATTCTTGAAGTTACAGGAGATAATCATGAGCAAGAGTTTCTCATTCAATGCAAAATTGATAATGATGATCATCAATATTTAGGACGAGGTTTAAGCCGTCGCAAGGCTGAACAAGCCGCAGCTCAAGAAGCACTAAACCAATTAGGAATAAAATGACAGAATCAAAACAACATTGTGGATTTGTTGCCATAGTCGGTAGACCAAATGTCGGCAAATCAACTTTATTAAATCAATTACTTGGTCAAAAGGTATCGATCACTTCACGTAAGGCACAAACTACACGCCACCGTATTGTAGGTATTGATACTCAAGGTGATGATCAGATTATCTATATTGATACTCCCGGTCTTCATATTGAAGAAAAAAGAGCAATTAACCGTTTAATGAATCGTGCTGCTAGCAGTTCAATTGGCGATGTTGAATTGGTTATCTTTGTTGTTGAAGGTACACACTGGACTGATGATGATGAAATGGTTGCAGGCAAACTTAAAGATTGTAAAGCGCCTGTATTACTGGTGATTAATAAAATTGATAATGTGACAGATAAAACCGAGCTATTGCCTCATATTCAAGAAATCAGCCAAAAAATCAAATTCTTGGATGTTGTGCCCATTAGTGCTGAAAAAGGTGAAGGCGTTGATATCATCAAAGACATTGTAAAAAAACATTTACCTGTTGGTGAACATCATTTCCCCGAAGATTATATTACTGATCGTTCACAACGGTTTATGGCTTCAGAAATCATCCGTGAAAAACTAATGCGCTTTTTAGGTGATGAACTACCTTATTCTGTCACGGTTGAAATAGAACAATTTAAAGTCGATGAACGTACCGGCATGTACCGTATCAATGGGTTAATTTTGGTTGAACGTGATGGTCAAAAGAAAATGGTCATTGGTAATAAAGGTGAAAAAATCAAAAAAATTGGCATAGAAGCACGTAAAGATATGCAATTATTTTTTGATAATAAAGTTCATTTAGAATTGTGGGTAAAAGTTAAAGCTGGCTGGGCTGATGATGAGCGAGCTCTTCGAAGCTTAGGCTATAGTGACGATTAATCCAAATCCTTTTGTATAAAGATCAGGCAAAGATTTTGCCTGATGATTACTTTCTAATTTATCAACTTCTGTTCCGATTTATTTTTCAAAAGTTAATGCTAAACATCTACTCTGGTTTTATATATAATAGCCCTTCACTGACTTGGATTTAGAATTTTAATTTCGGAGCTTTTTCATGCAGCAGTTTCGTCCTATCCGTCGTGCTCTACTTAGTGTTTCTGATAAAACAGGAATTATTGAATTTGCCAAAGCTTTATCAGATCGTAATGTAGAACTCCTTTCCACTGGTGGTACCGCCAAACTATTACTTGACAACCATATTCCTGTTACAGAAGTATCTAATTATACTGGTTTTCCTGAAATGATGGATGGTCGAGTTAAAACCTTACATCCTAAAATACATGGTGGTATTTTAGGTCGTCGGGGTGTTGATGATGACGTCATGCAACAACACCAGATCGATCCAATTGATATGGTTGTTGTGAACTTATACCCTTTTGCAAAAACTGTTGCTGATCCAAATTGTAGTTTAGAAGATGCGATAGAAAATATCGATATTGGTGGGCCAACCATGGTACGTTCTGCCGCCAAAAATAATAAAGATGTTGCGATTGTGGTTGATTGTCAGGACTATAACACAATCATTGATATGTTGGATAACCAACAAAATTGCCTCTCTTTTAAATATCGTTTTAGTCTAGCAATAAAAGCTTTTGAACATACTGCTCAATATGACGGTATGATTGCTAACTATTTTGGTAAACTTGTCCCACCATATTATGGCGACACTGATAAGCCTGCTGGAGAGTTTCCTCGAACTTTAAATCTGCAGTTTATTAAAAAACAAGATATGCGATATGGTGAAAATGCTCATCAACAAGCTGCATTTTATGTTGAAGAACAGCTTGAGCAAGCCTCTATTGCAACTGCTAAACAGTTACAAGGTAAGGAATTATCTTATAATAATATTGCCGATACTGATGCCGCATTGGAATGTGTAAAATCCTTTGATGAACCTGCTTGCGTAATTGTTAAACACGCCAATCCATGTGGTGTTGCAGTGAGTGATAATATTTTAACTGCATATTTAAATGCTTTTAAAACTGACCCAACCTCTGCATTTGGTGGCATTATTGCTTTTAATCGACCTTTAGATGCTAAGACCGCTCAAACTATTGTCGATAAACAATTTGTTGAAGTGATTATTGCACCTTCAATTGACCAAGATGCTTTAGCTATCACACAAACTAAAAAGAATGTTCGTGTACTTGAATGTGGTAGTTGGTCGAGTAATTCTACAACTAGTTTAGATTTTAAACGTGTTAATGGTGGGGTTCTTGTACAAGAAAGAGATTTAGGTATGGTCACTAAAGATCAGTTAAAAGTTGTTACCAAACGTCAACCAACTGAAAAAGAACTATCCGATGCACTATTTTGCTGGAAGGTAGCAAAATTTGTTAAATCTAACGCCATTGTTTATGCCAAAGATAATATGACAATTGGTATTGGTGCAGGGCAAATGAGCCGTGTTTATTCAGCGAAAATTGCCGGTATTAAAGCAAAAGATGAGAACCTAGAAGTTGCTGGTTCAGTAGTTGCTTCTGATGCATTCTTTCCATTTAGAGATGGCGTAGATGCAGCCGCTGCGGTGGGCGTTACTTGCGTTATTCAACCGGGTGGATCGATTCGTGATGATGAAGTGATTCAAGCCGCAAACGAGCATAATATTGCGATGATTTTTACCAATATGCGTCATTTTAGGCATTAATCTTTAAAAGTATTGAAAGGACCTTGTATGAAAGTTTTAGTTATCGGTAATGGTGGGCGTGAACATGCCTTAGCATGGAAAGCAGCACAATCACCATTAGTGACCAAAGTATTTGTTGCGCCGGGTAATGCAGGTACCGCACTTGAAGCAGATTTAGAAAACATCAATATAAAAGCAACCGACATTGCCGGACTATTAAATTTTGCACAGGAGCAACAAATAGACTTAACCATAGTCGGACCAGAGGCGCCATTAGTAATCGGTATTGTTGACAGTTTTCAAAAAGCTGGATTGAAAATTTTTGGCCCATCTAAAGCTGCTGCTCAGTTAGAGGGATCAAAAGCTTTTACTAAAGACTTCTTAGCTCGTCACAATATCCCAACGGCTGAATACCAGAATTTTACCGAAATTGAGCCTGCTATTGCATATATTCGTCAAAAAGGTGCGCCAATTGTAATAAAAGCCGATGGGTTAGCTGCTGGCAAAGGCGTAATTGTCGCTATGACGCTAAAAGAAGCCGAAGATGCTGTACATGATATGTTGGCTGGTAATGCCTTTGGTGATGCAGGTCATCGAGTTGTCATTGAAGAGTTTCTTGATGGTGAGGAAGCCAGTTTTATTGTTATGGTTGATGGTGAACATGTTGAACCAATGGCAACCAGTCAAGATCATAAACGAGTGGGCGATGGGGATACAGGTCTTAATACTGGTGGAATGGGTGCATATTCACCAGCGCCAGTGGTAACTGATGATGTATTTACTAAAGTGATGGAACAAATCATCTATCCAACAGTTAATGGCATGGCACAAGAAGGTAATGTGTATGTCGGCTTTCTTTATGCTGGTTTAATGATAGATAAACAAGGTAATCCAAAAGTTATTGAATTTAACTGTCGATTTGGTGATCCTGAAACCCAACCAATCATGATGCGAATGCAATCTGATCTGGTTGAACTCTGTTTAGCTGCCGTAGAAGGTAAATTAAACACAGTTAAATCACAATGGGACCCAAGGCCTTCTTTAGGGGTAGTTCTTGCTGCTGGTGGATATCCTGGTGATTACAATACTAAAGATGTCATTTTAGGCTTATCTTCTGAAACTAATCAAAATTGTAAAATCTTTCATGCCGGAACTAGCTTAGAAAATGGACAAGTATATACTAATGGTGGGCGAGTTCTTTGTGTCACTGCATTAGGTAACTCGGTATCAGATGCTCAAAAAAATGCTTATGAACAACTTAAAAATATCTATTGGCATGGTTGTTACTATCGTCATGATATTGGTTACCGAGCTATTGAAAGAGAAAAAAAATAGTTAGAAGACTAATGAATAAAATAGCGCTGTATAGCGCTATTTTTTTATCTGTTAATAAGAAGTTAAAAAAGTTGAGGAGAGGGGGGGTATTATTGCTACTAAGTAATTATCGAATTGATACTATTTACCACTAATCACAAAATTTTCCTGAACTTTTTTATGTTCAATTCATTATTGATATTATATTTTTCCATTCACTACTTTAGACAATATAATGTTATTTACTGACAATAATATTAATCGTTAAAATTAACTATCTATTCTTGGTATTGAAGTTTAAAATATATCCATATTCATAAATTAGTATGAATATTATTCAAGTTCCAATCTTTTCTTTTCTATCTTTTTCTATTTCATAAATCTTAGCACTTGAGGACAATTATTATGTTTCAATGGCTTTCAAATTGGATTTTAGATGGACTTAAGCATTCACCCGAAATACTTTTATTTCTCTCTTTAAGCTTAGGGTATTTGATTGGTGGAATTCGAATTGGTAAATTTCAATTAGGTGGTGTTGCTGGTTCATTATTGGTAGCAGTGGCATTAAGTGTATTTGGTGTTACTGTCGATGCTGGCGTTAAAGCTGTGCTTTTCGCTCTATTTATTTATGCAGTCGGGTTCGAAAGTGGACCACAATTCTTCCGTTCATTAGGAGTTAAAACTCTACGTGAAATCTTTTTAGCGCTATTTATTGCTGTTGCTGGTTTTGTAACGGTAGTTGTGTTAGCCAAATTATTCCATTTAGATAAAGGTCTTGCTGCTGGTTTAGCTGCAGGAGGATTAACACAATCTGCCATTATGGGTACGGCATCTGATGCGCTAACTCAGCTAGGCTTAAGCCCAGAAGAGTTAAGCCGATTACAAAGTAATGTAACCATTGGTTATGCAGTGACTTATATATTTGGTTCACTGGGCGCGATTATTGTCTGTGTTAACATTTTGCCGAAAATTATGGGGCGAGAAATTAACGACGATGCAATTAAGGCCGAAGCAGAACAATTACATGGCTCACTTTTATTAGGTAGTGGTCAAAACTTTGCTTTATCTGATGTAACTGGTCGTTTATATCGTATTACTAATAAGGTTAATCAAACCGTTGAAAGTTTAGAAAAGGTGATTAATGGTATTAGTATTGAGCGAATCAAACGTGGCAATCGTATTATTGAAGCTGCACCAGAAACTTTATTAAAAGCCAAAGATATTATTTTAGTTGTTGGTCATCGTGATGCCATGATTGCTGCAACTGATTTATTGGGTGAAGAAGTGAATTCAGCACAGGGTATGGATGTGGTGATGAATACCCAAGATGTTGAAATGCGTAATACTCGATATGTCGGTCAAAATTTAACGCAAGTGCTTTCCTCTGATGAAGTGATGAAGTTAAAGCATGGTATTTATTTAATTGCTGTTCATCGTGATGGACAACCATTGCCATTAAATAATGATATGGTATTTAAGTTAGGTGATGTTATTACCATTTATGGTACCGATGGTGATTTAAGGCGTGTGGTTGACAGAATTGGTGCGCCGATTACCAAAAGTGAAAAAACTGACTGGATATTCCATGGGTTAGGTCTTGTTGTTGGACTTATAATTGGTCTTATTGTGATCAGAGTCAGTGATATTCCAATTACTTTAGGTGCAGGTGGTGGTGCATTATTATCAGGATTATTGTTTGGTTGGTATCGCTCCTTACATCAAACAGTTGGAAATATTCCAACTGGAGCAGTGCAATTACTTAAAGACTTTGGTCTAGCTGGCTTCGTAGCCGTGGTTGGGCTAAGCTCAGGTTTACAAGCCATTAATACGATTAAAGATCAAGGTCTTTCATTATTCTTAATCGGTGTTGTGGTGACTTTATTGCCGATGTTACTTGGTATTTATTTTGGTAAGTATGTGCTAGGTTATAAAAATTCGGCTGTATTTGCCGGGGCTTTAGCTGGCTCTCGCAGTGCGAATCCTGCTTTTGGTGAAGTACTTAATAAAGCGGGTAACTCAACTCCTACCAATTCTTTTGCTATTACCTATGCTTTAGCTAATGTTTTCCTAACGTTATTAGGACCATTAGTTGTTGCTTTTGTTTAATTGACATCTCAAATTAAGGATACATGGTTATGAAAAGTAATAATGAATATGCAAAATATGCGAATTTAAGTCCTTTTGAATTGAAAGATAATTTAATTAAACTAGCACAAAGCCATACTGACCGTGTGATGTTAAATGCGGGGCGTGGTAATCCTAATTTTTTGGCAACATGGCCACGACAAGCATTTTTTCAACTAGGTGTGTTTGCGCTACAAGAATCTGAAATGTCTTTTTCATATATGAATGAAGGTGTTGGTGGCATGCCAATTAAGGCTGGTTTAACTGGTCGTTTTGAACATTTTGTTCGTCAAAATTATCAAACACCTGGGGTGTCATTTTTAGGTAAAGCATTTTCTTATATTCGCGATCAGCTAGGCTTAGATGAAAATGCATTCTTACAAGAGATGGTGGAAGGTATTTTAGGCTGTAATTACCCTGTTCCAGACAGAATGCTGCGTTATAGTGAAGAGGTAGTTAAAGCATATGTGCTTACTCAAATGGGGGCACAATATCTAAGACGTGATGATTTGGATCTGTTTGCCGTTGAAGGTGGTACAGCGGCAATGGCCTATATTTTCAATTCTATGAAAGAAAATAACTTAATCCAAAAAGGTGACAAAATTGCCATTGGCGCACCGATTTTTACACCATATTTAGAAATTCCAGAGCTTAATGATTATCAATTAGTAGAAGTATTAGTTAATTCTGATCCGGATACGAATTGGCAATATCCAGAAGCTGAATTACGTAAATTAGAAGATCCTACTATTAAAGCTTTCTATTTAGTTAACCCATCAAACCCACCATCAGTAAAAATTGATGATAAAAGCTTGCAGATCATTGCTGATATTGTGAAAAAACGTCCGGATTTAATTATTTTAACTGATGATGTTTATGGCACATTTGCTGATAACTTCCAATCCTTGTTTGCTATTTGTCCAAAAAATACCATTTTAGTTTATTCATTTTCTAAATACTTTGGTGCAACTGGTTGGCGTTTAGGTGTTATTGCAACAGCACGTGATAATATATTCGATAAAAAAATTAAGGCATTACCAACCAAAACGAGACAGATTTTAAATAAACGCTATAGTTCTATTGTAACTGATCCTGAAAATCTAAAATTTATTGATCGTTTAGTGGCCGACAGCCGTGCAGTGGCGTTAAATCATACTGCTGGGCTTTCAACTCCACAACAAGTACAAATGGTGTTATTTGCCTTGTGTGAGATGATGGATACCGATCAAAGTTATAAAGCTGCATTAAAATCATTGATCCGTCGTCGAGCGGCTTCGTTATATCAACATTTAGGGCTTGCGCATCATACTGATGAAAACAGTGTTGATTACTATACCTTAATTGATCTAGAACATATTTGTCGTGAGCTTTATGATGACAAATTTGCTAAATGGATCTTAAAAAATAAGAATCCATCTGAGATGTTATTTAGAATTGCCGATGAAGCAGGGGTTGTTTTATTACCTGGTAAAGGATTTGCTGTACAGCATCCTTCGGCTCGAGCTTCATTAGCCAACTTAAATGAATATCAATATGCAGCGATTGGCTTATCAATGCGAAAACTTGCTCAAGAGTATTATGCTGAGTATCAAGGAAAAGCGAAGAAAAAATAGTTAATCACTTAGATTTATTCATCTATCTACATATCAAACCCTAGTTTAACTAGGGTTTTTTATTTTATATATCATTTAACTTGATTATAAATTTTAGTTATTCCTTCTGAATAAAATCAAGTTAATTTAATAATATTGATTTTTTTAAAACAGCTATTTGACAGCTTATTTTCTAATCTATATGATCGCAAATGAAAATCATTATCAATTGAGGTGTGTTCGGATGAAAAAATTAGCTGTAAAATTTAATCTATTTAGTTTGTGCCTTATGAGCTGTTACAGTTCTATTGTGCTAGCTGAAAGTAATATTAAAGATATTAAGGAAGATAATGAAAAAGATAAATTAGAAACAATCACTGTCACAGGTGAAGGAGTACAACGTAGTGAATTACAAACCAGTTCAAGTTTAAATGTCATAACAATTAAGGATATCGAAAGACGTCCCGATCTTTACTCTTTAACAACTGTACTTAAACAAACTTCCAATATATTAGAAACCGGATTAGGCAATGAATTACCCACAATTCGGGGTGTTGAGGGCTCATCAGCTCATGGTGCAATATCTTTTTTAGCAGGTGCTCGCCCTAGAGTTAATGTACAAGTTGATGGTGATAATTCTAATTATAATGAATTAGCATTCGCAACTAAATCGCTATGGGATATCAAGCAAATTGAAGTTTTTCGCGGGCCACAAAGTTATGCTCAAGGACGTAATTCTATAGCTGGCGCTATTGTTATGCAAAGTAATGATCCCATCAATAAATTTGAAGCAGCAGCAAAAACGGATTATGGTAATCAAAATAAACGCCAATTTGCTGCCATGCTGTCTGGTCCATTAGTTGATGAGCAATTACTCTTTCGTTTTACGGTAGATGATCAAAGTCGTAAATCTTATGAACATTTAGCAAATTATCATCCAGCAGGTGATTCAAGGAAATTTAAAGCCACCACAACTAAGGCTAAATTGCTTTGGTTACCTTCAGCTGTGCCAGATTTTTATAGCCGTTTAACCTTTAAACATGTAGATTCACGAAATCCTCAGGGTGAGTTTAAACCAACAACAAATTATGATACCTATCGCTCTGTATTCAAAATTCGGACTTCAAGCACAATTTGGGATTCAGGTTATCAATTTAATGATACATGGGAATTTGAAAATAAAGTTGTTTATTCAAATTATATTCATGACCGTTTTTCTCTGCCTTCTGGAGCACCATCAAGAGTTGAGGGGCACAAATGGCAAGTTCAGCCAATTTTAAGATACAACAATGGTACATACAAAGGTTTATTGGGTCTATTTTATTTTCAGTCACCACAAGATGACAGTATTTTATTAGGGGTTCGCAACCGTTATCATGATGTTACTAAGACTAAAGCGGTTTTAGGGGAATTTACCTTTAAACCAATTGATGTTATCGAAGTTAATCTATCAGCTCGTTATGAGCAAGAAAAACATACCCGTAAAGGTGGTAGCTTATTTACTTTAGATTATGATAATAAAACAAATGTTTTCTTACCGAAATTTGATATCGCTTATCTAATCAGTGATGATCAGCGTATTGGTGCTAAAATTGCTCGTGGTTATAATCCAGGAGGGGCTGGAATTACATTTACCTATCCTTTTTTAACATACAATTATGGTACTGAATATCTTTGGAACTATGAACTTTATCACCGCTGGCTTTCAGACGATAAGCGCCTAAAAATCAATACCAATATTTTTTATAACGACTATAAAGATATGCAAATTGAGTATACTCATCCACTAGGAATAACTATTGCTAATGCCGATAAAGCGATAACTTATGGTGCTGAATTTAATGTTGAGTGGCAAACAACACAAAATTTAAATTTAACCTCCGGTTTGGGCTTACTTAAAACCAAAATAGAAAAATACAGCGACAGTAAAAGTTATAACGGCAATAAGCTAACGCGTGCTCCTGGCTATACATTTAATCTAGGCGGTTACTATAACCTACCATATGGATTGGAAACCGGATTAAATGCATCGTTTGTGGATAGTTACTATACTGATGCATCAAATAATAGGACATCTAAAATTGATAGTTATTACCAAGCAAATGCTTACTTAGCTTATAACTTCAAACAAGGTCGAATCATGCTTTATGCTGATAATGTTTTCAATTCTCATGACAAAATAAGCCTGATGTCTTCATCTTCTCGATATAGTACTTATCAACAACCACGACAAGTAGGTATTTCTGCACAAATAAACTATTGATAAATCAGTTAAATATTAGATGCATAAAGGATATAAATTTGTTTTTGTTTTACAAAACTGATTGTTTTAAATTTACCGAATTATGAGTGGTAAAGGGTTATTAAAATATATTTGTACTATTAAAGAATGATATTAATGAAAATATTATGACCACAAAATAGGTACTGCAAAAGGAAAATTAGTAAATGAATGACAAAGCAACAATTAAATTACCTAACAATGTATGGTTATTATTTGTAAGTCTTTATATTACAGAATATGTTGGTATTGGCTTTTTGACTATCGCCTTAGCTTTAATCCTAAGAAAAGATGGCATGGAGTTAGACCAGTTAAGTCTTATTCCTTTAATGATGTTACCAATTGGTTTAAAAATTTTATGGGCACCTGTTATTGATAAATATTTAAAAAGACGGATATCTCATTATCGCAATTGGTTATTTATCTCTTTAACGCTAATGTTAGTATGCTTAATATTTATAGCTTTTTTAGATCCTATACAACAGTTTTATATCATTTTACCCATCATTTTTATTTTTTCGACCATGACTGCAACTCAAGAATTAGCCATATCAGGATTAGCCTGTAATATTTTTTTAGCTCAGCAACGTTATCTAATTTCAAGTATCAAAACCAGTGGTTCTATGATAGGGAATATTTTAGGCGGCGGAGTAATTTTACTACTTTATGCCTATATTGGTTGGATGGGTTGTTTATTATTAATTGCTATTTTAATTGGATTTACATTAATTCAACTTTTCTTTTTTGAAGAGTACCGTTACTGTCAAAATAAGCCAACATATGAAAATATGGATCCTAAATATTGGAAAGATCTGATTATCATCTGGAAAGGTAGAATTAATTGGTTAATTATTTTGATACTTATGCCGTTTAGTTTCCTACCGGCTTATAATCTATTATCACCAATACTTGTCGATGATGGTTGGGCATTATCAGATATTGCTATTTTATTAAAAGTATTTGGATCTATTGTTAGCTTAGTGGCGGTTATATTAGTTGCAAAAATCCTCAAGCGATTATCTAGGAAACAAAGTTTAACCTATTCATTACTTTTTCAGGCGTTTGCTTTACTTGCATTCATCCCGATCTCGTTAGGTTATGTTAATATTTTTAATGTCTATTTAGCCTGTTTTCTTTACTTCTTTAGTTTACCTTTAATGTCTATTGCGATTACTGCCATCATAATGGACAACTCAGATAGTTCACAGGCACGTTCTACTGCCTGTAATGCTCAATCGGCACCAAGTTTTATATGTGGATTTATCGTGATATCACTGAGTTATTATCTTGCACAAAAATTTGGTTATTTTCCAGTTGTAATCGGCTCAATAGTATTGGCATTTTTAAATGCATTCTATGCAAGCCGAACAATGGGAAAATAGGATCAGAATAGGTAGATAGGATAACTTTATAGTGTAATTGGATGGATAATTAAATTAGTATGCTTATTGCTCAAGATATTGAATACCAAATTCAAGATACCCTTGTTGTTAATCATGTAACGACTCAATTTCAACCTGGGCTTGTCTATGGTATTGTTGGTCATAACGGCTCTGGCAAATCGACATTTATTAAATTATTAGCCAAGCAAATTGCCGCAACATCTGGTGTTATCACATTAGATGAAAAAGAACTCACTCACTATTCACATAAACAGCTTGCGAGAATACTAAGTTATTTACTGAAATGAAAGTCATAATGATATTTAATTTATTGAAATTATATTTTTATCAGCAATAAAGTAGTCTTTTCTAATTGTTTTATTCATTTGTAGTAAATAAAAAATATTATGGAAAAATTATTTTTTTTATCAAAGGTTCTTTTCCCGAATTTGAAAGGAGAATAAAATTGACTATTGCAAATGAGTATAAACAAGGTAACAGTGAGTAAACTGTAGGAAAATGTAATATCCATTAAATATTTTTATCTATGAGATTAAATTTTGATACAGATAACTGAAAGTCAGGAACGTTATTTATTACTAAAAAGGTATTGTATCTCTAAATAATAAACTTTTTAGTATTTATAAGAACGAAGTTAAGGATAAAGGAAATAAAAAAACATTCAAGTTTAATGAGGAAAAATAAATTTTAGTTAGTATATCAAATAATTATTCAATTTGTTAATTGTATGACCATTCCAATAACCTAACCAAATATCAGTAATTCCTTGTATGATTAAAATCATATTTCTATTTGGTAAACAATTTTTCCATAAGGAAATATCTAGAGTTGATGGAGAGGGAATATTTTCCGGATGTGTATGCCATTCACCTATCCATACTTGTGTTTTGCCTGAATTAGCCCAACATTTTTGTACATAATTATTATGGTGAGGACTACATCTATTGAAGAAAGTTCTTTTTTGTACATCTGGCTTTCTAGGCGTAGTTAAATCAAAAATATACATATGTTTTTCTCTATATTGACCAATAAGAACTCCTCCGGACTCGGGAATATTTATCTTATTTTGTTTTTTTGTAGCAATGATATCGAGTACTGATTGCTCAATCAAAACAATTTTATTCTTATCTAATTTATAAGCTATTTTTGACATATAGGGCAGTTTTTTGAGAATGTCAATTTTTTAGCTTTATATTGTCTTACATCAGTAGTCAAACTTTGTTGGCAAAAATTTGAACTATCCTTGTTTATTACAGAAAGAGTCATTGTTTGTATCATTCCTGCTAGAGTTAAACTAGGTTGGCTATTGAAAGGCATATATGTTTTGCCACATTTCCTTTTAAATTTTAGATTATGTTCAGGTATATTATTTTTTCCAAATAGAGGAAACCGTTCTTTTCTTTCTTGATTTTGGTAAGTAAATAGACATCCATAACAGCCACCTTCTTTATTATCTTTTAATATTCTGACAGCTTTACCATAAGCATCTATCCATCCATGAATAATACTGCAAGGATAGTTTATTCGATCTGTTCTAAACCAGTACGCCAATAACAAAGAAAATGTTTCATCGCCTGTTACATCAATAATTATATCCCATTTTTTAGTCATATCATTTTTAGTAAATTTAGCTGGATGATGATATATTTCAATAGAGAAACCTTGTTCTTCTAAATAATGTTTTAATGCTTTTGATTTTATTTCTTTTAGATATTTAACTCCAAGAATATGACGACCTAAATTTCCTGATGTAAGAATATCATCATCAAATAAGTGTAAACTTCCATTACCACTACCGGCACCACATTGTATTAATGAATGAGCAGAGTAGCCGCCAATAGTACCACATCCAATGAGAGCTATTTTTTTATTTTTTAAAGAAATATCATCTAGTGAATTTCGTTGAAATAGAAAGTCAGGGGAAACATCAGCTACTTCTACTCTAGTGAATTTCTCAATAAAATACATTCCAGATAATACATTAATAACATTCTGTAATTTAAAAAGAGGTTGCCCTTTTTGTTTCCTTTTCCTTTTTATCCTTTCAAACATTTTTTTTGCGGCATTGGATAATAAGATTTTTATGCCGATACTCTCATTGTCTTTACGTAAGACAATAAAAATATCATGTTGTTTTTTTATATTATTAGCTATTTTATGAATCAAATTTTGTAAAGCATTGCGATCTATTGTATCCAACCAATGCAAAAAATCTTTAAAAGATTGAGGTGGCCATATTGTCTCATAAGGAACATATAAACTCTTTCGTATATAAACTATTATGGCTAGATAATCTTTTAATATTGATTTGGCTCCTCGAAACTTTGCCCATTGTTGAGCTTCTGTAATATCTTTAGCTATCACTGTTTCTAAAATTTCGTTACCATCTAAATTTGTTCTTTTATAGTTAGCGGCTATTCCAATAGGGTCATCAGTCATAATAAAAGAAAAATTTTCATGTTCCCAGTATGATGAAAACTCTGCTTCAATTTCTTCTTTATAATCTCCGGAAACCCAAAGTCCAATAATACGTTCTATTAATTGAATACAAGTAGCTATTGCTCTTTTTGCATCTATAGGATTTAAATTGGTTGTTTCAGGATCTAAATAGCAAATAGATTTATTGGCATTAAGATGGGGGAGCCTAATTTTTTTTAAATGTTCAGGTAAAGCCAAAAGATATGCCTCGGGTAATTGCGACATATCTGTATGAATATTACTGAAACCAATTCTAAAAATACCGAGTTTAGTGTCAAATTCACGCCAATAACTAACTTCATATTTAGGTGGTTTTCGCTCAGCTTTAAAATTATATGCTAAAAATGTCTGGCGAATTTCACTTGTAAAACTCATTATCCAGCCTTTATGTTAGGCACGATTTCTTGTGCTTGAGGAATTGCAGGTTTTAATAGTACAGAATGAACGGGTTCCTCTGATATTAAATCTATCCTATTAGGAAGCCTATCACCAAAAATATCTCTTAAATATTTTATAACGGTTTCTTTTCTATCCGCAGTTAGTAAACTTAGTTTAACTAGTCTAGCAAACTCTTCAGACTTATCAATTATTTTCTTGATTTCCTCTTCACTCATTTGTTTTCTAGGGAATAAAGGCGCTTCTTCTTTGTCAACAGGGCTATCAACGCGGCTTCTTAATTGGTCATGTAAATTTTGTGCGCAGAAAAAAAATGCTTCACTATCATTTTTAAATTCATGAGCTGTGTTATCAAATGTATTAACAGCACAAGCCATTAAAGTAATTGACGATGGCCCACCATTTTTAAATACATGATCTCTCCATGCTTTTAAATATCTACATGTACGACGTAAAATCTCTCCATGTTCATAGACAGCTTTTTGAAACCAAATACTAATTTGTGAAGGGTCTGATTTAACCCAATGTTCTTCGTTTCTCATAGCTAAGTAAACCTCATCTTTGTCAAGATATTTTTTAGATATTTCTTTATAATAATCAATTGATTCTAATACGATTCCAGACTCGTTAATTTCATTTAAGATAGCTTGATACTTTTCTCTGGGGATAGCATACAGAGGGACATCAATATGCATATCTTTTCTTATTACTAATCTTGAACAAGTTGGTTTGTCACCAATAAATCTCCAATCATTTTTTTTAGCTAACTGATTTAATGTATTATCAATGATAATAAAAAATAGATTTTTACCAATGATAGGTCCATCTCTCATCATATCTATTGGTAAATAAACTCCATCATCAAGATCTATTTGTTGTGGTGGTTGATGACAAGGAGTATTCATTGTTTTATATACAAAGGATCCTTGACTCAAAAATTTGGGTTGAACTTTTTTAAGAGCTTCTTTTTGATCTGTTTGTAATTTACGAATTGCTTCTATATAACAATATGGAATACTTTCCTCATTTATAAGCCACTTTCCTAAATGATCTTGATTTAATGCGTTAGATATTAAATCAAATGTTTGTTTTATCGAATCCCTAATTAGTTTTCTGGCTTGCTTGAGATATTTAGTGTCATTTGAATTTGGGGTTATCTTTGGGATAAATCCTTCCGAAGATTTTAACAGCTCTGTTGCATTAAATTTCATTACATTGTACCTTTATAAAAATTAGTTTCTGTTTTTGGATAATTATAAAAAAAAGCCATAACATTTTGATCTCCTAATGCTGATTGACCTTTATCGTAACCACGTCCTTTAAGCATTTGTGCCGCTTTATCATTTGCATTATCTAAAGTAATACTATTACTTTGATTAGGTGTGTTATGATCATCTAACTCCACAAATCTTTCCTTTAATAAATGTTTAGTTACAAAGTTATGCAAACTTTCATTTGTACTCAAAGTTAAATTTACGAGTTTACTACCCATTCCCCATCCAGTTAGATATCCCCATTTAGATGACAAAAAACGATCTGAATTTAAAGTCTCTTGAACTCCCATTGTTCCAATTGATAATAAATAAATATTTTCTTTTTGAACATCTAAAAAATTAGTGGCTTCATGATAAGCGATAAAAGAAGGGCTATTCGCAATTAATCCACCATCAACCATTACACAATTATTAAGTAAATGCGGATTAAAATAAGTTGGAGCAGCACTTGTTGCCATTCCAACATCTACTAGTGATAGTTGTTGATCAGTAACAAACTGGGTACAATGTGGTGTTTTGTATACTTTAGGTAAACCTGTTGTTGCATTTACAGACGGAATTACAACTTTCACATTTAAATCTTTAATTATTTTATCTCCAAAAGTATCCATTAAAACTTTTTTTAATGGTTCTGATTGATACAAAGAACAAAAGGCTAGCTTAAGATAATTTAGAAAACTTCCCAAAAAAGGAATATTTTTAATATTATTTTGAGGAAATATTTCAAGGCGGTGTTTATCTATGATTTTTTGTAATTCTCTTGCATTAATTCCAGAAGCAAGGCCAAGTGCAAGAATACCACCTATAGAAGTACCACTAATAAGATCAAAATGTCGAGCTATATTATAGTTATCATCATTATTTTTCTTCGATAAGATGTGTTCAATAGTTGCTAAAACAGAAATCGTATATAGTCCTCTGATACCACCGCCAGACAAAGATAAAATTTGAAACCGTTCTTCTTTCATTTATATATTTCCTTTATTTAACCCAATATATGGGATATTTTTTATTTTTTATTACTATATGTGGTATTTTACATGGTTTCATTTATATGTGAAAATATTTCGTTAGTTTTAACTAAATTTTCAACAATTTTGCATATAAATAGCTGGCTTAGAAAATTTCAAAATTTATGAAGATGTTTCTATATTATTTGAAAAACCGTCAAACCATGAATTTACAGAAAATAAAATCATGACCATTTAAGTATTTGTAATTAAGCTTACAAAATATTATATATGTTGAATTAGCTAGTGAAACTCTGGCTGGCAAAAAAGTGCAAAGCAATGCTCTGACAGAATTAATATTGATAATATTGAATATTAAAAATTATATTGACAGATTAGTTAATTCAAAATGGTATAATGAAGATAGATTGACAAAACTACTTTTTATATTCATTTGTTTTTGAATTGTTTATAAAGACAATGTAGAAACGAAGAAAAAATGAAGGCTGAGTGATTTTTTATATAACACATTAATTTTTTGTTTTTTTATTTTAAAAAATCCCAATAAAATATCATTATATGTTTGTATACAAACTTATTACTAGCTAAAGTAATATAGTACTTAATAAAAGTCAAACATTAAGCATAATAAATTATCTGTTTACTAACTATTTTAACTTTTCTTTTGAGGGAATTAATTGTCTTATTAAAGATTATCTCCTTGTTGATACATTTGAACAGTTTAAAATGAAATTATCTTTCTATATTATGGTTTGACTTTTGGTCCATAGCCCCAATCTAGAATGTATGGTTTATAATTAATATCTTGTTCATTATACTTTATAGAAGAGTCCATACCTTCCTCTTCATCTTCCTCTGACGGAATTTTACCAACAAAATCATTCAAATCACCTACTTTAGGTATTGTAGAAAATTCTTCAATAGTGACTAATTTATCATTTTTGACGTAAGTGATCTTCCAAATGTAATTTGTAGGATCTTCACCATGATAGAAAGTATCAGCAAATTTTTCTACCGGGGTTAATAATGTAGGTAATTCACCACATAGATCAGTTTCGTCGACACAAAACTCAACTAAAACTACACGATAAATATTGTTACCGACGATATATCTCGCAACCGCTTCTCTGGAATAATCGTTTTTATCAGAATAATTATTAACAATAAATACAAAGCGACCATCATCAATATCTGCTGAGTAAGTTAAATATTCTATTCCATCATTTAAAACTTCCTTCTGTTTTTTAAATATGGATATGTTTTCAGTAGTTGGGTTGGCAAATAATGGGGTGGCAAACAACAAAGATAATATAGTGATTTTTTTTAATAGTTCTTTCATGTGTTCTATTCCTATATTTTTATATGCAACAAATAATCTAAGTATGCATTTCAGTAAAGATCGTTGTTTATTGCATTTTAATTTGGTTATTGTACAAATATTTGGCGTTCAATATTGCCAATAAAATTGGTAAATAAGAGTTAAAAATAGATATTTTTCATAAAAATTCTAATATAAATAATCTTCTAATAAATAGATGCTAAAAGCAATGTTTCCCTTTAAAAAAACTCACTTTTTTGTTGGTTTTTGATAAACTAATTATCAATAAACTATATAATCGTAACAGATATCATATGTAGCATTGGTTCTATTTTAGTATTTGTTTAAATTTTTTATTTAGGAAAAACCGTGCGAGCTTTTTTTCAGCAATCAAATTTTACTGATGGAGCACTAGCTTTAGCGCTTTCGCCTGCTTTGACGCCAACCGGTATTGTTCATCACCCGGTATTTTTTTCTGGTTTTTCGCTTTACCCGCAAATTATTGCAAGAGGATTGCTTGTATTAGCAGACATTACCTCTACGAACTATTTCCAGTATAAGCCTGAGTTTCAAAAAGATCCGGTACTTTCAGCGCAAGGTGATCGTGTAAGAGCAGAGTGTTTTTCTGCCTGTAATGGGGTATATGCACGTTTAGATTTATTAAGAGACGGCCTTGATGGAGAGATTCATCGAGGTACTACTAATGTTGATATTGGTATTGGTTTAAGACAAGCGCTTGCTAAGGTTAATAGTAAAGACAGACTTCATTTAAATATAGGTGATCGAGGGTTAGCAACACGGCATATAGAGGATAAAGTAAATCATCTCAATGGGTTAGCAAAAATCATATTACAACGGCCAGTTCAAATGCCTAATCGATGGATAAGAGCTTTAGGCAATATCGCTGAAATTCATAAAAACATGAAGCCAGTTTTTACAATAAAAGGAACTCAAGCACAAATGTTTGTGAGTACTCTACCTAATGTAACGAGTAAAAATCGATCTGGTTGGCTTGTATTATCGCGTTCAGGTATTAAATTAATGTCTAGAAGCGATACGCATAGTGTTTATATATCTGGCTTGCATCGTCTCAATGCACTTAAGCGCCTAATAACTAATATTAAAAGTTTAACCTTTTACTGTTTGCAAAATAACGAGCAGGGGCCATGCATGATTGAAGTAAGCCTTTTGGGTGCTCGTTTAACACTTAGCTTAACAGCTGAAGCATGGCAAGGATATTCTGGTGAAGGAGCATTGTTAACCTCTTTAGTTTCATCAGCAGAACAAAAAGATTCAAAAATAGTGAATGATCTTTTACAGTTTGATGCGCTTATTAATAAAGAACAATTGTCAAATGCTTCAGCATTAGAGGCTTATCGTATTGAGCGCGCACTTGCTTATCTTGCCGTTTCTGGAAAACTTGGGTTTGATGCATATGAAGGTTCTTATTTTCATCGCGAGTTACCAGAAGATCCGAACCGAGTTTTAAAAGATAACCCACGGCTTATTGGTGCGCATAAATTAGTTGATCGGATCGAAAAAATTGATGAGATGACATGGATAGTCAATTCTACAGATGATAGTTATCGTGTGTCTATTCCTATAAATCAACTGAATTGCAATCCACAATGTACATGTACTTGGTATCTTAAAAATCAACAGAAAAAAGGCCCTTGTAAGCACGTTTTAGCTGTACAAATCAAGGAAGGTATTTATGAACTCTAAGCTTGAAGAAGCCGTCGCTATTTTTAACTCTTTGGGATGGGAAAAAGTAACTATAGATACCATATTACAGCAACCACTAGGAACAAAAGAACAACAAAAAATAGCGCTGAATGGTCTAAAAAATGGAGACTGGGAGCGTCTTATTAAAAGAGAGGCAAACAGCGATTACAGCAATGAAGGATATATTGAATGCAATCTCAAACATATCACATTGTATGCCATTAGGATTGGCGTTTCTATCACCCGTGCTCTAGAGTTTGCTTATTTTGCTGATAGGCCCTTATTACTGCCTATTATTAAGGATAAAGGTGAAAAATATGCGACTAACTTTATCAGCAAAGCTTGCGTATCCAGAAGAAGAGTATTTGAACACTCTTCAAGTGTATTTGGTGATATTGCCGTTCAACTTGTTGATCAGTTAAATTTAGCTATTCCTGAAAGCTACGAATATATGAAAGATTGGGCTGTTTATGCTGCTTTGTCTATGGGATTACCTGCTGAAGACTATTCTAGAGCAGTATCGACTCAAGAGTTACCAACACAAGAACAAATAAAACGCAGATTTTCTGAGCATATTAAAATAGGGATTGCCGTCAATGTACCTGCAACTGGACCATTCTTTTCTGTATTTATCGAAGGTGTTAAACAAGGTTGGCTCTCAAAACACGATGCAATAGAGTTTATCTTTTTTGCGTTAGATATTGCCAGTCGACCTGGGGATAGAAAGGTTTGGATTAGTGCAATAGAGGGGTTGGGGATAAGTACTACAACGTTATGTGAAAGAACAGCTGTTTTGATTCCTTTACTTGCCAAAGGTGAATCAGATGTAATTGCAAAAATTGCGCCTATATTGATAAAGAATGTTGATGATGAACTTTTAAATGAGGTAATGATAGCTTCATTCTCAGCAAAGGTTAAATCAACAAAACAGTTAGTTTTAAAAACAGCAATGACAAGAAAAGCCGCTAGTGATGTAGCGCAACTCACACCATGGCTGGCGATATGGTGTGACGATAAAGATAAATCTATTGCAAAGCTAGCTCGTCAATTGGCTTACCATTGGCAACTCAATTATGCACAAATTGAAGAAAGTCATACACAGGACATTAAATATCTTTGGCAAAAAACACCATCTTTGTGGACATGTCCTCAATTTGATTGGGGAGAAGTTACACCTCAAGCACTAACAGAGCTTGCCAGTGAACTGGTTAGTCGAAGAGAGTTTGTTTGTGATACTGTTGCTGAAAGATTTTTAGCTGTTGCAAATAAGATCGCTTATAACGATCCTCAATCGGCTAGAACAAGTTTGACGGGGGTGAAACCAACATCTGTTGATGTACTACTTAATTTGATTGCTTGTTGGGTGAAAGGAATTGAACCTGAAGGCTATTGGGGAGCAGATCAGAAAGATATGGTACATGAAGTACTGCATGCTCGTAATTATGTAGTGTGCAAAAATTTAGATCAATTGCCTTGTATTTTATCAACTCCCAGTAAGAATGACCTTTCAATTACAGTAGATGATCTTTGTAAACGACTAGAAAAATACCAGAAAAATAATATTGATGCACTTGAAGCGGATATATTTTTAGCTTTAACTCGTTTGGATACCAAAACACAAAGTAGTAAAAATTTAAACTTATTAAAAACGTTAAATGTTGATGTCATTTTACAATCAGGTAAAAAAATGCCTGTTAACGCTGGTAACATAGTTTTAGCTTATCTTGATTGCCCTGTAAAAGAAGTTTTATTAGATTATAATGAGGAATATTTTTGGGATATAAAAATTCCAACCACTCCATCATTACAATATTTCCCTAAACGATTTGATTCTTTAGGTGATTTGACTAATGCGTTTTCAGTGTTTCCGCTCTGGGGTGATGCTGCTATACGACTGAGTGTTTCTTGTTTCAATGAAACGGAACATGTCAAGGGTCTCATTTTTAGACAAATTGCTAGGAGGCAAATACCGTTAACTGCTGGCGCGGCAATGAATTTTCTTGCAGCACAGCGTTCAGCATCATCTCGTGCTATAGCTGATATAGCCTTAGCCGTGAATGAGGCATGGGAAAGAGGCTTACTTATCCCAGGAATTGCTGATGTTTTCTTGCTAGATTGGGCAAATAGAACCCCTTCTAAATTAGTGAGCTTAGTTGCAACGCTGTCAAATATTGCTCAGCAAGGGCTTTTATCCGTTGTATGGCCAATTTTAGATGAATTAATTTTAGCATCTGTACATGCACCGAGATTACTAGTGGGAACTGATGAAATTGTAAATGCTATGGCAGAATTTTTACCCGAAGTTCAGTTTGCAGTTACCAATGGACTCGCGTCGCCAAACCAACTGGACCTTTTAGGTTTGAGAGCTTTAGCTGAAAAAACAGGTAGTTCACGAGCAATCAGTGTAGCAAAATATATTATTACCCAATTACCAGACATTAAGTCTGTTAAATCAAAAAATTCTGATGAAGTTAATATAACTGATTTTGATAAAATTTGGCCTAAAAAAGAAAGAAACATTCCGGTACTTGATGATGGCGCTATTATCTCAATTGATTTATTTGAGCAAAGCAAATCTAATTCCGCTTTCATTTTTACATTGAAACTACCAGATATTAATGACCGTGTTTTTCATATAGTAAAAACAAATTGGTTTTTTGATTTAGAAATAGAAGGGCAATGTCAAGCATATCCGGCTCCCATGGAACATCCTAAATTTACAACAGATAGCCAGAAAAGTGTTTATTTGCATTGGGATAATGATAAAAAAGCCTTACTGGTGAGCAAATATCGAAATTGGTTAAAAAATGAAGATGGCCCATTGTCTAGTACAGAAATACCAGCATTATCGAATACTTTATTAATAATTGTTATTGGACTTCTCGCTCAAGATGGCGAGGGTGCCTATTTTGCTGAAAATTATGTTTTAACGAGTCGCATTGATGAAGAAACTGTTCGTAGAGCAATTTTACTATTTTTAAAAAATCCCATTGTAAGTCCTGCAAAACTTATTAGGTCACTAGAAAAAGAAATTAAATTTTTACCGTTACTTTGGCCTATCTTAATTGAATGTGTTCGTTTTGTTGGTAATCTCGTTAGCCGAGGAGAAAAAATACCAGTCTGGACAAATCGTATTTTAGATATATCGTTACAGTATGCCGCTTATTTGAAAGAAGCTGCATTGCGTGGTTACATCAAAGATGCTAAATGGGAAGGTCTGCACGAAATAGCTTCATCAAAATTAAAGTCAACAGCGGTGGCGAAAGCAAAACAGTTGCAAGAGGCTTTGAATATTAACCTTTAATCAAAGATTGTTACAGCACTATTAAATCTATATTTATATACTTATTTATAGTGCATTATCAATTTTAATGCCTAAGTAGGATGTTATACTTTTGTAGTAGTATGCCTATTTAGGTAATAGTTTTAGTTAAAATGAGCCTTAAGCATAGCTAATTCCTTTATCCATAATCATCCAAACGAGAGTGCTTTATTAATCCCCAAATATTAATTTGATGGTATACACTCCTTAATTATTTTTACAAATAAATGGTGAAGTGATACTACAGGAAAGAAAGATAACTAACACTACAATAAAAATGACTTATCCTGAAATCAGTTATTTCTTTACCAAAAAATTCCAGATAGAATACTTGCAAATATATATTTTTTATATAGTTATATTCTCGGTTCAACGTATATTGATTAAATTTAATTTTTTATCATAATAACGATGTGTATGAGGAATAGGTGTTCCTCTAGTTTTGTACTCAATATGAAAATGTAACATACTATCTTCAATATTTATCAAGTGTATTTTTTCCATATTCGGATGCATTGTTAATTGTTTACATAATGCTTCAAAAGAGCAATTAGTCATTTTATCTAATCTGCAAAGTATTAACTCAGTCTTAATTCATCAAGGTATAAGTGCTTGCGAACGCTTGATACAACTCAATGGTATTGCGATTAATCAAATACAATCTTTGGTCAATATTTCTGAAACGAAGAATCTTATATTCAGTTAGTAGTATATAAACGATAATACAGTGTATTTTAGGTATGTAATGCCTGAAATACGCTGTACAAACAGTAATGTTTTCCGCATATAGTGTCTTTATTATCAATTATTAAAGCTCGTTTGAGTTGTGATGGTCTCAGCCCCAAACTAGATAAACATGTTCTACTAAAATGAGCCGAATCAGAAAATCCCATATCATTGGCTAATTTTGTCAGCGTTGTATGGGAGTCGAGTGTATCAATTACATCCTGCAATCTTTTCCACAATAGGTAACCCCTGAAATTAATACCCAACTCAGAACGAAAAAGATGAAGAAAGCGACTTTCAGAAAGGTGTATTTTTTCGGCGATTTCCCTCGATGAAATTTGCTTTATGGGTAATGATGAAATAATAGAGATTGCTTTATTAATGCGGTTATCTTGATCACATGAACAATTAGGATCTGACTCACATAATAACTTATAGACGTGATAAAGCTCAAATGGTTGGCTTATAGTAACAGACTTCATAAAATAACTGGCAATTTTTAATGCTTCTTCTTTAGTAAGAAAATAAACAGGATTAGTTTCAGTAAAATGCGATAATAAGTGATAATAGGGATCTTCTGGGTCAATAAGCAAATTAATACAACAGACATCTGGTGCGCGCAGTTTATGGGGAACATTTGATTGAATAATAAAACCAAACACCTCTTTTTTTTCATCTGGTGTTTCTAGCTCAAAAGACATATTGTGCAATGATATTGTCAATTGAAGAGAAGGGTGACGATGCCAATCCGTCGTGATATTGTTTATGAAAAGCAATGTAGATAAATTTTGTCGGTGCACTTTAACTAACAAATCATTGTCTAACATGATATTTTATCCTTGCTAAATAAACATCCTTGTCATTAAAAACAGTAACATAAACCATATTTAAAGACTATATATATACGTAATTCGATTAACTTTAACTAACTAAAGGATAACACACATCATATATAAAGTTAATCAAGAACAATACAAACGTATTTTTGGCTATTTTAAACCTATCACCAAAAACTTTATTATAGGATCGCAAAATATTTCGCAATCTTTTTGCCATTTTCAGTAGATAATTTTAATATTAATAATTTTGATGATTTACCATTAAAATTAAAAAAAGATATTCAATACATTCCAGTAAGGAGAAAAATAGAGTTCTTAGCTGGTAGAGTGTTTTCTGCTATGGCATTAGAAAACTTATTGCGTGAGGGAGAATATTACTGGAGACTAAAAAGTTCCAACGGAGCCATTTTATGACCTAAAAACATAGCTGGTTCAATATCTCACTCTAATAATTTTGTAACTGCGGTTACAATAAAACACTCAAATGAGGTTTAAAGCATAGGCGTTGATATAGAAAAAATAATGTCCACTCAAAAAACAATTGATTTAAGTCAAACGATCTTAAAATGCCTACTCCCAGTGACATGATAATGGACATAACACATTACATTACTTTAGTATTTTCAGCCCAAGAGAGTTTATATAAGGCGTTTAGCTCAACTGGTATTACACTTTCATATGAAAATATTTTTTGCATAGGTATAAACAAAGAAAAAAAACATGTACATTACATGTAGGTAATCCGATCAATAAAGTTTTTGAAGTTCATTTTTATTTTTCAAAATATCATAATCTTGTTATGACTTACGTACTTATCTAACCAACTATTTTTCTATTTCATTCTTTGATGTAATGGTTGATTTTGCAAACCAAACAACTATGATTAATAGTAGAAAAATAATTCCATATAGCCAAAAAATTTCGTTGGTTGCGATTACCAGCCCCTGATTAGTAATATTTTGTGCTAGTTTTGCCGAAGCTTGAGTTTCAGAAAAACCTTGCAACTGAAACTGCTGATAAGTGTATTCTAGCGTTTGTATATTTTGATTCATTAGATCAGTTAGTTGGTTGTGATGAATTGCTTCACGATGTTCCCATAATGAATTTGTTAAAGAAGTACCAATGGAAGTAGATAATGTTCTAAAAAAATTAAATAAACTTCCTGCTGCCGCTAACTTGTGCGAAGGTATATCAGTTAAAATTATTATATTCAAAGGCATAACAAAGCAAGCTATCGCAAATCCTTGAAAGAATTGGGGCCATGCTGAACTCGAAAAATCCATATTAGGCTCAAACGAGTAAGCTCTCCAAAAAAAGCACAAAGCAAAAACAATGAAACCAAAAGTCACAAGCTTCCTCATATCTAAATAAGGAACCAAACGGCCGACAATTGGAGCAAGAACGATAGGAACTAAACCGATGGGAGACAATGCTAATCCTGCCCACGTTGCAGTATAACCAAAAACTCGTTGTAATAGCTGTGGTTGCATAACTAATGTTCCTATATGTAGCAAAAATGCCAAACTTATGCAAATCGTCCCTACTGTAAAATTTCTTGATCTAAATAAAGATAGATCAACAATAGGATGATTCGATGTCATTTCCCAAAGAACAAAAAAAGAAAGTGTTACTAACGCTATCACAGATAAAATAATAATTTCAGATGAATTAAACCAATCCAGTTCTTTTCCTCTATCTAAAATAAGCTGTAAACTACCAACACCAAATATTAATAAAGCAAGCCCGATAGTATCTATTCGAGATTTACTTATTTCTGTTTCTCGTCCTTTTAATAATATTCTAATACTTATCCATGCTATTAGACCAATTGGCACATTTAGTAAAAAAATCCAGCCCCAAAATAAATTGTCACTTATCCATCCACCCAAAATAGGTCCGCAGACGGGAGCAATAATAATAGTCATCGACCATATTGCTAAAGACATATTTTTTTTGGAATCTGGAGAGTTAGCTAATAATAAGCTTTGAGAAAGAGGAATAATTGGTCCAGAAACCGCACCTTGTAGTACTCGTGAAATAATTAACATTTCAAGGCTGTTGGAGACACCACATAACCAAGAAGCAAATACAAACAACAAAATTGAAAACAAAAATAATTTAACTTCCCCAAAGTACTTAGCTAGCCATCCAGATAAAGGAATTGAAATGGCATTGGATACGGCAAATGATGTAATTACCCATGTTGCTTGGCTACTTGATGTTCCTAGGTTTCCAGCAATAGTAGAGAGAGCTACATTGGCAATTGTTAAATCTAAAATTTGTAAGAAGGCCACTGTTGCCAATGCAACAATAAGCCCAATTAATTTTGCACCTGATAGATATAATGGTGACATTTTATGATTCACTGAATATTACTCTCTAAAATTAAGTTATTTTGCATAATTTCTCGTACTAGTTGCTCGAATTCATCTAAGTCGTAAGCAAGTACATCTGTTTGATATTTAATTTCTTGAGGTGAAATATCAGTAAGTAATTTTCCACTTACATCACTGGTATCCACTGTTACATACATAGATAACCCTACCCGTAATGGATATTCCTTAATTTGCTCTTTATTCAATTCAATACGAACAGGTAAACGCTGAACTACTTTAATCCAATTTCCTGTTGCATTTTGTGCTGGTAATAACGAAAATGCACTTCCCGTTCCCATAGCAATTCCTGTAATCACCCCGTCGAATTTAATATCATCTCCATAAAAATCACTAGTTAACTTAACTTTTTGTCCTATTCGAATGTGTTTTAATTGAACTTCTTTAAAGTTAGCTTCTACCCAAACTTGATCCAAAGGAACAATAACTAATAATCGTTCTCCTCTATTAACCTGTGTTCCAACTTGGACTTGGCGCCTCGAAACATATCCAGTGACAGGGGAAACAATTGTTACTCGTTTTAAGTTAAGCCAAGCTTCCTTTAGTTTAGAAATAGCTTGCTGAATACGTGGTTGTTCTAATAATGAATTCTGCATTAATAGGGCATTATTAATTTCTAACTCTTGCTTGGAAATTTTTAAGTCATTTAACGCAATTAATACATCTTGCCTAGCATGCTCTATTTCTTCTTTTGAAATAGCATTACGAGACCAAAGGCCTTCTCTCCGAGCTAAATCTTTTTCTAATTTATCTAATGTCGCTTGCTTTAATTGAATACTTGCTGACAATTTTTCAGTTGTCAGTTTGATCTGTTGAATTTCTCTTATTACCTTGGCTAATTCATTTTTTGCATAACTAAAATTATTTTCAGCATCAATTGATTCTAATTGAGCGATAACATCTTTTTTTCTCACAAAGTCATTATCATCAACGTAAATGGAGGAGATTCCTCCGCTTATTTGAGTATGAATTGGAATTTGATTTCCCATAACATACGCATTATCTGTAGATTCTGTAAACCGAGAAAACATGAACCAAAAAATGAAGTATCCTATCCCTGAAACTAGGAAAATAACAGATAAAATAATCAATTTTTTATATCGTGTTAAACCATTGAATTGTCGGCCATCGGTGTTGTTTTCCATCGTACACTCCATTTACATCTTTTATTTTAATCATTGCTTCTATGAACAGCATCACAAAATGCTGTTTCATTAAGCAGACATTCCACCATCAATAACTAGAGTTTGACCCATAATATAATTACTCCCACAACCGAGTAAAAAATTCACAGACATAGCCACTTCCTTATTATTTTCCATTATGTTACTCCATCCCTTGTTTGGTTATTAGATTGTGAAAAGTTAATGGCATTATATAAATGGGTGAGTAATATTGTCTTGAACAAATAAGCTGACTTCATTTTATAAAAAAAAATTATTCATTTATTTAACTCTCTATATTTCAAATAGTTATTTATTCTTTGACAATTATTTTCATTTAAAAAAAAGAATGAGAGATTTAATATAGCTAGTTTATTCAATTAAATAACCATTGAATTGATATATGCTCACCCAACATATATCTATTAAAGGATATAATTCATGACTTACGACTGTGTAATCATCGGTGCTGGACAAGCTGGACTGTGTTTAGCATCGTTTCTGACTAAAAAGATATCACAGTTCTTATATTAGAAAGAGATGAACGTATAGGAGACGTCTGGCGTAGACGACCAGATAGTATGCGGTTGTTTACACCAAGAGCAATGAATCAGCTACCAAGTTTAATTATGGCTGTTGATCAAAAAGGGTATCCAGATAAGCATGAAGAGGCTGATTACTTAGAGTTTTACGCTCAACATAACAAATTACATGTATTGCTAAATAAAAACCAATAAAATTCCGAATAAAAAAGGAGTTAGGCTTTACTCTAAACTTACTTTTTTAATTAGTGTTTTAAATTTAAAAAAATTTCATTATTTTTTTGCTAATTCGGCTAATTTAGCCGTTTTAGCCATAAGTTAGTGCGTATTGACTTAAAATATTGGCAGATGAGAACTTATTTAAGATTGTAAGATTATTTAACTAAAGTGGTATATTAGATGGAATACTAAAAAAATTCTATTTCAACTTTTTGATTTTTAGATAATATTTAAAGAAGATGGCGGAAGCGCAGAGATTCGAACTCTGGGAGGGTCGCCCCTCGCCGGTTTTCAAGACCGGTGCTTTCAACCGCTCAGCCACACTTCCGCAATGGCTGTGAATATTAAAGGAGACGGACTTGTTTGTAAATAGTAAATTTAATATTTTTTATCGACTGCTTTAATTTTCGCCAAATTCGGATGAAATTCAGCAAAACTAGATTGTTTACTCGCCAAAACTAGTGTTGCAATCTTATTAATCGAGTATAATACGCAGCAAATATTAAGTTATGTTTTGAAAAATGTTAAATCAAATAGACACTGATGATAAAGGGTATTTAAAAAATTGGCAGGATTGGACTGTTGATTTAGTACCTGAATTAGCTACTTTAGAATCTATAGAGTTAACTGATGCTCACTGGGAAGTGATTTTATTTGTTCGTGATTTTTACTTAGAATATAAAACTTCACCGGCAATTCGTGCATTAGTTAAAGCAATGGAAAAAAAATTTGGTCCAGAAAAGGGCAATAGTAGGTATTTATATAAGTTATTTCCTGATGGTCCAGCTAAACAAGCAACTAAACTAGCAGGCTTACCAAAACCTGTTAAATGTATTTAAGTTAAGAGATAAATTAAACTTATGATTAGGTGGAAAATTCCATTTTTATTACTACTAGTGCTGGGTTATTTACAGTACTCATTGTGGTATGGGAAGAATAACATTTATGATTATCAAGAAAATGTGCAAATGTTACAGAATCTGCATCGAGAGAATGATATGTTGAAAGCACGTAACGAACAGATGTTTGCGGAAGTTGACGATTTGCAAAAAGGCTATGAAGCGATTGAAGAAAGAGCGCGCAGTCATTTAGGCATGGTTAAAGCCAATGAGTATTTTTATCGAATAATTATTGATTCTAAAGCAAAACAATAAGGTATTACGTGACAAATAATAGTGATATTATCGCAATCGTTCCTGCTGCAGGTGTGGGTTGTCGCATGAAAAGCCAATTACCTAAACAATATCTAAAAATTGGTCCAATGACAATATTGGAACATACTATACAAAAATTGTTAACTCATCCCAATATTTCCTGTGTAGTGGTGGTCATCAGTCCTGAGGATAAATTTTTTAATACACTTGAACTCGCATCGCAAGATAATGTTAAAGTGGCTTATGGTGGTGAAACTCGAGCTGATTCTGTTTTAGCAGGTTTAAATTTAGTTAATGATAACCAATGGGCCTTAGTTCATGATGCTGCAAGGCCATGTGTTACTCATGAAGATATTACAAAATTAATTAATCGAGTATTACACGAAAATAAGGGTGGAATATTAGCAACACCACTAAGTGATACGATTAAACAAGCTTATAAAGATAATCAAACTGTTATTGATCACTCTATCGATCGAACTTATCTATGGGGAGCTGCTACGCCGCAATTATTTAATGCTGGTGAACTTAAAATGTGTTTAAGTAAAGCCTTAAAAAATAACATTGCAATTACTGATGAAGCATCGGCTATAGAGTATTGTGGTGGTCATCCATTATTGGTGGAATGTCGTCGAGATAATATAAAAATTACTCGACCAGAAGATTTAAACTTAGCATCATTTTATTTAACTAATCAAAATTAATATAGGTAGATTATGCGAATCGGTCATGGGTTTGATGTCCATAAATTTGGTGGTGAAGGGCCAATTACATTAGCTGGAGTGAAAATCCCTTATCAGTTTGGTCTTGTTGCTCATTCTGATGGTGATGTGGTATTACATGCTATTACTGATGCATTAATTGGTGCATTGGCTTTAGGAGACATTGGTAAATTATTTCCAGATACAGATCCTAAATACAAAGGTATAGATAGCCGATTATTATTGAAAGAAGTGTATGGTATTATCCAATCTAAAGGTTATAAATTAATTAATTTAGATACGACCATTATTGCACAAGAACCTAAAATGAGACCTCATGTAGATCAAATGCGGGTTAATATTGCTGAAGATTTGCAAGTTCATTTTGATCAGATTAGTGTCAAAGCAACGACGACTGAACAATTGGGTTTTACTGGCCGTAAAGAAGGCATAGCTTGTGAAGCCGTAGTGTTATTAGCAAAGAAATAGAGATAAATTAGACAATAGGCGATTACGTGTTAGCAGAGCTCAATTATTTTTATGGTAAACCTACAAGCCATGGTTTATATAAGCAACAATATGAAGATTTTATTGTTATCGAAGAACTAGGTTTTGATTTAACTGGTGAAGGTGAACATGTTTTAGTTTATCTCGAAAAGATAGATTGTAATACGGTATTTGTGGCTGAACAGTTAGCTAAATATGTTGGCATTTCAGCCAAAAATGTCAGTTATGCAGGCCTTAAAGATCGCCAAGCTGTTACCCAACAATGGTTTAGTTTGCATATGCCTGGCCAAGATACCCCAGATTTTTCACAATTTGATTTAATTGGCTGTCAAATATTGCACGTTACTCGGCATAATAAAAAATTGAAAATAGGGGCTTTAAAAGGTAACCGATTTAAAATTGTTTTAAGAAATTTGACTGGTCAACAAGAAGTCGAATCAAAATTAGACTTAATTAAACAACATGGTGTTCCTAATTATTTTGGCGAACAACGATTTGGACGTGAGCAAAATAATATTAATCAAGCAATAAAGTGGGCTAATGGTGAAATGTCAGTTAAAGACCGTAAAAAAAGAAGCTTTTATCTTTCTGCTGCACGTAGTGCTATTTTTAATGATATAGTCAGTCAAAGGATTCAACGCCAGATTCAGCAAACAGTTGTTGATGGGGATATATTACAATTATCAAAAAGTAATAGTTGGTTTTTGTCTAAAACAGAGGAATTATCACTTTTACAACAACGTTTACAAAATGGTGAGATTAATATTACCGCTCCTTTGGTGGGGGATTCAGGATTAGGTACTGAATCTATTGCTTTAACATTTGAACAAAATTGTTTGGAAAATTGGGCTTGTTTTGCTGAGTTATTTAGAAAGGAACGGGTTGAAACGATGCGACGCTCAATATTGTTGCGTCCTGAGCATCTAGAGTGGCAATGGCGAGATGAAAATAACTTGGACATCAGTTTTTATTTACCTTCAGGTTGTTATGCAACAAGTGTATTACGTGAATTGATTATTGGAAATGAGTAATTTAAATGCAAAGTTTAAAAAGGCAGCAGTTGATTGACTTATTACGCCAGCAGGGCATAAAAGATGATCGTGTTTTAGAAGCTATAGCTTCAATACCACGTGAAAAGTTCGTTGATGAAGCGCTTTCACATCAAGCTTATGATGATCGCTCGTTACCTATTGGTAGTGGTCAAACTATTTCTCAACCTTATATTGTTGCTAAAATGACCGAATTATTAAACTTAACGCCTAATGCTAGGGTACTTGAAATTGGTACTGGTTCAGGATATCAAACAGCAGTTTTAGCCAAACTAGTTAATCATGTTTTTTCAGTAGAAAGAATAAAAAGCTTACAATGGAATACCAAACGACGATTAAAGTTACTTGATATCCATAATATTTCAACTCGGCATGGTAATGGTTGGCAAGGTTGGCCAGAACGTGGGCCATTTGATGGCATAATTGTAACTGCAGCAGCAACCGAAGTGCCTTCAAGTCTGCTGACACAACTAGCCGACAAAGGGCGACTAGTGTTACCTGTAGGTAAAAACCAGCAAACGTTACAATTAATTGAGCGAGATGGTGATAATTTTATTACTCAGAATATCGGTGAAGTGAAATTCGTACCGCTTGTAGATGGCGATACAGAATAATGAAAAAGGAGCAAATAATTTGATTATTTGCTTCTTTTTCAATTTAACTATTCTTTTTCTTTTATCGAAAATTAATTTTTCTTCTCTTTTTCTTTTTGTTCGGAAAGTTTCCACTCACAAATACCGTATACTGCATTAAACAGATAAATTAAATACTGAGTTGCGATAACAATATTGTCAGTATAAATATTTAAACTAATAACTAATACATTTAATAAGACCCATAAATACCAATTAAAAGCATATCTCATCATTAATAAAAGTTGAGCAACTACGCCTAGCCCGAATATAAAGCAGTTGGTAATAAGTTGGTAGGAGGTATTTATTGCGCCGATTTCATTAGTTAAATAAATATTGAAAAAAGCAGCCGCAATGAGGAATATTAACGCATATAAAAAGGCATTTTCATTTAAAGTACGAACTTTAACGCTTTTATTATTATCTAGATTTTTTTGCCAAGTTAATATGCCATATATATGTGAGCCAAAATAGTAAAACGTTGGTAAACCTGCTCCAATATTGCCACCAAGGAAATTTGCACAACATTCAGCGATTACTGCTAGCATACCAAGCACATTACCTAAATTTTTTCGTTTAGCTAATAAGATTACACATAACAATCCTAAAAATGCGCCAGCGTATGATACTGCATAGCGTATATTGAAATCATTAATTGGATCCGTATATATATATGCTCCGGTGACACAAATAATACAAAACAATGGATAAAATTTATTGCGGCCAATAGCTATGACAAAATGGCTTAATTTATTCATAATCATTACCCTTCATCATTAATAAGTTGATTGACTAATTCGATACTTCGCAAATATCGCTCTTCATAATCGGGTGAATCAATTTGGATGTATTTAATATGATTTTTTTTTAACAATGAGATCAGCAATTGTTGAAAATCTTTTCGCTGTTTTGGACTACCTAAACTTCTTAATCCGTCAGCAACCCACGGTGTGTTATTACCTAATAAGATAACTAAATCGAATCGATAATTATTGATCATAGCTTGTAAAAAAGGATGTTCTTTACCTTCATATTTTTTACAAAATGCTTGAGTGGTAATAAAATCGGTATCAATAAATGACACTTTGTTAGCATGTTTGATAGCAAAATCAATATATTGAGCATGCCCTAATGCAATTTTATCATAGTCAGCATATTGCAATGCTCGTTCATCGCCACCAAGGTGAGAAAATACATAATCACGGCCATATTCCCAAGCACTAGTGGTATTAAACATATTGGCTAATTTATTTACTAATGTCGATTTACCGCTTGATTCACCACCAAGAATAGCTACCGTTCTCACAAAAAATGGTCTCACTTCTGTTGGTATATATTGCCAATTTTTTAATGGGGCTTGACGAATTTGAGTACCACTGACTTGCATAAATTGCCGAGTAGGATCGATAAGTACTGTGTCTAAATCGAATAAATCTTTATACATGGCTACATCTTGTGGTTCACTTGAATAGACGCAACTAGGATTAATGCCTTTTTCTTTAAATAATTTTTTGACTCTATCACTCCATTCATTCCAACCATTTGGATAAGCCGGAATACCATCTTCTTCTAAAAGTTCAATATGGATATTTTTTTGATATTTGAATGTTTGTAACAACCAACGAATCCTATCATTGATCGTTGGTTGGCGTGACATAGCACTTTCTTCAAATAACGCCATATCCCGGATAGTATCGGAACAAAGAATAATATAAAGTTCATCAACTTGGCTAATTGCACGTTGAATCAAATAAATATGACCAGTATGCAATGGATAAAATTTTCCAAAAATCACTCCAACTTTTTTATTTTTGCTAGCTAAGTCTATTTGCAAATAATGATGCAGTGATTGTAATTTCTGTGCGCTTGGATTTTTAATTTTATCATTGATCAATTGACTCAAATAACCTTTAGTCATCTGACAAGCATCAGCAACAGTCTGTAATGATAATTTTTTGCGTTTTATGGCTGCTTTTAAATAATTGAAACCATCCATACCGCCTCCTTTTTGTTTTTTATCTGTAACAAAATTTACATCATTTTTTATAAATGTTCAATATACTAAACAAAAAATAAATATTTTTGATTTGTAATTTAAATCTTATGCTGAATGAATAATGATTTATCATAAAAACTGTAAATAACTATTTTTTATAAGATTAATTTAATCATCTACAACCTCAATGTTAAAGAAACTTCAACTACTTCGTTATTTAGTAATGATATTTCACAAAAGTATGCTTATACTATTGATGTTAAAATAACAAAACATTGCTAATTGATATTGTAATTAATGATCAGCTATCGGTAATTTTAAATAAAATAGTAATACTAGATGATGACAAATATGATGGTGTTCAATATTATAAACAAACTAAATTATTAACTTGGCAATTTACTTTAACATAAGTGAAACTAAAGATCTTAATTTAAGCTTTAAACTCACTTTTCCAAATGATAAAGAAATATCTTTATGGATGATATACCTTATAAAACAAAGTATAAACTATGTTAACTAATTGGTTCGAGCAATTTAAGCAAAACAGTCAGATCAGTTTACTCGATCTTCATTTGGCACAATTTTTGGTCAATAAAGTTGATGGCAACGATGAAATTATTAGTAAACGTTTTGCCTTTTTAATTATATCGTTAAGTCAGGAAGTCAGGTCAGGTCATGTTTGTCTTGATATTACTCGCCTGAATCAACATATTATCGATCCACAACTTTGGCAGGAACTCAATGCTCCAACAGTTGAAGATTGGATTAATGTACTCTGTGTAGCTTCAAATAAACAGGTAGTAAGTGATGGCAAACAACTTGCGCCACTTATTTTTATTGAGAATAAGCTTTATTTTCAACGTATGTGGCTAGATGAACGTCATGTTGCTCAGTATTTTAATCAACCACAATTGAATGTTACATCAAGTAAATCGATCGACTTAAAAAATATTCTCGACCAACTATTTGTTGATGATAATACAACTATTGATTGGCAAAAAATTGCGGTTGCGGTGGCGCTAACTCGTAAAATTGCCATTATTTCAGGTGGCCCAGGTACAGGTAAAACAACTACAGTAGCTAAAATCTTAGCAGGAATAGTGTTAAATGATCCTACCACGCGAATCGTGGCAGCAGCACCAACTGGCAAAGCTGCATCAAGGTTAACCGAATCTCTCAGTCGAGCAATTGAGCAGTTATCTTTTGAATCATTAAATATTCAAACTGAAGCCGTGACTCTGCACCGTTTATTAGGTGCAAAAACTGATAATCGCTCATTTAATTATAATAAACACAACCAATTACATATTGATGTTCTTGTAGTTGATGAAGCGTCAATGGTTGATCTGAATATGATGGCAAGAATTATTGAGGCTCTGCCTAATTGTGCTCGCTTAATCTTATTGGGTGATAAAGATCAGCTATCTTCTGTTGAAGCCGGTGCAGTATTTGGTGACTTATGTGACTTTATTTTAAATGGATATAGTCAATCTAGGGCTGATGAACTAAGTCAATTAACTGGCTATACTATTCCAATCGCAGACCAACCAGCAAGTATGATCACCGATAGTATCTGTTTATTGAAAAAAAGTTATCGTTTTAACGAGTCTTCAGGAATAGGCTTGTTGGCTAATGCCGTTAAAGAAGGTCAATTGCAAGCGGTTAAAAAACTGCTAGCCAATAAAGCTTTACCAGATGCTTGTTATTATGAATTATCTTCAAGTCAAACTTACCAAGCTGTTTTAGATGATTGTGTAGCACATTATAAAAATTATCTAAATGCTATTAAACATCATCAAAATAATGATATTGCCAATGTTTTAAATAAATTTGCTGAGTGTCGTTTACTGTGTGCTGTACGTGAAGGCAGGTTTGGGGTAGGAGGGTTAAATAAGCAAATTGAATTATTATTAGCCAAACACAAATTGATTAAATTAAATAATCGGGATCAATGGTATATTGGTCGACCAATTATGATCTTACGTAATAGTACCTCATTAGGTTTATATAATGGTGATATTGGTATCACTCTTACGGCTGAACATGATCACTCAAAATTACGGGTTTATTTCCCTTTTTCTGATGGTTCTATTAAAGGTTTTTCTCCCTATCGATTACCGGAGCATGAAACTGCCTATGCAATGACTATCCACAAATCCCAAGGTTCTGAATTTGATCATGTCAATATTATTCTACCAACAGAATTTTCACCACTACTTAATCGATCATTACTCTATACGGCAATAACAAGGGCTAAAAAAACAGTCTCAATTTATTCTGATGCTAAAATTTTAGATCGTGTAGTGAAAAGTCAAATACATCGAGAAAGTGGCCTAGTTGAACAAATAAAAAATGTTCTACAATAGTAGCGACACTTAAATTATTGCTGATATAGATAAAGCACCAACTTATTGTATTATAGCTGGTGCTTTTTTATCTATTAGTGAATGATCTTAGCTAAAAAGTCTTTAGCACGATCTGATTGTGGATTGGTAAAGAATTGTTCTTTTGAGGTATCTTCAATGATTTCACCAGCATCCATAAAGATCACGCGATGTGCAACTTTACGTGCAAAGCCCATCTCATGGGTAACAACCATCATTGTCATGCCTTCATAAGCTAATTCAACCATAACATCTAGTACTTCATTAACCATTTCTGGATCAAGAGCCGAGGTTGGTTCATCAAATAGCATAACGACAGGATCCATACATAGTGCTCGAGCGATTGCAACACGTTGTTGTTGACCACCAGATAGTTGAGCTGGGAATTTATCTGCATGAGCCAATAAGCCAACACGATCTAATAGCGATAGCGCTTTTTCACGCGCTTCTTCGTTTGATCGGCCTAATACCTTAATTTGAGCAAGTGTCAAATTTTTCAAAATTGTTAAATGAGGGAAAAGCTCGAAGTGTTGAAATACCATTCCCACTTTTGAACGCAGTTTTGCTAAATTAGTCGATGGATTTGTAATCTCAGTACCATCAATAATAATTTTACCTTGTTGAATAGGTTCTAGAGCATTTACGGTTTTGATTAGTGTTGATTTACCTGAACCAGAAGGCCCACAAACAACAACAACTTCACCTTTACCTACTCTTGTAGTACAGTTTTTTAATACTTGAAATTTTCCGTACCATTTTGATACATTTTCTAAGGAGATCATCGACTTATCCCTTTCTTGAAATAATTAACTAAACGAGAAGCAGTATAACAAATTATAAAGTAACTTATTGCTGCAAAAATAATCATTGAATATTTAACAGTGCCACCCTGAACCGTACCGATTTGGGTAACACTGGCACCAAATAAATCAATTAAGCTCATCACATAAACCAAAGAGGTATCCTGGAACAAGATAATACCTTGTGTTAACAACAATGGCACCATTGATCTAAATGCTTGTGGTAATATTATCAAGCGCATTGCCTGACTTTTGGTCATACCTAATGCGTAAGCCGCATGATATTGACCTTTAGCAACCGCATTAATCCCTGCACGAATGATTTCAGAATAGTAAGCTGCTTCAAATAAAGCAAACGCGATCATCGCTGAAACAATCCTAACATCAGCATAAGGCGGTAAATTAAATATATGTTTAATAACTTGTGGTAATGCTAAATAGAACCATAACAAAACTAACAGTAATGGAATGGAACGGAATAAATTGACATAACATTTAGCAAAAATATTTAGTATTTTATTATTTGATAAACGCATTAAAGCTAATACTGTCCCCCAAACAATACCAAATACGACGGCGGTAAATGTAATTTTAGCGGTTAACCATAACCCACTTAATAGTAGATGATAATTGTCTGATACCAATGAAGGTATATCTGCAATCCAATTTAATAGTTGCATGTTATCCTCCATGATTCATATTAGGTAAGCGGGTTTGTTTTTCAACAAAACGCATAATGGTTAGTACGGCATAGTTTATCAACATAAATGCAATCGTTACTCCACATAATATTTCAACAATGCTGTTGGTTGCATCGTTAATGCGATCTATTTGACCAATCAAATCTATCAATCCAATGGTGGATGCAACTGATGAATTTTTAATGATATTGGTCATTTCAGACGTTAGTGGTGGAATAATACGACGATAAGCATTAGGTAGTAGAACATACATATATGCTTGTCGATTTGTTAAACCAAGTGCAATAGCGGCATAACGCTGACCTATGGGTAAAGTTTGAATACCGGTTCTAACTTGTTCTGCAATACGTGCAGAAGTAAACAGACCTAAAGCAATTGCCGCCGTGATAAATGCACTGACATCAGGTGATAAACCAGATATAAACCATGTTTTTAAACTTCCAGATAGAATTTCTGGAAATAACATGTACCATAAAAACATTTGTACTAGTAATGGGATATTACGGAATAGTTGGATATAACCGGCTGCAAAACGATTTAGAAATTTATTTTCTAATGTTCGGCAGATTCCCACTAGTGATCCTAGTATGAATGCAATAATCCAAGCAGTAACTGCTAATGAAACGGTTACAATAATACCGTCAAAAAGCCAGTTTAAATAAATTCCATCACCATACGGGGTGGATTCAAAAAATAGTGTCCAATTGAAACTCATAATATATTTATTTCACTAAATTAGATTATGTACTAAATGCAACATACATTTAGTACATAGGATTAGAAAGATGAGAAAAGTATTAATCTAATGCTTTATCATTTGGATTTGCAAAAAGCTCAACCATTTTTGGTGAAATTGTTAGAGCCATATTCGCTCCTTTTGGTGGAACAGGTTGAGTGAACCATTTGTTATAAGATTCTAATGCTTTTCCTGATTTTTGGGCATCAGCAATGGTTTTATCCATTAATTGTTTAAATTGGGTATCGCCTTTTCTTAACATACAACCATAAGATTCATAAGATAATGGCTCACCGACAATTTTCCATTCAGCTGGGTTAATTGCACGTGAACGCTCACCGGCTAAAAGTGCATCATCCATTAAAAATGCCTCAGCACGACCAGTTTCAAGAGCATTAAATGCATCACCATGATCTTTTGGTGTAATAATACGAATACCTAATTTTTCTTTATTGTTAATTTGATTTAAACGGACTTCAGATGTAGTACCAGCGGTAGTCACTACATTTTTTCCTTTTAAATCTTCAATACTATTGATATTACTATCTGCTTTAACAAGGAATCGGGTACCTACAATAAAAATACTGTCAGAAAAATCTACAGTCTTTTGACGTTCAAGATTGTTTGTTGTGGAACCACATTCAAAATCATAGGTATAGTTATTTAGTAATTGAATTCGAGTCTTAGAGGTAACTGGTAAATATTTAACTTTAAGATCCGGTAAGTTTAGTTCTTTTTTAACTGCATCTATAATTAGGTTAGAGTAATCTTGAGAATAACCGATAACTTCTTGTTTTTCACCATAGTAGGAAAATGGGATAGAAGACTCTCGATGACCAACAACAATCACACCGCTTTCTTTGATTTTAGCCAATGTACCACTTAGTTCCTCTGCAACAGCGGCACCACTCATTAGGCCTAGCATTGCTAATGATAACACTAATTTGGTTAGTTTTGTCTTTTTGTACATACTCATCTCCTACTGTTTAATTTGTATCATATTAAATAAATTTAATATTTTTACAAAGGGCGTATATTATAACTTATTTTTTAGCATAAAAGTACTTTTTACTGTTTATTTATCGTTTAAAAGGACAAGCTATCGTCAAGAAATTCGATGATTTTTACCAATTCTTAACATAGCCAATTTTTTGAATTTCAATATTATATAAGCAATATTTATGCCAAAATATTGCTTAGCGACGATTTCTTACAAAAATCAAAATAAATAATAATGAAATAATCAGATAATAGAAAAGGTTTCCAAACCTTGCATAAGGGGTTAAACCAACAGTGGGGGATAATTTGTAATTTAAAACCTGAGTTTGAAATTGTGGTAATTGTTCAACAATTTGACCATGATGATCAATAATTGCTGTAATACCTGTATTGGTACTACGAATCATTGGTCTGCCAAACTCTAAGGCTCTTGCTTGCGCCATTTGTAAATGTTGTTTGGGGCCAATACTGTTACCAAACCAAGCATCGTTAGACACAGTTAGTAAAAAATCTGTGTCTGCGGTAAAGTTTTTTAAAATCAAATTGGATAAAATAACTTCATAGCAAATTGCTGTAGTAAATTTGAAGCCTTTTATCTCAAGTGGTGGTTGTTTTTCAGCACCAGCCTGCATGGATGACATTGGGATATCAAGCATTTGCGCAATAGGATCAAGTAATGATTCTAAAGGAGTAAATTCACCAAACGGTACCAGATGATGTTTTTGATAACGGTTGGTGTTAGGGTATTGATATGGTGTTTTTCCACCTAACACTAGCAATGTGTTATAAATATTAGGGTTCTCTTGATAACCGTAATTTCCTAAACGGTAATCAATAATACCAACAGCTATTTCACTATTATTTGCCCTTGCTTCGTTATCTAAAAACTGGAGGAAAGGTTGCTGATTGATTTCGTAATCGGTAATGCTTGCCTCAGACCAAATAATAATTTTATCTTTAGCAAGATTTTGTTCTGTCAATGAGCCATAAGTTTGCAGAGTTTTATTTAGTTGCTCTTTAGTCCAGCGGAGAGATTGTGAAATATTACCTTGAATTAAGCTAAAATCAGCAGAACGGCTGTGGTCAATTGTTGTCCAATTAATTAAATTGAATGATATTGGTGCAATAAAGAGCATTAATAGTGCGAAAATTGCACCAATTGTGTGCTTTTTAGGGGAGCGATTCAATGCCATATTTAAACAATAGATGATTAAACCACAGCAGATAGTCAATATTAATGTGACACCATTTATTCCAACTATCGGGAAGTAGCCTCTCAATGGACTATCTAGTTGACTATATCCTAGTTCTAACCATGCAAAACCGGTTAAAATATAGCCTCGTAAAAATTCAGTAAGCTGCCACAAAATAGGGGTGAGCAAAACCAATTGTTTTATCGAGAATTTTGGTGCGAAACGATCACATACTCTTAGCAATAATGCAAATAACATAGGATAAAATGCTAAGTATGCGATTAGTAGTCCTAAAATAATTACTGCTACCGATGTTGGTACTTCACCATATTGTTTAATGCTTATATAAACCCAATGAGTACCCGCTAAAAAATAGCCAATACCCCAGCTAAAACCAATAAGCATTGCTCTCTTTTTCGGTTTATCAGCGATTAACCACAAAAGGCCGGCAAATGCTACAAATGCAAGTGGCCAGATATGAAAGGGTGCGTAACTAAATACCGCAATTGCACCAAAGATAAAGCTTAATAAAATTTGTTTAAGCATTTTCTGATTGCTCTAAATTAGGTATGTTTGCATCTTCAGGGATCGTGACATGCAATTGAATAATACGTCTTCGGTCAACAATGGTTACTTTAAATTGATAACCATCAATAGTAATCGTTTCGCCTCGGATTGGTAAACGTCCAAAATGTTGCATGATTAATCCGCCAATGGTATCCATTTCATCATCACTAAACGTGGTGGCAAAAATTTCATTAAAATCTTCTACAGGAGTAAGGGCACGGACAGAATAAACTGATGGCGATAAACGGCGAATATCGCGATCTTCAACTTCATCGTATTCATCTTCGATATCACCAACTATAAGTTCTAAAATATCCTCGATAGTGACTAAGCCTGAAACACCACCAAACTCGTCAATGGCCATTGCCATATGATAGCGTTGCATGCGGAATTCTTTTAACATATGGTCAACGCGTTTACTTTCAGGAACGACAACAGTTGGTCTTAGGATCTTTTTCAAATCAAAATCCTTGACACCTTGTCGAATATAAATGAGTAAATCTTTGGCTAATAGTACCCCTTCGATATGGTCTCGATCTTCACTAATTACTGGATAACGTGAATGACCATGTTCAGAAATAATATCTAAACATTCATCAAGGGTGAAATTATCTTTGATTGTTACAATTTGAGAGCGAGGTATCATGATATCACGAACGCGTTGATCGGCTATATCCATTACACCTTCGATCATATCGAGGGTATCAGGATCAATGAGTTGATTTTCTTCAGCCTCACGAATAACTTCGATCAGTTCTTCTTTATCTTTTGGTTCTGAATTGAATAATTGACTTAACCATAATGTAAACCCTTTTTTGGGTCTCCGGTGATTATCATCACTCATTTTGCTCTCTTCCTTTTTGTAATATCAAATATAGTTCGATTTATAGTTATTGTTCTAATATCTAAACAGATTATTAGTCACATTTATTTAATCAATTAGTTGATAAGGGTTATCAAAACCTAATTGTGCCATGATGTCGATTTCGATATTTTCCATTTCTTCAGCTTCTTCGTCAAGGATATGATCATATCCTAATAAATGCAAACATCCATGAACAATCATATGTGCCCAATGTGATGTTAATGATTTATGTTGTTCGTTAGCTTCGATTTCAACCACTTGCTTACAAATCACTAAATCACCGAGTAATGGCACATCAATTTCAATTGGTGATTCAAATGGGAATGATAAAACATTTGTCGGTTTATCTTTATTACGATAAGTGTAATTAAGATGTTGGCTCTCTTCTTTATCGACAATACGTATAGTAATTTCGGCATTATCCATAAACTGCGGTAAGATCACTTCTAGCCATTGCATAATTTGTTGTTCTGTTGGTAGATTCTCATGATGCTCACAGGCAATTTGCAAATCTAAAATAATAGTACTCATTTTATTATCCGATCTATTCACGATGATAAGGATGATTAGCCGTTAAACTCCATGCACGATAAAGACTTTCAGAAACAATTACTCGTACTAATGGATGAGGCAATGTTAAAGGTGATAATGACCAACTTTGTTCAGCCGCCGCTTTACATGCTGGCGACAAACCTTCAGGACCGCCAATTAACAAACTGACATCACGACCATCGGTTTTCCAACGTTCAAGTTGTTTTGCTAAATCCTGGGTTGTATAAGGTTTACCTGGAATATCCAGTGTGACAATGCGATTACCTTTGCCACATGCAGCTAGCATTAATTCACCTTCTTTATCTAAAATTCGCACAATATCAGCATTTTTAGTCCGTTTTCCTGCTGGTATTTCAATCAGTTCTAAAGGCATATCTTTGGGGAAACGGGATTGGTAATCATTAAAAGCAGTGGTCACCCAATTGGGCATTTTATTGCCAACAGCAATAAGCTGTATTTTCACGTCACTAACTCCAAAGTTTCTCGAGTTCGTAAAGTTGCCGACTCTGTTCTTGCATGATATGTACAATGACAGAATCCATATCAACTACCACCCAATCAGCATCATTTTGGCCTTCACTACCTAATACAAGATGGCCTTGTTTTTTTGCTTCATCAAGTAAGTGTCCTGCTATTGATGCAACATGACGGTTAGATGTGCCTGTACAGATAATCATATAATCGGTAATACTTGATTTACCTCGAACATCAAGGGTAACAATATCTTTGCCTTTAAGGTCATCAATTTTATCAATAATAAAATCTTGTAATGATTGTTGCAAAATAATCTCTCTACTATTTTAAATAAAGTTGTAGTATAGCATATTTTTTCTAAATCGCCTTGAAAATAGTGTGTCTCAGCAATAGCCCTCTATATTTAAAAAGTCACAAAAATAATTTTATGGAGAGCTATTTTAATCAAAAAAAGTTGAGGAGAGAGGGTTTTTAAAAGGGAAAAATATGATTAAACCGCTTATCTCACTAATAATATTTACAAAAGTTAACAATTTAGCTTTTTAAATCAGTTGCATAGATTATTTTCAATCACTATACTTTTAGATGATTTTTAGCGCAATAATAGGCTGTTATTTAGTCAAATTAACTTAAAAAAGCCAAATAAAACATGGAATTACTTGACAAGGCTGTTGTTATGAACTATAATTTTAAACACCAAACACCAAACACCAAACCTGCCCAACTTATAATTTAAAATCATCTCGTTATTACAATCAACGTTTAGTCTTTTATAGTAGTTTATTTTTTCCTCGATTTTTAAGGTTATTTTTATTCTCGCCGCTTTTTAGCATTTTCGCCGTTACTTTATTTTTATTATTTTCATCAAGTAGTTATGCATTAACATCCCTAAGAGCCAGTACCGTCAAAGTTATTACCGGCAATTCTCCCTATATTATATTAAGTGATGGTTTTAACCCTTTAACTGATTTACGGCAAATAATAGGTTTGAATTTTCCTAATGGTCAAGGTGGTTATAATTGGATAAGCGCCTGGGATGCGGGGATTACCATAAAAGCACCGCCAGGTATGCATTTTAATCAAGTCATGTCCCATAGTGTCATCAGTGATGGTAATGCTCATTATATCCCTTATCTTTATATAGGTGATGCAGATGGTGATGAAGCGGGTGGATATGTGTCAGGTTATCTAAAAGCGACATGGTATGAAAATGGCGCACAAATTCCGTATGAGTTGTTAGGTAATGAATTGTGGGGTTGCGGTGGGCCCTATAAATTAAGAGTAGAGGTTTGGGATATCCAAGCTAATACCCCTTATGGTGTGCCGAATAATCGTTATTATGGTAATAGCTGGGTGGAATATACCGTTATTCCCCATAATCCCAGTATCTGCTATTTAAGGCCAAATGATATGGGCGATTACGGCGGTTATGACGGAAATGTATTTCATAACTTTTGGGGTTTTTCACGTTGGAGTGGCTTCCCGACCACGGGTTTTCAAAATGCGGCATTTACGTTAATAGGTGCAGGTGCGGACCAAAGTCGTTATCGATGTTATTCACATAATGGGGGCGGCAAAATATGGTTATCGACCATCAATGGTTATGGCGCAAACTGCACGGTTAATTATGCATCAGAACAAAAATGGCAATTTATTCAAAATGGTACGCCGGTAATAACCATGGAGTACTTTAACGGTCGAGATTGGATTTGGATGGATAGTTTTACGATACCGGTACCGAGTAAATGGCCATCGAAAGGAGGTAAAATTTTGGGATTTACCAATTTTACTGAAACATCAGAATCATCAAGTATACCTTTAAGAACATTCGAAAGTTTTACTGATGGACAGACTTTTCGTGTATTAGATTATTGTACAGGAAGAGAGCTTCCTCCTCATAATGGAGGAATATATAATCCTAAACGAGTGCGATTACATGAAGCATTGGATGACAACTTTCGTCAACAATATTTGTATAAAGCAGATGAAATAAAAATGAAAAATCCTAATAGTAATTACGGTTGGGTACGTTCAGTCGGTAATTTTATGGGAGAATGGGGGAAATTAAAGGGATATAATATAGGACTGTGGGGCGATAGAGGAATATGGACAGCAGATAGAGGTATAGACAGGAATGATGCGGGAAATGGTCTAGTAATAACGCATACAAGTCCAGTTTATGTTTACCATGATGGCACTATTTATCATGATAATTGGAAAAATATATATCATGCTGTAGAAGCAGTTTGTCGTGGAGATTAATTCTATGATGTTATTCATTGATAATCTGGCAAATACAACGTAACAAATTGTACCTATCAATAAATATATAAATACAATATGTTGCGATCTATCTTTAATAAATAAGGCATCGAAGGTAGAATTGACTGCATAGCATATCTTTGAAGAGCGCACTTTTTAAACCCAAAAATTTACGGAAAGGAGTTTTAAAAAGGTTAAAATAGTGCGTTAACGGCTTATCTGACTAATAATATTTACAAAAGTTAACAATTTAGATTCTAAAATCAGTTGCATAGATTATTTTCAATCACTATACTTTCAGATGATTTTTAGCGCAATAATAGGCTGTTATTTAGTCAAATTAACTTAAAAAAGCCAAATAAAACATGGAATTACTTGACAAGGCTGTTGTTATGAACTATAATTTTAAACACCAAACACCAAACACCAAACCTGCCCAACTTATACTTTAAAATCATCTTATTATTGCAATCAACGTTTAGTCTTTTCTAGTAGTTTATTTTTTCCTCGATTTTTAAGGTTATTTTTATTCTCGCCACTTTTTAGCGTTTTCGCCGTTACTTTAGTTTTATTATTTTCATCAAGTAGTTCTGCATTAACATCCCTAAGAGCCAGTACCGTCAAAGTTATTACCGGGAATTCTCCCTATATTATATTAGGTGATGGTTTTAACCCTTTAACTGATTTGCGGCAAATAATAGGTTTGAATTTTCCTAATGGTCAAGGTGGTTATAATTGGATAAGCGCCTGGGATGCCGGGGTTGCCATCAAAGCACCGCCAGGTATGCATTTTAATCAAGTCATGTCGCATAGTGTCGTTAGTGATGGTAATGCTCATCATATCCCTTATCTTACTATAGGTGATGCAGATGGTGATGAAGCGGGTGGATATGTGTCAGGTTATCTAAAAGCGACATGGTATGAAAATGGTGCAAAAATTCCGAATGATAGGTTAGGTAATGAATTATGGAGCTGTGGTGGCCCTATAAATTAAGAGTAGAGGTTAGGGATATCAAAGCTAATACCCCTTATGGTGCACCAAATAATCGTTATTATGGTAATAGTTGGGTGGAATATACTGTCATTCCCCATAATCCTAGTATCTGCTATTTAAGACCAAATGATATGGGTAATTATGGTGGTTATGACGGAAATGTATTTCATAACTTTTGGGGCTTTTCTCGTTGGAGTGGTTTCCCAACCACGGGTTTTCAAAATGCAGCATTTACGGCAATTGGACCAGGAGCGAATCAACTTTATTATCGTTGTTATTCACATAATGGGGCCGGTAAAATATGGTTATCGACCATCAATGGTTATGGTGCAAACTGCACGGTTAATTATGCGGCAGAAAAAAAATGGCAATTTATTCAAAATGGTACGCCGGTAATAACCATGGAATACTTTAATGGTCGAGATTGGATTTGGATGGATAGTTTTACGATCCCGGTACCGAGTAAATGGCCAGCGAAAATAAATCAAAACCTTCTTGAATTTACTAACCAGTTATCAGACGATATTAGCGATCCTGGAGATCGAAATGTTTGGAAAGGAGGCGCAGAACATGGACATTGGGAGCATATTCCCAAAACAACTTATAAAACATTAGATTATTGTCGTAACGATGACCACTCATCGCTCTTAAGATATAAAACAACAAGAGATGAAGCTTTAGATGACAATTTTCGTAGGGGATTGCTATATACACTAGAAGAATATAAAGGAAATAGTGATTGGAATCCAAATTTTGTCCGAGGTATAGGCAGTTTTATGGGCGAATGGGGGGCATTGGGTAATTATAACCCTCTTTTTGCAAACGAGATATGGACCGCTACTAAAACGGCTTATAATAGTCTTGGTGTTACACGTTTTTATCCGCTTGGTTTGAGACAAAATGGTCAGGTTGTAATCAATATGGGTGGCAAAAATGAAGGAAATCCTAATATTATTAATATGGATATTTTTAACAAAAGAGCGATATGCCGTGGAGATTAATTCTATAAAGTTAATGATTGATAATCTGGCAAATACAACGTAACAAATTGTACCTATCAATAAATGTATAAATACAATCAGTTGCGTTCTGCCTTTAATAAATCAGGCATCGAATGTAGATTGCCTGCATAGCAAGTATATCTTTGAAGAGCGCATTTTTTAAACTCAAGAATTTGCGGATAGGGTTTTGGGGAGGGTTTAAACAGAGCGTTAACAGCTTATCTCACTAATAATATTTACAAAAGTTAACAATTTAGACTTCAAAAGAAGTTGCATAGATTATTTTCAGTCACTATACTTTTAGGTGATTTTTAGTGCAATAATAGGCTGTTATTTAGTCAAATTAACTTAAAAAAGCGAAATAAAACATGGAATTACTTGACAAGGCTGTTGTTATGAACTATAATGTTAAACACCAAACACCAAACACCAAACCTGCCCAACTTATACTTTAAATTCATCTTGTTATTGCAATCAACGTTTAGTCTTTTCTAATAATTTATTTTTTCCTCGATTTTTGAGGTTATTTTTATTCTCGCCACTTTTTAGTGTTTTCGCCGTTACTTTAGTTTTATTCTTTTCATCAAGTAGTTCTGCATTAACATCTCTAAGAGCCAGTACTGTCAAAGTTATTACCGGGAATTCTCCCTATATTATATTAGGTGATGGTTTTAACCCTTTAACTGATTTACGGCAAATAATAGGTTTGAATTTTCCTAATGGTCAAGGTGGTTATAATTGGATAAGCGCCTGGGATGCGGGGATTACCATAAAAGCACCGCCAGGTATGCATTTTAATCAAGTCATGTCCCATAGTGTCATTAGTGATGGTAATGCTCATCATATCCCTTATCTTACTATAGGTGATGCAGATGGTGATGAGGCGGGGGGGTATGTGTCAGGTTATCTAAAAGCGACATGGTATGAAAATGGCGCACAAATTCCGAATGATAGGTTAGGTAATGAATTATGGGGCTGTGGTGGGCCGTATAAATTAAGAGTAGAGGTTTGGGATATCCAAGCAAATACCCCTTATGGTGTACCGAATAATCGTTATTATGGTAATAGTTGGGTGGAATATACTGTCATTCCCCATAATTCCAGTATCTGCTATTTAAGACCAAATGATATGGGTAATTATGGTGGTTATGACGGAAATGTATTTCATAACTTTTGGGGCTTTTCTCGTTGGAGTGGCTTTCCGACCACGGGTTTTCAAAATGCGGCATTTACGTTAATAGGTGCAGGTGCAGACCAAAGTCGTTATCGCTGTTATTCACATAATGGGGGTGGCAAAATATGGTTATCCACTATTAATGGTTATGGCGCAAACTGCACGGTTAATTATGCGGCAGAAAAAAAATGGCAATTTATTGAAAATGGTACGCCGGTAATAACCATGGAGTACTTTAACGGTCGAGATTGGATTTGGATGGATAGTTTTACCATACCGGTACCGAGTAAATGGCCAGCGAAAATAAATCAAAACCTTCTTGAATTTACTAACCAGTTATCAGACGATATTAGCGATCCCGGAGATCGAAATATTTGGCATGGAGGTGCAGAACATGGACATTGGGAGCATATTCCCAAAACAACTTATAAAACATTAGATTATTGTCGTAACGATGACCACTCATCGCTCTTAAGATATAAAACAACAAGAGATGAAGCTTTAGATGATAATTTTCGTAGGGGATTGCTATATACACTAGAAGAATATAAAGGAAATAGTGATTGGAATCCAAATTTTATACGAGGAGTAGGCAGTTTTATGGGCGAATGGGGGGTATTGGGTAATTATAACTCTCTTTTTGCAAACGAGATATGGACCGCAACTAAATCGACTTTTAATACCGGCCTTGGTCCTGCACGTTTTTATCCGCTTGGTTTGAGACAAAATGGTCAGGTTGTATTCAATACGGGCGGCAAAAAACAAGGAAATTCTAATATTATTAATATGGCTATTTTTAACAAAAGAGCGATATGCCGTGGAGATTAATTCTATAAAGTTAACGATTGATAATCTGGCAAATACAACGCAACAAATTGTACCTATCAATAAACATATAAATACAATAAGTTGCGTTTAACCTTTAACAAATCAGGCATCGAATGTAGATTGCCTGCATAGCAAGTATATCTTTGAAGAGCGCACTTTTTAACCTCAAAAATTTACGGAGCTGAATTTTTGAATTCAAAAGGGTTGATAAATGGATGAAATATTAATACTTACAACTCAACTACTCGATCAAACAATGGACTATCGGTTAATCTATGGGTGACCATTAGTAATGTTTTATTTTTACAGGTTTGTTTAATCAGCTTGATGATCTGCTGTTCGGTTTGTTGGTCGAGGCTTTCAGTTGGTTCGTCCATTAGGATTAGTGGTGAGTTATGTAGTAATGCTCGAGCAATGCCGATACGGCGAATTTCCCCGCCTGATAGAGCGCGCCCACCTTGTCCTAATGGTAAATTTAAACCTTGATCGTTCGCTAATAATTTTGATAGTTCAACTTGATGTAATACATCGATCAACTGTTGGTCAGATGCCTGTTGATTACCAATTAGCAAATTTTGTTTAAGTGTATCACTAAAAATAGTAATAACCTGAGGTACAACCGCAATGATTTGCCTAAGTGTAGCCTCATCGAGTTGATCAACCGGAATATCATTGATCAAAATTTTGCCGGAATTTGCTTCCCATGTGCGTGTAACTAAATTAAGCAGTGTTGATTTGCCACAGCCAGTTTTACCTATTAAACCAACATGTTGACCGGAATTAATGGTTAATGAAAAGTGACTTAAAATAGCAAAAGGTTGATGAGGATAACTAAAACTAATGTCATCGAATTGTAGTTTAGCAATAGATAAATCAATAGTTTTGCCTTGTTCAATAAATTTGATATCAGGTGTTTGGTTAAATAAGACTGTTGTGCGTGTTGCGGATGTTAATACCTGCCCTAAAAAGATAAATGCTCCTGGAATGGGCGCTAAAATTTCACTACTAGCCAAGCAAACAAAAACAAATAAGGCAACTAAAGGTGATAATGTGTATTGAGTAATCAACCACAGCACCAATAAAGTTAAAAAACCAGCAATCAACACGACGAGTGCACTTGATAATGCCATTAATGTTGATTGACGTTGTTGATGAAAAAGCCAGTCTGATTCAAGTTTATCTAGTTTTGTGCGGTAACGATGTTGCGCATTAAATAACGTTAGTTCAGCTTGACCTTGTAAATAATTAATTAATGACGCCCGATATTCACTTTGTTGTTTAGCTAATGTTTCTCCTAACTGTTTGCCTGCATGATAAAAAATGACAGGTATAGCAAGTAAGGTAATTGTTAACACGATAGTAATGATTAAGGCAATGGGTAAATTGATATAACTTAGCCCGACAAACAGCAACAAAATTATGACTAATGCTGTAACAATTGGTGAAAATAGTTTTAAGTAGAGATGATCAAGTGCATCAATATCGACAATAAAACGGTTAAGTAAATCAGCTTTTTGATATTGAGCTAATTGGTTAGCACTGAGTGGTAAAATCTTTCTAAATGCTAACGTTCTTAAGTAAGCTAAAATTTTAAAGGTAGTGTTATGATCAACTAAACGCTCAACATAGCGTGATGCTGTTCGGGTAATTGCTGCTGCTCGTACACCAGCTGCAGGTAACATGTAATTAAAGGTATATAAACCGGCAACACTAACAACGGCTGTAGAGGCTAAAAACCATCCCGATAATGAGAGCAAAAAGATACTGGCAAATAGCGTAAGAATAGATAAACCAAGTCCAATAACTATTTGCCAAAAGTAGTGCTTATAAAGTGCAATATAAGGGCGTAATAGCGTTAGCATGAACTCTCCTTAATGGCGTTAATTTGTCCTTTTGACAGTTTCCAAACTAGCTCAAAATCATGCATATCATCATGTTGATGAGTTATGGTAATACTGTTAGTGGCAATATCATATGGTGCTAACAATTCTACTGTCTGTTTATCTAAACTTGCGGTTGGTTCATCTAGGATTAGTAATTGGCAAGGTTTTAGCATTGCTCTGGCGAGCGCTACACGTTGGGCTTGTCCTACTGATAATCGTACCGCATCTTCGCCGACCTGTGTCTCCACTCCCTCAGGCAGTTTAGCGATAACATCAGATAATTGTGCTTTGGCTATCACTTCATCAAGCTCATTAGTGGTTGCTGTGGGTTTACCAAGTAGAATATTTTCACGAATCGAACCGTTAATGAGATAAGGATTTTGGCCAATCCAACTGATTTGTTGTTGCCAACTCTTTAAATCTAAATGATTAAATTCAATACCATTAATTTTAAGTGAACCTTGATAAGGCAAAAATCCAAGTAATACTTGCATGAGCGAGCTTTTTCCTTCACCACTAGTGCCAATTAAGGCTAGTTTAAAGGGCGCATGTAATGAAAAGCTAAGTGGCCCAACAATTGGCAGAGCTTCATTGGATAGTACGATCAGATCTTTGGCTTCAATTGTTTTTAAAACTCCAATATCTAGATAATTGTTTGCTTGCAATTGGTTCAAGTTATTTTTTGGCTGAGCGTTATCAACTTGTTGCGGTAAATTTTTATTTAAAAAAGTTTCGATATTATCAGCAGCAGCAATAGCTTCGGCTTTAGCATGATAATAGACTCCGAGATCTCGTAAGGGTTGAAAATACTCAGGTGCTAAAATTAATGCAAAAAAACCAGCAAATAAAGTAACAGTTCCATTATAGGCACCAAAATCAAATTCGCCTAAATATGAAAAACCAAAATAGACTGCCACTATAGCAATTGAAATTGAGGTAAAAAACTCTAACACAGCAGAGGATAAAAAGGCCATTTTTAACACTTGCATGGTTTTAACTCGGAAATCTTCAGATGCTTGAGCGATTTCTTCCGTTTGTTGTTCACCTTGATTGAATAAACGAATGGTGTTAAGTCCTTTTAATCGATCTAAAAAATGGCCACTTAAATAAGCTAACGCTTTAAAATGGCGTCGATTAATGTCAGCTGCTCCCATTCCCACTAAAATCATAAAAATAGGGATCAGGGGGGCTGTGCAAAGCAAAATAATGGCCGCAGCCCAGTTGAAAGGGAAGATAGCAATACAAATTAATATTGGTACCATGCTGGCTAAACGCATTTGCGGTAAATAACGAGCAAAAAAGTCATGTAAATTATCGACTTGTTCAATAACTAACGTACTCCATGCTCCGGTAGTGCTTTGATTTAAATAAGCTGGACCAAACAATTCAAACTGATCGATTAATTTTTGTCTAATTTGCTTACGGATCTTTTGCCCTAAAGCAAAGTTAATCTTTTCACGAAAATAAATTAACGATCCTCGAGCCAGTAAAATGATAATTAAAGATAAAAAGTAAGGAATGACCGTCAAAAAAGACTGTTGTTCAATAATTAATCTTTGTAAAATAATCGCCAAAAAAGCTGCTTGAGCAATCATTAAAATACTTAACATAAATCCAGTCAAAACCGAAGCCCGTAAATCTGACTTGTGTATTTTGGTGTGTTGTTTTAACCAGTTAAGTAAATAAGTTTGGCGTTGTTTATCTAAAGACATATTATTTAGCTGATTCTATTTTAAATTATCTAAATAATGTTCAGCATCTAACGCTGCCATACATCCCGTTCCAGCCGATGTAATTGCTTGTCGATAAATATGATCCATAACATCACCGGCAGCAAAAATACCCTCAATGCTAGTTTGAGTTGCATTACCTTGAGTGCCTGATTGCACTTTTATATAGCCATTATTTAGTTCAAGTTGGCCGTCAAAAATAGCAGTATTAGGTTTGTGGCCTATAGCAATAAAAACGCCCATTACATTAATTTCTTCGCAAATATTGGGATCTTGGCTACTACGAATTCTAACACCTGTCACGCCCATATTATCACCTAGAATTTCATCAATAATTTGATGAGTATGCAATATAACTTTACCTTCTTGCACTTTTTCAGCTAAACGGTCCATTAATATTTTTTCAGCCCTAAAACTATCACGACGATGGATCAAATGAACTTCGCTAGCGATATTGGCTAAATAGAGGGTTTCTTCAACAGCAGTATTACCACCACCGACAACAGCAACTTTTTGGTTACGATAGAAAAAACCGTCACAAGTAGCACAGGCTGATACACCTTTACTTTTAAACGCTTCTTCCGATGGTAAACCAAGATATTGTGCTGATGCGCCTGTAGCTATGATTAATGCATCACAACTATATTCGGTATCACTACCAAAAAGTTTGAATGGTTTTTGGCTAAAGTCAACACGATCAATATGATCTAAAATGATTTCTGTATTAAATCGTTCTGCTTGTTGCTGCATTTTTATCATTAATTCTGGTCCGGTAAGTTCTGGATCGCCAGCAGGCCAGTTTTCGATTTCGGTGGTTGTAGTCAGTTGTCCACCTTGTTGTGTACCAGTAATTAATACTGGTGATAAGTTTGCTCGTGCAGCATAAACAGCAGCTGTATAGCCAGCAGGTCCTGACCCTAGTATCAATAAGCGGGCATGTTTGGTGTTCATGTAATATCCTTCTTTATTCTGATATTCTGGCTAATTTAAATATGGTTAGCGCAATTTATAGTTGATAAGTCTAACATTATCAAGCATTATCGTGCAAAAAAATTGGTTATCATAGCGATAGGTAGCATTGATAATTTGAATCGCTATTGAATTTTTTATTTCTTTATATTTTTATTTTTTTAATTAGGTTTTTCTTTATACGTTTTGTGTTGTTTATATTAATTTTTTAAGTTTTCAATTAGATCTTAAAAATTATTTTTATTAAATAATGAGATTAAATCAGTTTTATTTAAAAGCAAATACTATGATCACATCCTCACAATAAACAGTGAACGCTCTATTAGCTGAAATAAAATGGGTAAAAACTCCAAATTCCACGCAAAAAATATTAGTGATCTGCAAATTGGTAATATTTTATCTGGTATTGAATTTATTTTGCAGTCGTTATCAACTGATGTTGAAATACTGTAAACGTAGATGATGAGTTTTTAGGCTTTGATCTTCATGCCGCCAATTGGCGACAGAAGAGATTTTGTTATTAATTATGATAAATAAGTCGTCACATCTTGAAGTGACCAACGAATATGCGGTTGCTGTTCATTAACTCGATAACCAAATGCTAAACAGAGTCCAACTCCAAAAGTTTCACCACTAAACTGTGGAATATGTTTTTCTAAAATCTGGATGACTTTATCATGTTCAAATCCACCAATAGCACAAGAATCAATACCATGATAAGCCGCTGCTGTCATCATATTTGCTGCCGCTAAGTAATCTTGCATTTCTGACCAATGATTTACCGTTAAACCATTTGCTAAGCCAAATTTAGTAAAATTAATAAAATCTTGGCAAGCAATATCAATGGCGGTTTGATCATTTTGATTAGGTAACGTTCTTGCTACCGCTTGACGTAAATAATGACTTTGTGAAGTAAAGTTATTGGCTTTACGGTAAAGTATAATCACATAGTGTGAGCAACTAGTAACTTGCTCTTGGTTATAACAAGCAGCACGTAATTCAGTTTTAATATCTGCATTATCGACAACTACAAAATGCCAAGGCTCCATCCCAAATGAGGAAGGAGATAAACGACCAGCCTCTAAAATTGCTTCAAGATCTGTATGATTAATTTTTTTTGATTCATCAAACAGTTTACAAGCATGTCTAAACTCGAATGCTAGAGATAGTTTGTCCATAAAGTCTCCTAAGATTTTAAATTCCATGGTGCTACTTTTAATAATAACACCATACCAGGTATCGCTAACATCGTACATAAACCGAAAAAGCTTGTCCAGCCTAAATAATCAACCATAATTCCTGTTGTCGAATTAATAAGTGTTCGAGGAATAGAGGCAATACTGGTAAATAACGCAAACTGTGTTGCGGTATATAATGGATTAGTGGTCTTAGCAATAAAGGCAACAAAAGCAGCTGAACCAAGGCCAACACCTAATGCTTCAAATCCTATTACTAATGCTAATAAAATTTTTTGATGAGTATTAATCTCATCAAAAGGTCCTTCAATTGATAACCAAGCAAAACCTAGAATAGAGATAACTTGGACAAAGCCAAAACACCATAAAGCGCGATTAATTCCTATTTTTATCATTAATATACCGCCAAATAGAGCTCCCAATACACTTGGCCATAATGATGCATTTTTAGCAATCCAACCCACATCAAAACGGCTGAAGCCCATTTTTAGATAAAATGGGGTAGCTAAGGACGTTGCCATGCTATCCCCTAATTTATATAAAAAGATAAAAGCTAAAATCAATACGGCACTTTTAACACCTTGGCGTGTAATAAATTCACTAAAAGGTTTAATAATAATTTCATCCAAACTATGAGTCTTGGGAGTTTGATTGATTGGTTCTTTAACCAGTAATGTCATAATAATTGCTGGTAACATAAATAATGCGGTAATGAGAAAAACATTGTTCCACGGTAAATAACTTGATAGTATCAATGATAGTGAACCAGGTACTAATCCGGCAATACGATAAGCATTAGTATGAATACTATTACCTAATCCAAGTTCATTATCGAGTAACAATTCACGCCGAAAAGCGTCTAAAGCAATATCTTGGGTTGCTGAAAAGAGTGCGATAATAAAACAGATATTAGCTATTAACCAAATATTTAACGTAGGTGACAAAATACCTAAAATTGCAATCGAAAAGAGTAAAACTAGTTGTGATATAAACATCCAACCTCGACGTCGCCCAAGTTTTAATAGAGAAATATTATCCATAAATGGTGCCCAGAGAAATTTGAAAATATATGGCATCTGGGTTAAAGATAAAATCCCAATAGTTTTTATGTTGATATCTTCGCTAGCTAGCCATGCAGGTAATAGTTGTATTAATAAATAAAAAGGCAATCCTGACGCAAAACCTGTGAAAATGCAGATTAGCATTTTTGTATTAAAAATAGTTTTGAAAATAGAATTTTGCGGGTTATTCATTACATAACATTATTGGTGAGTTTTTAGGGAAGTGCTATCATAGCATAATAAAAAAAAAAGTAATTGCTAAAGCCATCATAAAACGTTTTACTATATATGTAGATTTGTTGATGCCCAGTTTTCAAGGCTAAAATAGCCAATTAAATCAAAATAAATCAAAACTCAGCATTCAATGTTGTCAAAATTAGCATGTGACAATGTGTTTCAATCATCATTTAAAATCAAAACAATACATCAATTTATCTTAAAGGGAGTAGCCATTATGAAGAAAACTGTGAAAGTTGCTGTTTTTAGCAGTAAACATTACGACAAAGAACATCTAGAAATCACAAATAAGCATTTTGGATTTGAAATTGAATATTATGAGCATAAATTAAGTCATAAAACAGTGGTTACTGCTGAAGGATATGATGCTGTATGTGTGTTTGTAAATGATGAAGTGGATAAACGAGTATTACAAAAATTAGCTCATTATGGGATTAAAATATTAGCCTTACGCTGTGCTGGTTTTGATAATGTCGATCTGGCTGAAGCTAAGAAATTAGGCATTACTGTAGTTCGTGTTCCTGCTTATTCGCCAGAGGCAGTGGCCGAACATGCTGTTGCATTAATGATGACATTAAATCGTAGAACACATAAAGCTTATCAACGTACACGTGATGCTAATTTTTCTTTAGAAGGATTGACAGGTTTTAATATGCATAATCGTACGGCTGGGGTTATTGGTACAGGTAAAATTGGTCAAGCTGTTATTCGTATTTTAAAAGGATTTGGCATGAATATTTTAGCTTATGATCCTTATCCTAATGATATTGTCGTTGAATTAGGTGCGCAATATGTTCAGTTAGATGAACTCTATACTAAATCCGATGTGATTACTTTACACTGTCCGATGTCACCAGAAAATTATCATCTACTCAATAAAGAGTCATTTAATAAAATGAAAAATGGTGTGATGATTATTAATACTAGTCGTGGTGGTTTATTGGATGCAACCGCAGCCATTGAAGCTTTAAAACAAACTAAAATTGGTGCGTTAGGCATGGATGTGTATGAAAACGAGCGAGATCTTTTTTTCGAAGATAAATCTAACGATGTTATTTTAGATGATGTATTCCGTCGCTTATCATCATGCCATAACGTGCTGTTTACTGGTCATCAAGCATTTTTAACCCAAGAAGCATTGTTAAATATTTCCGATACAACATTAAATAATATTGCTCAAATTTCAGAAGGGAAAGAATGTCAAAATATTGTTAAATAACAATAAATAATTTAATATGTCGCCGTTATTTTAATTAATTAAATATGGATGATTTATGCAACGTATCGTTATTTGTCTCATGATGATTTTATGGCTTGCTGCTTGTTCTAGTGGCGGTTCTTCTAAAACACCTATGCAGAAACATCGAGGGCATTCAGATGTAAAAGGTGGTGTTTATTTAGAGAAACAGCATGAACAGCCGAAACCTATTAGTGCACCTTTATCTGTTGATAAAGAAAAGTTCATTACCATGATGGTAAAAAAACATGGTTTTAATCGTCAACAGCTTCGTACAGTTTTAGAGCAGACAAACAAACTTGATTGGGTAATTGGTCTAATGGATAAGCAAGCACCTAAATCAGGCTCTTCAAATGTACCTAATGGCGCATGGATTCGGTATAAAAATAAATTCATTACGCCAAATAATTTGCCTAAAGGTGTCGATTTTTGGAATAAATATGACAAAGATTTACAACGAGCATATAAAGAATATGGTGTGCCACCTGAAATCATTGTTGGTATTATTGGTGTTGAGACAGGTTGGGGCCGAGTAATGGGCAAAACCAAAATAATTGACGCATTATCTACATTAGCATTCCACTACCCAAGACGATCACAATATTTTGCTAAAGAGTTGGAAGACTTTTTAATTATGTGTCGTGATGAAGGAGTAGACCCCTTTGATTTAAGTGGTTCATTTGCCGGCGCTATGGGATATGGCCAGTTTATGCCATCAGCATTTAGAAATCATGCTGTTGACTTTAATCATGATGGTCATATTGATTTATGGGATCCTGTTGATGCGATTGGTAGTGTGGCTAATTATTTCAAATCACATGGTTGGCAACGCAATAAAAAAGTGGCGGTCATTGCTGATGGACAAGCGCTTTCTCTTGATACAGGTTTTAGTACCAAATATTCAATTGAGCATTTAGCTCAATCAGGATTAAAGCCAAAAAGTTCATTAGAAGGTCATAAAGAAGTTAGTTTGTTACGTTTAGATATGGGCGATAGTTATCAATTTTGGTATGGTTTACCTAATTTTTATGTAATTACTCGTTATAATCATAGTACACATTATGCTATGGCGGTATGGCAATTAGGATTGGCGGTTAAACAAGCCAGATAAAATAACGTTAAATCACAAAATTAAAGGCCGCAAAATGCGACCTTTTTTATTAATTCCAGTAAACTCTGTTCAAAATTTGAGGAGAGGGGTTTTTACAACTTTAAAATTAGTTAAATCAAAGCAAATAACTATTCAAGTTGTTGGTAAAAATACAATCAGTTCTCGCAATATTTTCTTTTACTGTTAAAAATAATTTTTTCAAGGCTTATGCTATTAAATTGCCCTGACAATCAAGGACATTAAGGATAGAAAATATCAAAGGCTAGTTTGTTAATATCTAATAAAAACTGGTTAATCAAATAGTGGTTAATTTTCAGTATAACTATATTAATAAAATTTAATGAACGTTAAATAATCCTGGTAAAATTAAACTGTCTTTAATAATCAATCTTAAAAAGATAAAATAGCTTAAGATTATCCTAATTACTGAGAATCAATATCAATTTATTCTGCATCAAAATAGTTGTTTTTACAAAACTTAACAATTTTTAGACAAAAAATTGTTGCGTAGTTTTTCCTAATAATTATACTTCTTCAAATCACATAAAAAGTGATTGGATAGGCTATTATTTAGTCGTTTAAACAGGAAAAGTTTAAATTAAACATAAAGTTACTTGACAGGATTGTCGCGATGCGTTATAATTTTAACACCAAACACCAAACACCAAACCTGTAAAACCAACTTTATTCTTATCGAGTCCGCTTTATTTAGTTTCAGTACTATTTTTTTTATCGCTTCCATTTAGTAGCTATGCTTTGACTGCTAGTACAACAAATTTTATTCATGGTAATGCACCTTATTTAACCTTTGATGGTGGTCAAACTCGCGTTACTGATATGAATAATTTACTTGGTATCAGTTTATCTGATGGTAGAACTTATTCGCCAAATAATAATTCGGCGACCAATCCGATTGTATTGCCGGGTATAAATGAGACATTAATTAATGTTAATATGTTAGTACCAACCAATGCGAATTCAATTGCATTAAATACGCTTATTGGAGCGCCCTATAATTATTGGCGGGATGATGATGGCGATGGTCAAGGTAGTAATGGTATTGCAGTTACTGGTAATTTAAAGCTTACTATTACCGATAAAAATAATCAAAAAGTATCACGTAATACCGCATTAGATCTTTGTAATGCACCCTATAAAGTTGTATTGAGCAGTGATGGCGGTACATTATCTACCCGGTATGGTTTACCTAAAAGTAGTGATTTTAGTGGTAGTCGTGCGACTTATTATATTAATCCTAAAGCGCCGCCAAAATTATGCTTTGTTCGTCCTGAATTGAAATTTGGCTCGGATAAGGTGATTAGTGGTATAGATTTTGGTGGTCCGGCTTCAATGTGGAATCCGAATAAAGGTTTTATTGTCCAGTCTATGAATCCTTCATCTTACGGTTTGAATTTTCCAACAACTGGTGCTAACAATCTATATTTTTATTTAGATTTAGCAGGTAAAAACTCTTTATCATGGGCGAGTCCTATTTCTCGAGGAGGTATTACTGTTACCATAACACCTAATTCATCAGGTACCAGTATTCATGTTAAATTGACCGGTCCTTTCGCGAATGAATCTCAATGGAACTCAGATTCACCAGGTCGTATTACTAAACCAACATTACCACAGACATTTGAATTAGCTGGTAAAGATAGTAAAGGTAATGTAGTGGTTAAGTATGGTTTTCAATTAAAAAAATGGTTCGTTAATCGTGGAACTGTTTATCATAACTATTCAAATACATTGTCATGGTGCAATAGTATCGGTTATCGTCTCGTAAAAGTTCAGGATTTAACTAACGCATCTTGTAATGGCAAAGGTTCTGGTTCTCATTGCCAAGGTGCTGCGGGTGTTAAACCATCATCACCTAACAATAATTATCAAAGAAGAATTGGTGGGGGATTGTTTTCGGAGTGGGGCTACATGAATAACTATACGGGAGCTAATTTTGACTCTGACTATCACGACAATAATGCTAAAGGTAAGCAGAATAATTCTAATTCAAGCGTTGGCCACGCCTATTGGACGGGTGATTCTATCGGTAATGATAAATTTGTTGTATCTTCTAGTAGTGGTTATATCAATCGTTTTAGTTTGGATTATGGTCATGATGGCGTGTGCACCTATCCTTAATGGTAAAGATCCTCAGCGTTCTAGAACAGGTATATTTCTATTTAGGGTGATTAAATTTTGAGGAAAGGTGTTTTTAGATATTAAGATTTTTAAAATCTAGAAACACCGAAATATCATGTACCAATAGTAATTTCATTTGTACACTAGCTGCGTATCTTTACAAAAGTTAACAATTTTTAAGCAAAAAAATTGTTGCGTAGTTTTTCCTAATAATTATACTTCTTTAAATCACATAAAAAGTGATTCGATAGACTATAATTTAGTCATTTAAGTAGGAAAAATCTAAATTAAACATTATGTTACTTGACAGGATTGTCGCGATGCGTTATAATTTTAACACCAAACACCAAACACCAAACCTGTAAAACCAACTTTATTTTTAAGTTCATTTTTATCGAGTCCGCTCTATTTAACTTCAGTATTACTTTTTTTATCGCTTCCATTTAGTAGCTATGCTTTGACTGCTAGTACAACAAATTTTATTCATGGTAATGCACCTTATTTAACCTTTGATGGTGGTCAAACTCGCGTTACTGATATGAATAATTTACTTGGTATCAGTTTATCTGATGGTAGAACTTATTCGCCAAATAATAATTCGTCGACCAATCCGATTATATTGCCGGATATAAATGAGACATTAATTAATGTTAATATGTTAGTACCAACCAATGCGAATTCAATTGCATTAAATACGCTTATTGGAGCGCCCTATAATTATTGGCGGGATGATGATGGCGATGGTCAAGGTGGTAATGGTATTGCAGTTACTGGTAATTTAACGCTTACCATTGCCGATAAAAATAATCAAAAAGTATCACGTAATACCGTATTAGATATCTGCAATGCACCTTATAAAGTTGTATTGAGCAGTGATGGCGGTACATTATCTACCCAGTATGGTGTACCTAAAAGTAGTGATTTTAGTGGTAGTAGTGCGACTTATTATATTAATCCTAAAGATCGTCCAAAGACCTGTTTTGCTAGGCCAATATTAAAATATGGTTCAAATACTGAGATTAGTGGTATAGACTTTCGTGGTCCGGCTTCAATGTGGGATCCAAGTAGAGGTTTTATTGTGCAGTCTAGGGATCCTTCATCTTATGGTTTGAATTTCCCAACAACTGGTGCTAATAATCTATATTTTGATTTAGATATTGGTGGTGTAGGGCCATTGAGATGGGATCCGGTTACTCATGATGGAATAACTGCTACCATGACGCCGAACTCTTCCGGTACCACTGTTCGCGTTACACTTACCGGTCCTGTTGCTAACGAAGCTCAATGGCAATCAGATTCTCCTGGTATTATATATAGACCTTCTTTACCTCAGACATTCGAGTTGGTTGGTAGAGATAGTTTAGATAATGCAATTATTAAATATGGTTTTCAATTAAAGAAATGGTTCATCAATCGAGGTAATAAAAGTTCTAATTATAGTTTAGCATTATCATGGTGTAGGAGTATTGGTTACAGTGTACCTCAAGTTAAGGACTTAACTAATGCGGTTTGTTCAGGACCATGGAGTGCTGATAACTGTCAGGGTGCTATCGGAGCCATACCATCATCTACTGGTAATCACTACCAGCGTCGAATAAATGCTGGATTTTTTACTGAATGGGGATACCTAACCAACTACATTGGTGCGGGTACAGGTCACTATTATTTGTATTGGACTAGAGATCAATCAGGAAGTGAGCAGTTTATCGTTTACCCTTATGGCGGTGATGTTTATATGTACAATCCAGCCATTAACTTTTACGAACCCTACAGTTTTTATGCTCTGTGTACTTCATCTTAGTTGTTGTTTCTCGAATCGAGATTGAATAACTAAAATAGAGTCAGGTAAAATTATTCTTGTTTAGAATAAATAGAGAAGTCATATTAATCGCTCCAAATAAGAGCGATTAATATTTTTGAGAACAGGGATTTTAAGTATAAATCAAGAAACGATAAGTTTGACTGAAATTAATAATAAGAAGATACCAAAATATCTAATTAGTTTATTTATAGATAATTTTTGAGCAATTTGAACTCCGACTTTTGCCATGGGTATGCTAGCTAACATAATTGATAATACTGCGGGTAAATAGACGAACCCTAAACTGTATTCTGGCAGTTCTTGGATATTCCATCCAGCAATGATATAACCAATAGTTCCACCTAAGGCGACAGGTAAGGTAAATGCCGCAGAAGTACCGATCGCTTTTCGCATATCCACGCCGCATTTCTTTAAAAAAGGTACCACTAACACACCACCACCTACACCAACTAATGCGGCGAATACACCAATTAATCCGCCGATGAATATATAGATTATGTTAGGTAATGATGTCGCTTGGTTATCTTGTTTTTTCGCAACTTTTCCAGTTTTTAGAATAAATTTACTCCCTGTGTAAATGAGGAAGATAATAAAAATCCATTTAAGCCAAATACCGGGAATATAAGGTGTCATGTAGGAGCCACCAATAGTGCCAATAATGCAACCTAACACCATCTTTTTTAAGATCGACCAGACAATATTATTATTTTTATTCTGAACCCAACTTGATGATAAACTAGTACCAATGATCGTTGCTAGAGATGAAGCCACAGCGATATGGTTTATCCATTGCCCGCCATGACCAAAATAATCGAGTAGCATAAGTAATGCTGGTACAATTAACGCTCCACCACCAATACCAAACATACCTGCCAGTAATCCAGCCAATGCGCCTATACAAAGCAAGATAATAAATTCAATAATCATACTCTATCCTTAAGTTGTGAATTCATAAAACTAATTATTTGATTATTTATTAGTTATAATGACTTTTTTGGCAAGTCTATTTAAAATAGTATTGGTTCTGTACTATGGCAATATTGTACTGAGGCTAGCTAAAAATACCAGTAGATAGTTAATTATTGATGACTTATATCAGAAAAAATAATTCAAAAGATGACATATCGTTTAAAAAGACTTATGTTATTTAGCAATTAATATGAATAAATATGTTTAGTTAATTTTTGATGAAAGGGGAAAATAATGAAAGATCGTTTGAAATGGATTGATGAGTTTGGTTTTTTAGCTGAAACTGCAAGTGGGCATTCCTTGGTAATGGATGGCGGTCTTGAACATGGCGGTCGAAACCGAGGTGCTAGACCTATGGAGCTTTTGTTACATGGTGCTGCAGGTTGTATGGCTTACGACATTATTGCTATTTTGAAAAATAATAAAAAGGATGTTCGAGATCTTTGGATCGACATTGATAAAACTCAAGCCACCTCTTCGCCAAAAGTGTATACCTCAATTAATTTTCATATTGTAATTACTGGTAATAATATCGATAACGAGGCTGTTGAAAAGGCGATTAAACTTGCATCTGAAAAATATTGTAGTGCTTCAATTATGTTAGGTAAGACAGCCAAAATGTCCCACACTTATGAAATAAGGGATCATGTTTAATAACTTTTTTATAACTAATAGTTATAAAAAACTAGCTGATATTAGTCTGAACTGCATTAATCCTTTAAGATTTCATCCTTTATAAGGAAGAAAACAACGAGAGTGATTATGCAACAATTAAGTAAAAATATGCGGTTTCGAGATTTAGTTATTTTCTGCATTCTTTAATCTATTGTTGGTATTTATTGCTGCCAATCATGCTAAGGGATTACCAATGCTAGTTTCATTTGTCGATGTTGGTGCTTTATGAGTATTTATTATGTTACATGTATCAGTAATAGGTTATTTTAAATTTAAAAAACGTTCGAATGGTTGGCGAGCTAATTTATTTGATATTTTAATCCCTATTATTGGCATTGCAGTATTGTTACCTGTATTGTTACATATTGATAATTATGCAAAAATCATCGGTGGTATTTGGTTAATTATAGGAATGATTATTCTTATTTTAAATAAAAATAAAGGCCAAATCGGTTGGTTAGAAGCAAATAAATAATCAAGATTTTGTTTAATCATTTTAGATGCAAAATTTTTTATGAAAGATTCATAATCATTGTTGTTTTAATAGTTATACTCATAACATTTTTGTATAATACTTCCTTTTATTTAGTAATTTAGGTTCAATGCTGACAGAAATATTACGTGGCTCGATGATCTCGGCAAGTTTAATTATAGCCATTGGAGCACAAAATTTGTTTGTACTTAAGCAGGGGTTATTAAAAAATCATATCTTTTTTGTCGCTGGTATTTGTTTTATCTGTGATTTTACCTTGATGGCTATCGGTATTTGGGGAGTCGGAGTATTTATTAGTAGTAATCCTATCATTACCGACGTGCTTGCCATTTTTGGCGCTTTATTTTTGATTTGGTATGGATTTAATGCCTGCAAGAGTGCCATACAAGGTAACAGCACTATGCAAATTGATTCTACTCAGCAACAAAAGAATGCGTTAACTAAGGTTATATTGTCTACTTTTGCTGTTACTTTACTTAATCCCCATGTTTATTTAGATACAATTGTAATTGTTGGTGGTATAGCTGGCACTTTATCGACTGAGCAAAAATGGGCATTTTTAATTGGTGCTGTTTGTGTTTCTTTTATTTGGTTTTTTGGTATTGGTTATGGTGCTCGGTTACTTATACCATTATTTAAACAAAAAAGAATGTGGGTTATATTGGACTCAATTGTAGGCGTCGTAATGTTCTATATTGCTTACCGACTTATTTTTTATGTTATTTATGGCAGTTGAATGTTGTTAATTTCCCCACAACACTCAACTTGAAAATTAATTAGCGTTAGCATGAGTACAACTTTCTTCATAGCCATTTTGGCAAGCTAGATAATAATAATGTTTGGCTCGTTCTGGATCTTTATCAACTCCCAGCCCTTGTTCATAGATAATTGCTAACATGTATTGGGAGCCTGCTTCATTTTGAGCGGCTGCAAACTCAAATGATTTTCTGGCTTTGGTATAGTCTTGCTTAAAATAAGTACCTTCATAGAAAAATAAGCCTAAATTGTATTGTGCTAATGGTGATCCTTGTTTGGCAGCTTCGATATCCAATTTTACACCTTTAGCCAAATCTTTGGTTAGTCCAGCATAACCATTGTAGTACATTATAGCCAAATTATGCTTTGCATGACGATCACCACCTTTTGCAGCTATTTCATAATATTTTCTTGCTTTAAATTCATCTTTTTCAACACCACGACCATTTGCATAAAGAACGCCTAAATTATAAGTTGCTTGCATATTTCCTTGTTGTGCGGCTTTTTCATACCATTCTCTAGCTTTGACAAAGTCTTGATAAAATCCACTATCATCTATATTTTTTTCAATTCCTTTGTATGTCTTTTGGGGTTCGGCTTCTTCATATAGAACACCAAAGTAAAATTGACCGATGGGATCTCCACTTAATGCTGATTCTTCAATCAGTTCTTTACCTTTTTGTTTATTTTTATCAATTCCATTACCAAAAAAGTACATTGAACCCAAAACTGCTTGTGCACTCATATGATGTTGTTCGGTTGCTTTTTCAAACCATTCCTTTGCCTTGGTAAAATCTTGTTTAACTCCTTCACCCTTTAGATACATGCGGCCTAAATAGAATTGAGCTTCAGCATCATTTTGCTGCGTTGCTTTTTTATATTGCTCATCAAAAAAAGCCTCAATATTTTCAACTGCAAAGCTGGTATTTATTGCAAATAAAAATAAGCTAATCATTACTATTAATCGGGTCATAATTTTACCTTAATTGTCTATGAAATTTAAAATCTATTGTTACTAAATATATTCATATATGTAGCATTATTTAGTTAATTGGCATTAAAAATTTTTATCATTATCAATGTATAACTGGAATATGTTTAGTTAATCTAATAATAACGTGATATTTATCACAATTATAATATTTTTTGTTTATGACAAGATTAAGTTTTTAATATTATGCTAATTTATAAATTTGGATTGTTACTGTTTAGTTTACATAACTTTTCGGGCAAAACCTAAACATCTTACTCAACAAGGTGTTTAGGTTTTTTTGCTTTAAGAAAGCCAAATATATTAACAACTAGGGAATATCAGTTTTAGCGGGTATGCAAAATTAATTGGATACTGAGTAAATAGACAAGGAGTTCTTATGACAAATAAACTAGTGAAATTCGCATTATTGGTTAGTGCGGCTTTGGCTGTTGGTCAAGCTGTTGCTATTGAGCAGGTTGAGATTAAAAGTCATCAATTAAAGAAAATTGTAATTGATAATCTAGAATTTAAAGACTTTGATAAAGATGGCAAATTGTCTCCTTTTGAAGATTGGCGTTTGTCGCCTGAAGTTCGTGCTAAAGATCTACTTAGCAAATTGTCATTAGAAGAAAAAGCAGGGCTGATGATGCATGGTAATGCCAGAAGTTTAGGCGATGAGCTTGGTCATGGAGATAAGTATAATTTAGAAGAAATTAAACAGTTAGTGCTTGATGATAAGGTAAATAGTCTAATTACTCGTTTAGAAGTGAATCCAAAAGATTTTGCTGAGCAAAATAATCAATTACAACAAATTGCTGAGTCCTCTCGTCTGGCTATTCCTCTGACCATTAGTGTTGATCCGCGAAACACTTTCTATTATGGCAATAAAGTAACGAATAACGCTGGATTTAGCCAATGGCCAGGAACATTAGGTATGGCTGCGATTGGTAACGAGTCTATTATAAATGAGTATGGAAATATTATTCGACAAGAATATCGTTCACTAGGGGTAACTCAGGCTTTATCTCCTATGGCAGATTTAGGAACTGAGCCACGTTGGTCTCGTTTTGAAGGTACATTTGGCGAAGATCCAATGCTAAGTAAAAGTATGGTGCGTGGTTATATTTCAGGTATGCAAAATGGCAAACTTGGCTTAAATTCACAAAGTGTGGCTGCCGTCGTTAAACATTGGGTTGGTTATGGTGCTGCAGAAGAGGGGTTAGATAGTCATAACTCTTATGGTAAATATGCACTCTATACTCATAAAAACAGTTTAGAACAACATATCATACCATTCACTGGTGCATTTGAGGTCAATGTGGCTGCAATTATGCCGACTTATTCTATTTTAAAAAATGCCCAATTAAATGATCATAAAATTGAACCTGTCGGCGGAGGTTTTAATCGCTATTTATTGAAAGATCTATTACGAGATACTTATCAATTTAAAGGGGTGATTATTAGTGATTGGAATATTACAAAAGATTGTAATGAAGTTTGTATCAACGGTAACCCACCTGATATAGCCCCTAAAGCGGAAGGAATGCCATGGGGAGTAGAAGACCTCACTGTTGAACAACGTTTTATTAAAGCTATTCAAGCCGGTGTTCAACAATTTGGGGGAGTGAGTGATAGCTCTGTTATTGTGTCAGCTGTAAAAAACAATAAACTAGATGAAAAAACTATTGATAGTGCAGTTTTAGCAATCTTGACGCAAAAATTTGCTTTAGGACAATTTGAAAATCCTTATGTTGATCCTGCTGAAGCAAGCCGTTTCGTTGGTAATCAAGATTTCCAAAAAGTTGCAGATAAAGCGCAATTTGATTCATTGGTGTTATTAGAAAATAAAGATAAGATTCTGCCATTGAAATCCAGTAGTAAAGTCTATTTATATGGTTTTACCGAGGATGCTAAAAAGTCCTTAAAAGGTAAAATTAAAATTGTTGATAAATTAGATCAAGCTGATGTGGTTGTTGCTAGAGTTAATGCGCCTTATGAACAAAAACATAAAAATTACTTCTTTGGTGCAAGATATCATGAAGGTTCACTAGAATATACTGCTGATGATAAAGATATAAAATTTATTAATGACGCAAGTAAAAAACATCCCGTTGTAGTCACTGTTTATTTAGATAGACCTGCAGTTTTAACTCCAGTAAAACAAATAGCAAATGCAGTGGTTGCAAATTTTGGTGTAAATGATGATGTGTTATTTAAACGTTTATTGGATAGTAAACCATTCAGCGCTAAATTACCATTTGCATTACCAGACTCAATGAATAGTGTTATAAAACAATCTTCTGATTTAGCAAACGACATGCAAGCATTATATCCATTAGGTTATGGTTTAACGCTTTAAGTTGTCTATTTTGTGCTATTGAATTAAGTTAAGGCAATAGCACAATTATTATTTTCAGTGGAGTTTTTAACTATAAATAAGCAATAAATTAAAAAATATGATAATTTTTTCAACATTAACTACATCCACAATCTACACTGCTAGTTTTTTGTTTTTTTGCTTGATTATTTTTCTTGATAATTGCCTGAACTTTCTTGGAAACTACTGCCAAATGGTCTTTAGAATCTAAATAGTTTTGTTCTGCAGCTTTAGCAAACCATTGTTTAGCTTTAAAATAATTCTGTTTAACACCGGTGCCTTTATAATACATAGTTGCTAAAGTATATTGTGCTACAGGATCTCCTTTTTGCGCTGCTTTAGTATCCCATTCAATACCTTTTAGATAATTTTGCTTTGTACCTTGTCCGTTATAATACAACATAGCTAAACTATGTTGAGCGCCAATATGTCCTTGTTTAGCTGCTTTTTCAAACCATTCTTTTGCCTTGCTATAATTCGGTTCAGTTTTTTGTTCGGGCTCATTAATTGCCCCTTGTTCAATACCTTTAAATATCCGTTTTTTAACTGTATAACCATTAAAATACATTATTCCAACATGATATTGAGCCTCAGGATCATTTTGTTCTGTAGCTTTTTGATATTCACTTTCAAAATTTAATTCAGGTTGTTCATCAGCAAAAGCCGAACTATAAGTGAACAAACCTAATAATAGGATTAGAATTAATTTTTTCATTATATACCCAGTAATTTTATTACTGTAAAAGGACTGTAGCGAATTTATTCGTTATAGATAAATCTATTGTCGTTATGTAATTTAGCTATTTTATAAGCAAGTTTACAAAAGTATCAATAGTTTTCTTTTGGTTAGTAAAATGTTGGGTCGTGAGCTAGATTATTCGGCACATCGTGTGCCTCACCCTTTCAGGGCCAACACTTTGTGTTGTTCAAATTCGTTCCAGACGAATTTGTCGAACGCAGCGTTCTCATCGCTAAGTAATTTATCTGTAATGGAATAGGTGAAAGAGAAAAAAAGTGGTGGGTCGTGAGCGATTCGAACGCTCGACAAACGGATTAAAAGTCCGCTGCTCTACCGACTGAGCTAACAACCCATTAAGAAAGTAAAAGTGGTGGGTGATACCGGGTTCGAACCAGTGACCCCCTCCTTGTAAGGGAGGTGCTCTCCCAACTGAGCTAATCACCCCAAGTGTTTTATTTCTAAAACATCACGGTAAGAATTGGTGGGTGATACCGGGTTCGAACCAGTGACCCCCTCCTTGTAAGGGAGGTGCTCTCCCAACTGAGCTAATCACCCTTACCGTGTGGATGTGCATTATAAGGCACGTCTTATTTCAGTCAACCTTTTTTTTTAAATTTCCTTAAAATTAACCCTGTTCGGTTTAATTTTAGACATTTTTTGGATAATACTTCGCAAATATGCATATTGTTGGCTTATCTTCAGCTAATTATGATTATGATTTTTGATATCACCAATCAACATTATTTAAGATTCATATGATGTTTTTTAATAAAAAATGTGCTGTTATTACAATCGAACCAGAAATATTAAGCTATCAAGTGGTAACTATTAAAGCCCTTAACCAACATTCTAATAATAAAAATTTAGCTGATATTCCTTATCAAAATTCGACTGATATTGAACAACTGATACAAAATTTAAAAAAACAGCAGCCCAAATTAACCGCAATAGCACTGAATTTAGGCCAAAGTTACGTTCAGTTTCAGAAAACGGCTTATCCTGAGGTGAAGTTAAATTCAGCAGAATTAACTTTATATGTAAAATCAATAATCAGTAAACAATTTCAGTTACCGGCAAACAATATGTTTTTCGACTTTGTGTCATTAGTAGACCATCCGAAAACTATTATGATTGCTATTTGTGAGAGTGATACAGCCAATTATTGGATAGATTTATCCAAAAAACATGGTTTAACTTTGCTTTCTATTAATAGTAAGTTTGAAAATATAAGATTTAATTTTTTACCCTGGCGCCAGCAAAAAGCAAGGCAGCATCAGTTTCAATTACTACTTTTCATGGTTAGCTTTATTGGTTTATTGAGTTGTTTCTTCTTTTATCTTTTACTTGATAGCCAAACTACATTTACTCAATATTCGAAACGGCTATCAACACAACAAGCGCTAGAACAGCAATTGTCTGCTCAATTAGCAAGTTTTATTCCTAATCCTTCACCAAGTCAAAAACAGATTCAACAATCGCTACAAATGTTTGCAGAAATTCTGCCGGAGACAATTTGGTTAAGATTGTATGAATATGAAGCACAAAAGATAAAAATTACCGGTCAAAGTATTAATTATGTAGATATTATTAATTTTAATCAGCAACTTTTATCCAGTCATGAGGTAAATAGTAGCCAGGTGAAAAATATTGAAAATATTGGAGACAGTTTGTTATTTCAAATGGATATTGAATTAAATGAATAATGATTTTTTTTATAGACCTATTTGGCAACAATATTTAATCAGCCTTTTGTTACCTTCAATTGTGTTTTTTATCTGTTATCAGTTTTTTATTCAAGAATTAAAACAACAAACTGAGATGCAAATTACAATATATGAAGAAAAGAAAACGACAATTAAATTACTTCAATCAAAAATTGAACGTTATCAATCTGCTAAAAATAGTTCGCTAACTTTACTAACAGAACTTGAGTTTGCTAAAGCAATCAAACGTAATCAATTGCACTTAACTTCCTTTAAATATGAGAAAAATGAATCGTCAAGTTATTGGCATATTGAGCTACAAGGGCAGTTTATTAATTTTATGCAATTTATTAGTGAATTAAATGACAATTTTTATTATTTAGATTTTCAGAATTTTATTATTGATAAACAAGATACTTATTTACTAATTAAATTTAGCATATTGATTAAAAGGGATATTAAATGAATCATTATCTTATTATCAGTTCTTTTTTATTAATGATTTGTTGTTTTAATGTTAATGCAGATATTCATTTAACAAGGGATCCTTTTTTACAAACTATTAATTTTAGTTGTCAGGAGCAGACAGATATTCTTAATAAACAGATTCAAGTTTGGCAATATAAAGGTTATATCCAACGCAGAGAGAACCATTACCAACAATTATGGCTTTTTTCTGAAAATAATTGGGTAGCAATTACTGATAATACCGTACCGCATATTTTGTTTCCATGGACTATAAGTGCTGTATTAGACGATAAACTTTTATGGCAAGCAAGTTTACCTAACTATTGCAATCATAATGTGTTATGGACAATGCCGTTGACAAAATAAGTGACTATTCAAGTTTAAGGTTATAATTAATGTTTAAAATTAGTCAAATATTAAAAAAATCAGCAAAAAAATATTTAAATATTATTATTTTAGCTATTCTTTTTTCTATGTCATGTTGGGCAAATCCTAAAACTTTATCAAGTGCTGAATCGGACGATCTAGTTTCTATAAATTTTTATCAAACAGACATTGCCATAATTTTGCAAGCACTTGCTGACAATAAACAAATGAACTTAGTCATGGTCGATGATTTGTCAACGAAACAAACCATTAAACTACAAAATGTTACATGGCAAAAAGCATTAACAGTTGTTTTAAATTCTGCAAATTTACGCGCTGAAATTGACGATAATATCTTATTTATATCAAAAGCTGATGATCCAGAGGAGTTGCTTCAAAAAAAATTACTAGAACAAAAAGAACTGCAGTTAAATGAGCCTCTAACTTTACTAACTATTCCAGTTAATCATGCTGACCTTAGTAATCTAGTTGAAACAATTCAATCACAAGGATTATTATCTGAGCGAGGTAAAGCGATTATCGATAAAAGAACTAACTCAATTATTATTACCGATATGTCTAAACAATTTTCTAACATTAAAAAATTAGTTAAAAGTTTGGATCAGCCAATTCCTCAAGTACATATTTCGGCTCATATTGTCACAATGAATAAGCAAAGTATGGATGAGTTAGGTATAAAGTGGGGATATACGGGGCACTCATCACAAGTATTGAGTAAGTTTGATGTTGACTTTGGTGTCACCAATGCAGCATCTTCGGTTGGCTTCAATTTAGCAAAACTTTCCGGTAGTTTGTTAAATCTTGAACTTTCGGCACTAGAATCAGAAAACCAGTTAGAAATTATAGCAAGTCCGAATTTGTTAACGGCAAATCAAAATATGGCTTCGATAAAACAAGGCACAGAAATCCCTTACGAAGTTTCAAATGGTGGTAATGGATCAACATCCATCGAATTTAAACAAGCTGTATTAGGTTTAGAAGTTACCCCGAAAATTATTGCTAACGATCAAATGATATTAGATTTATATATCACACAAAATACGGCTGGTCGTTCAATAAAGCGACGTGATGGGGGCGAAGCGCTAGCTATTGAAACACAGGAAATTAGAACACAAGTCAAAATTAAAAGTGGCGAAACTGTTGTATTAGGTGGAATTTTCCAACAAATTAATAATGTTAGTAAAAATAGCGTTCCAGGCATTAGCAATGTACCCATTATCGGTAATGCTTTTAAAAACAAAGCAAAAAAACAACAAAAAAGAGAATTAGTTATCTTTATTACGCCGCAATTAGTTGAGTAAATAGTCATGGAGTTGTATCATACTCAATCTTATTTTGTTACTTTGTTTTGAGCATATTAACTCACAGCAAAATATAGTCGCTAAAATTACAATTTATTATAAAAGTTGAGAATATCATGTTTCATTTTGTCGCTTCTGATTTAGATGGTACTTTGCTAAATACTGAGCATAGCTTATCGCCATTTACTAAAAAAATTCTTCAAGCTTTACGTCAAATGGGAATTCACTTTGCCTTTGCTACTGGTCGACACCATATCGATGTTGGCCAAATGCGCGAAAATATGGAAATCGATGCTTTTATGATAACCGCAAATGGCGCCAGAGTTCATGATAGTCGTGGTAATTTAGTTTTTAGTCGCAGTTTTGAAGCTAATATAGCTTGTGAATTAGCACAAATTTGTCAGGACAGTCCATATATTTATACACATGTTTATCGTGGTGATGATTGGTTAATTAATAAACCAGATGCATATTCGCTTAGTTTTTTCACTGATACAAAATTTAAATATCAATTCTTCGACCCGCGTAACTTTGCTGCTGATGATATTGCCAAAATTTATTTTACCACTTCTGATGTTGCACATAACCATCACTTAGTCGAACTAAAACACAAAATTGAACAACAATTTGGTAAAAAAGTTAGTATTGCTTTTTCCACAGCAAACTGTCTTGAAGTAATGGCGGAAAATGTAACTAAAGGTAGTGCATTAAAGTTAGTGGTTGAAAGCTTAGGTTATCAACTTAAAGACAGTATTGCCTTTGGTGATGGTATGAATGATTATGAAATGTTAAAAATGGCCGGGAAGGGCTGTATTATGAAAGATGCGAGCCCTGAACTTAAGTCGTTACTTCCTGAACTTGAAGTAATTGGCTCTAATGCTGATGATGCTGTATCTCACTATTTAGCTAATCTTTTACTTTAATTTGAATAGTTATATTAACGATAAATATGATTGTTGATAAAGATCTTAATACTCTGGGCCTGCGTTGCCCAGAACCCATTATGTTAGTTCGTAAAGCGATTAGAGAATTAGCTGTTGGCCAAATCCTACATGTTATAGCTGATGATTTGGCTACAACTCGTGATATTCCTAGCTTTTGTCGGCATATGGACCATCAATTAGTTAACGCGCAAATTGAATCAGTACCATTTGAATATTGGATTAAAAAATCACATTAATAAATTGATCTGAATAATTCTCAATTAAATTTATTTTCATTATGATAAATCAATTTGTTTTAAATGATAGTGTAGTGTGCGCCAATCATTAGGCGCAAGGTTATCGATCATTAAAAACAGTACTCTTCTTTTGCCATCGCGACATGATTTTAGATTTAAAATTACCATATAACGTAAAAGTAGTGGTTTTCGCATTAAATGCCAACGTTGTTTATGCCAATAAATTTGGTGTATATATTCAAATAATGCCAATTCACCTTTAATAGTTTTGAAATAATTGACACTACGCCACCATTCAACGATTAAAACTAAAATTAAAATATAGGTATAACAATTTAGTGATGTATTGGCAAACTGAATTAAGCTGATGATAACTAAAATTAAATAAAAACAGCAAGAACCTAATAATTGTAAAAAAGATGGATTAAGGTTTGTGCTCCACATATTGTTACTCTTTAATTAGATGTAAAACACAATTATTTAATCAATTTATTTGTTTTATTTAAAAATATAAAAATATTGTGAGATAATACGCAAAATCCTTGAATAATTTACTGGCAATACAGTTAAAATCGACAATTTGTTCGCAATTTTGGCACTGTTCGATAATGTATTGATGGTAATTTATTAATCAACGTATTAGTAACGAAATATAAGAATTGCAATTAATTTTAAGCTAAATTTCTCATTTAAATTAAAAGAGTTAATGGTTAAAAATCTGATTCAAATATTATTTGAAATAAAGATAATTACTGCTTTTTATTTTGAGTCTTATCGAGTAAGTAGTATACTCGTCGGTTAAAAATGATTTGATATAATAAATATAACAACAGTTTTATTATCTTTTTTTGATCAAAAAATCAATTGGATAGGAATGATTTGTGATAATACTAAAAATATTAAAATTTTGTCTTAAACTTTTTATAGGTTTATTTCTTTGTGGCTTAATTATAGGTATAGCTGGTTATAGCTATTATTCAAGAGATTTACCGGATGTTGCAACATTAAAAGATGTTAGATTACAAACACCTATGCAAGTGCTAAGTAAAGATGGTGAATTGATTGCTGTCTTTGGTGAACGTCGACGAATACCATTAAAATATGATGAAATTCCACCAATTGTTGTAAATGCTGTTATTGCTACCGAAGATGCTCGTTTTCATGAACATTTTGGCATTGACCCAATTGGTATTGTGCGAGCAATGTATGTAGGATTAAAACAAAAAGGCTTTTCACAAGGTGGTAGTACTATTACTCAACAAGTTGCTAAAAACTTTTTCTTAACACCGGAAAAAAGCATATCTCGTAAAGTAAAAGAGATGATTATTGCTATTCGTATGGAGCAAGAATTATCTAAAGACGAGATAATGGCGTTATATCTTAATATGATCAATTTTGGATCGCGAGCATATGGTATTGCTGCCGCATCATTTACCTTTTTTGGTAAAACACCTGATCAGCTAACCGTAGATGAAGCCGCGTTACTTGCTGGTTTACCAAATGCTCCTTCAGCGTTTAATCCGATTTCTCATCCAGATAAGGCGCTAATTAGACGTAACTGGGTCTTGGGACGAATGTTAGACCAATCTTATATTACTCAAGCTGAATATGATGAAGCAATTAAGAAACCTTTAAATGCAAGTTACCATACACCAAAAATTGAATTTTCTGCACCATATGTTGCTGAAATGGCAAGACAATTTATGTACGATAAATTTGGTGAAAATGCCTATACTGACGGTTATAAAGTTTATACAACCATCTCTAAAACTGATCAAGTTGCAGCAACTGAAGCAGTTCAAAAACATATTATTGATTATGATATGCGACATGGCTATCGAGGCCCCGAAAAAGTCTTATGGGAAAATAATGAGCCAGCATTAAACGAAGAGCAAATCCAAGAAGCCTTACACAAATATATTTGCTATAGCGGTATGTGCCCAGCAGTGGTATTAGAATCGAATGATAAGGAAGCAAAAGCTGTATTATCTGACAAAAGTAATATTACTATTGCTTACCAAGATATGAAATGGGCAAGAAAATTTATTAATGATAATCAACAAGGTGCTTTGCCAAGAAAAGTTAATGATACGTTAAAAGCAGGTCAACTAATTTGGGTAAAAAAATCTGGTGATAATTGGGGCTTAGCGCAAATACCAGCTGTTAATGCCGCATTGGTTTCTCTTGATTCGGATAATGGTGCTATTAAGGCAATTGTTGGTGGTTATGATTTCAATTTAAGTAAATTTAATCGTGCAACACAAGCATTACGTCAGTTAGGTTCTAATATAAAACCATTTATTTATACAGCAACTTTAGAACAGGGCTTAACCATGGCTACGCTACTTAATGATGCACCTATTGTGCGGACTACTGGAAGTGTAACATGGCGTCCAAAAAATTCTCCTCCTAACTATGCAGGTCCTTTAAGAATGCGAATCGGTTTAGGAATGTCTAAAAACGTGATGATGGTAAGGGCGTTACGTGCTATAGGTATTGACTATGCGGCAACCTATTTAGAACGTTTCGGATTCCCGAAAGAAAATATTTCTCATAATGAATCGTTGGCCTTAGGTTCTGCATCATTTACACCTTTACAAGTTGCTAGAGCATATTCAGTAATCGTGAACGGTGGCTATTTAATTACGCCATATTTAATTGAAAAAATTGAACACGACAATGACAGTGGTGTGATTTATCAACACCAACCATTAATTGCTTGCCATAATTGTAACGATGAGGTTGTTAAATTTGATTCAGTTTCTGTATCGTTAGATAACGTTGAAAATGAATCGAATGAAATAGGTAATGAAGAGCCAGAAGAGGCAAATCTTAAGTCAGAAGATAATCTAATCTTACCTGATATTAATAATGATAACAAAACCGTTGATGCAACACCTAAATATGCGCCACACACGGTTGATAGCGGTATTGCTTATATTATGAAAGATGGATTACGTACCATTGTTTTTGGTGGTTCGGATTGGCAAGGTACAGCATGGCGTGTAAAAGCCTTAGGTCGAAAAGATGTTGGTGGTAAAACTGGTACCACTAACCAATCGAAAGATGTTTGGTTTTCTGGATTTGGTGGCAATATTGTCACATCGGTTTGGATGGGCTTTGATGATCACCGTCGTGCTTTAGGGCGGACTTTCCGTGCCGAAGCTGGTGCAGTTACAGCTAACCCAGTCTGGGTTGATTATATGAAAGTTGCTCTTGAAGATGTGCCAGAAAAACAAGATGTAAAACCAGATAATGTGATTTCAGTGACAATTGATCAACGAACCGGAATGTTACCAGGTTCTGGTGCAAGAACAATGTCTGAATACTTTATTAAAGGAACTGAGCCAACTACATATGGATCACAAGAAGTTGGTACTAGTGTGACGGATTCACAAGGCAATACTCAAGAACTATTCTAAGTAAGGTTATTATATGAATGGTTCAATAAGAATTATTGGTGGTAAATGGCGCGGTAGAAAATTATCAGTTCTTGATAAACAAGGCCTGCGTCCAACCACAGATAGGGTAAAAGAAACTTTGTATAATTGGTTAATGCCAATTATACAAAATAGCAATTGTTTAGATTGTTTTTCTGGTAGTGGATCATTAGGTTTTGAAGCTGCATCACGTGGAGCTCAATCAGTCACATTATTAGAGAAAGACAAGCAAACAGCTAATCAGTTGAAAAAAAATAAACAACTCATTGCCAGTGATAATATTGATATTTATGCAACCGATACTTTTCAATGGTTAGATAAACCTGCGCAAAAACAATTTGATGTTGTTTTTATCGATCCGCCTTTTCATCAATCATTGATTGAAAAGACAGTACAACTCCTTGAAAATAATCATTGGCTTACTTCATCAGCTTATATTTACATCGAGTCTGAAACAAATCATGATCTAACTAGTTATATCCCATCAAATTGGTATTTACATCGGGAAAAAACCGCCGGCCAAGTTCATAGTTATTTATTTATACGAGAAGAAAAATAATGTTTATACTTTTGGGCAAATCAATCTATTCATTTATATGGTTATTTTTATTATTTAACTTAGTTCATCCATTTCCAAAGCCAGCCAATATTGTTGCTTACGTTGGATTGGCTGCATTTGTTATAACTCATGGCTTACAAGCTTGGTTATTACAATCAACAATGACCAACCAAGAAAAGCAGCAGGATAAATTTAGAGCACTTAGACTTTTTATTTTTGGTGTTTTTGAAACACTTAGCTGGAAGAATAAAAAATAACGGTTAAAAAAGGTTGCCATAGACTAATATTTTTGTATAATGCTCACCACTTCTTTCGAAGCAATCAATATGCGGGAATAGCTCAGTTGGTAGAGCGCAACCTTGCCAAGGTTGAGGTCGCGAGTTCGAACCTCGTTTCCCGCTCCAAATTCTTCAAAAATAAATAAATTCATTTAAATTCAAATAGTTAATCACGTAAATAAAGTTCTAAAATACGACTCGAATTCGGTTGTTTTTTGTTTGAATTATTACTTAATTGATATTAATTGATTTATTTTTAAACCCCTTCCTTATTACCTTTTATAACCACTAATTATTTAGTCCAAAAATCAGTACATCTGGATTTAGGTAGTACATCGTTTTTTGTGCTATTTATGGCCTGATTTTTAAACCTATCGAATTTGACAGGTTTAAAATTATGTATTTCTTAATTTGCTTTTTTATCCATCAATATTATTGTAGATATATTTTTTTCTTTGTCAGTTGCTAACAAGGAGCAATGATGCCATTAGTGGATAAAGTTGTGCATTTTGCAAGACCTGATAATAAACCTTATACGCTTTGTGATGGGAACGGCTTATCATTATTTGTCGCTTGTAACGGTCGACGAAGTTGGCATTTCCGTTTTTCTTGGCAAAAGAAGCAGTACCGGATCTTGTTAGGGGTGTTTCCTGAGGTGAGTCTGGAGGAAGCAAGAGCTTTGTGTCGAGACTCGAATGAGCTGCTTGGGAAAGGGATTGACCCTCGAGTTTATCGCCAACAAACTAATTCACCGGCTGCTGACAGTCGGCTATTTCGTGTGTTTGTTCGATCTTGGTTGGCATTCAAGTTGAAACGACTAGATTCAGTGTTTTCTCGGGAAAAGAAACATGTAGGTGGTCAAGTAACAGCTATCCAGATTGAACGTTCATTGAAAAGGGATATTTTACCGTTTTTGGGTGATCGAACATTAAGAGATATTTCTCGTGAAGATGTGTGGGCAATTCAGCAGCGTATTGAACAGCGAGGTACATTTGCTGTGGCTAAGAAGGTGCGGACTTGGCTTAAAGAGATGTTTGCTTATGCGGTGGCATTGGGTGAGTTAGAGTTGAATCCAGCCAGTTATTTGAATGAATTAGCATTACCTTGTTATGGCAAGCGGATGGTGAATCCTTTCTTATCTCTGGAGGAAATCCATGAGTTATTATCTTGTCTTGCCCGTTATAGAGGTAATTTGCAAACTAGATTAGCGATTCGCTTACTATTGTTGACGGGGGTTAGGTTAGCGCATTTGCGCTTTGCACAGGTGCAACATTTTGATTTCAAGCTGTCGGTTTGGCATGTTGATGTGTTTAGAGGTCGTAAGGTATTGGAGAATTCAGATAGGAGTCGTCTTATTTATCCTGCTTATGTTGTTCCTTTATCTTCCCAAGCATTAAGTATTGTGAAGAAGTTGTGTGAGTGTGCTTTTCCTGGTCAAAAGTATCTTTTGTGTCATCGTCTCGATCCCCAGCAAACAATTAGTGAAAATACATTGAATATGGCATTGAAGCGTTTAGGGATTAGTGGTCGTTTAACCAGTCATGGGATTAGAAAGATGCTTTTTGCGGCCTTTAAGGACTTGGGCTATGATGATGATTTGATTAATACACAGTTGTATCATTTTAGTTGTGAAGAGATCCGACGTACTTATAATCATGCGCTGTATATTGAGCAGCGTAGAACGATGATGCAGGAGTGGGCGGATTTATTGGATGCGTGGGAGAAAGAAGAACAATTTAAAGTAGTTTACTAAGAATTTTGGTTTATCTTAGCCAGAAGTCGAATTAATCCCTCAAAAATAACCATAATAATTAAAATATAATTCCATATGTTTTCTAAAATATTTACATTAAAAATCTTTCGACGATAACTAAATATTGAATATTGGATTATTATTTTTTTACTGTACAATATTTTCAATTATAATTTTACAGAAATTAGAGATCTAAATGAACGCGGAACAACTAAAACAATTAGAAGACGATCTATGGGCTGCTGCCGACAATCTACGAGCAAACAGCGACCTTAAATCTAGTGAATACGCCACACCAGTTTTAGGGCTTATATTCTTGAAATTTGCTGATAACAAATATGCAGTAGCTGAAAAAGCCATTCTTGATGAGTATAACAAGCTAAAAGGTACTCGCCGAGAAAAACCAATCAGTGATGTTGCTATTGAAAAATGTGGTTTTTATCTACCCGATCACGCTCGTTATGACTATTTGCTAAATCTTCCCGATGAAGAAAATGTTGCTAAAAAAATCAAAGAAGCAATGCAAGATATTGAGCGTTATAAGCCTGAATTGGATGGGGTATTACCTAAAGACGAGTATTTTCCTCTTGCCCGAACCGATAAAACATTACCTTCGCAACTATTAAAGGCATTTTCTAATATTCCTCGTGATGCAAGTGGTGATGTTTTAGGCAAAATCTATGAGTACTTTCTAGGTAACTTTGCCTTAGCAGAAGGCCAAGGTGGAGGCGAATTCTTCACACCTACCTCTGTGGTTAGATTAATGGTTGAAATAATCGAGCCCTATAAAGGTACAGTATACGATCCAGCTTGTGGCTCAGGTGGTATGTTTGTTCAATCACAGCATTTTATTGATGATCATCGCCGCGAACTTATAGCTTTAGGGCAAAGCTATGAGCAAGATCAATTATTTGTTTATGGTCAAGAAAAGACTTTAGATACTGTAAAATTAGCTAAAATGAACCTTGCAGTTAATGGATTACGTGGTGATATTCGCCAAGCTAATAGCTATGCGGAAGATCCATTTAATAGCTTCGGAAAATTTGACTTTGTGATGGCTAATCCTCCATTTAATGTTGACGATGTGCCAATTGCTACTGTAGAGAAAGATGAACGTTTTAATACTTATGGTATCCCACGTAATAAAACCAAACCTAAAAAAAGTGAAGAAGGTAAAGAAACTGTACCCAATGCCAATTACTTATGGATTAACCTATTTGCCACCTCATTAAAAGATAAAGGACGTGCAGCATTAGTTATGGCTAACTCCACTAGTGATGCACGTCACTCGGAAGCTGATATAAGACAAACCTTAATTGAAAATAATTTAATTTACGGGATGCTTACTTTACCGTCCAATATGTTCTATACAGTAACTTTACCAGCAACATTATGGTTTTTTGATAAAGCTAAACAAGATAGCCGTATTCTATTTATCGATGCACGTAATATCTTTACTCAAATTGATCGTGCCCACCGTGAATTTAGCGAAGAACAGATTCATAATATTGCCATTATTAGTAAGTTACATAAAGGTAATCGTACAGCATTTATTCGTTTAATAGACAGTTATTTTGGTAAAGGAATGCAGCTACTGCTAATAAGTGAACAACAAATTGTTCCTATCAGTGAAAAGCTACTTGAAGTATTAGGAGAACAAATAGGTAAAGATACTGTAGATGAATTAGTTGAAAACTGGCAAGAAATAGCTCAATTACAGAAAGAATATCAAAATTACCAATCCCATATAAAAGGAAAGCTTACTGATAACAAATATATTGATAAAGTAAATCAAGCACAACAAGAACTATCAAATACTTTCCAGCCGTTCTTTAAATTATTACATAATAGTTTAAAGCAACTAGATAAAAATGTACGTCAACATGAGAAAACACAACAAGATATAGCTCATGCTGAAGGTAAACGTACTACAACCGACCGAAAAACTAAGCAATTAAAAGAAGCATTAGAACAACTACACCAAGCTTTAAAAAATGCAGAAAGCTTTTTTAAACATATTAACTGGTTACATGAACGTTTTCCAAATGCAGAATATACAGATGTTATTGGACTTTGTAAGTTAGCTACACCTGATGAAGTTAAAGAACAGGATTATTCACTTAACCCTGGACGATATGTGGGGGTAGTAATTGAAGAGGATGGGAAAACTGAAGAAGAATTTATCTCAATGCTTCTTGAAACACAAGATGAATTAGAACAATTGACTGCCGCCGCCCAGACTCTTGAAATAATCATTTCAAAAAATATTAAGGCTCTCTGCGATGAATGAAACAAAACTATTTTTAGAACAGTGTTTTGAATTTATTAATGGTGGCACATGGAATGAAAATGAATATTCCCTAGAAGGTATTCATGTTGTTAAAGTTACGAACCTAGTGAATAGTGGCGTTGAAAGAAAAAAAGATGATAGCTATTTGCCATGGTCTAAATATGAAAAATACCAAAAGCATAAATTATTTGAAGGAGATGTTGTCATTGCAACAGTAGGGTCTCATCCAACACAACAAGGGTCAGTTGTTGGACGCACATCGAGAATTCCTAAAGACTTTGACGGTTCTTTTTTAAACCAAAATGCTGTGTGCCTCAGAAATAAAGATACTAATAAAATTAATTCCAGATACTTTTTTTATCTGACAAAAACAATACTATTTAAGGGATATATTGAAGGAAGAGCAAAAGGTAGTGCAAATCAAGTAAGGATGGCTCTTAGTGATTTAAAAAAATTTAATTATTATTTCCCCCATATTTCTTATCAACGCAAAATTGCTGCAATTTTGTCTACATATGACGATCTTATTGAAAATAATAATAAACGTATTGCATTATTAGAAAAAATGGCTGAAGAAATTTATCGTGAATGGTTTGTACATTTTCGTTTTCCAGGATATCAAGATATCAAATTTGAAAAAGGTATTCCAAAAGATTGGTCTGTCAAATCCTTGGGTAATATTTTCGATACTGCTTCAGGGGGAACACCCTCTAGAAAAGATATAAGAAATTATAATGGAAAAATAAACTGGCTTAAAACAGGAGAGTTAAAAAGCATATTCGCATTTGAAAGTGAAGAAAAAATAACCTTATCTGGATTAGAGTCATCATCTGCGAAAATTTTCCCAATAAATACTATTGTGATTGCAATGTATTGCGCAATGCCAGATATATCAATTTTAGCTGAACCTGCAGCAACTAATCAGGCTTGTTGTGCCTTCTTACCAAAATTGGATTATTTTACATATCATTATAATTATTATTTAATTAAGTATGCACAACCCCATCTTATACAATACTCTCATGGTGCGGCTCAACAAAACTTGAGCCAAGATTTAATTAAACGATTTGAAGTATTAATTGCTAATGAGTTTATTATTAAAAAATATACATCAATAGTTGATCCACTATTTCAAGAAATAAAGATTATAATGAAACAAAATAAGATTTTGAGAGAATATAAAAATATGTTACTCCCACGTCTAATCTCAGGAAAACTTTCAGTAGAAAATTTAGATATCGCATTTCCTCCTAGTATGCAGCAAGAAGAAGGTAAAGTAGATTAGATAAAAAAGGAACTACTTATGGTAAAAGGTAAAGTAAAAAACTTCATCAGTGAAGACGATATAGAACAAGAATTATTGCAAAGCCTACAACACCTTTATGGCTTTGATATATTAAATTGCTTTACACCTAACCCTGAAACATTAAATGATGGTTCTAATCGTTCTGATAAACGTGATGTAGTACTTATTGATCGTTTACGTATGGCATGCCTTACCTTAAATCCTACAATTCCTATCGATGTAATTGAGGCTCAGGTACTATCTAAAATCATTGATCATCGTAATATGATGAGCCCAGTTATAGCTAATAAAGAACTCGATAATTTTATTCGTAACGGCGTACCGGTCATATATGAAGACAGTAAAGGTATAAAACAACAAGAGTTTGTTAAACTTATTGACTATAATCAGAAAGAAAACAATAGTTACCTAGCAGTCACTCAATTATGGATTAAATCAACTGTACAAGTTCCTTTTGCTGCTTATCGTCGTCCTGATATTATCTTATATATTAATGGGTTACCCTTAGTATTTATCGAACTAAAAAACTCTAATATCAAGCTTCGCTCAGCATATGAGGATAATTTAACTAGCTATAAACACGATATTCCCCAATTGTTTAATTATAATGTCTTTTGCCTACTTTCTAATGCAGTTGAAACCAAAATAGGCAGTTTTACTGCTGGTTGGGAACATTTCTTTAATTGGTTACGTGTAGATGATGAAAAAGAAACTATTAATCGTAAGGATATTGCTGAAGCAGGTACTAGCCTAGAACGTGTTATCGATGGTTTATGTAACCCCAACCGTCTTTTAGACTATATAGAAAACTTTATTCTTTTTCATAAAGATAATCTAAAAATTATTGCTCAAAATCATCAGTTTATGGGGGTTAATCAAGCATTTAATCGCTTTTTAAAACGTGATGAACTAGACGGTAAGCTAGGAGTTTTTTGGCATACTCAAGGCTCAGGTAAAAGCTTTTCCATGATATTTTATGTACGTAAGATTTTAAGGAAAGTAACGGGTAATTTTAGCTTTGTAGTAGTAACTGATCGACAAGATTTAGATGGGCAAATTTATCGTAATTTCTTAAATACGGGTACAGTAAATGAGAAAGACGCTGCTCAGCCTGCCAATGCAGAAGAAATGCGTAAGTTTCTTGGTCAAAATAAAAAAGTGGTGTTTACCCTCATTCAAAAATTCCGTTTTACTAAGGGTAAAACTTATCCTCATTTATTTGATCCCGTCAAAGAACAGCGAGAAATTATAGTTATTGTTGATGAGGCACATCGTACTCAGTATAAAGACCTCGCTGAAAATATGCGTAGGGGATTAAAAGGTGCACATTTTATTGCTTTTACAGGTACTCCTCTACTAGGTAAGAAACGGAAAACTAGTGAATGGTTTGGTGACTATGTATCAGAATATAACTTTAAGCAAGCTATGGAAGACGGTGCAACAGTGCCCCTTTACTATGAAAAACGTGTTCCAGAAATGCTTATTCAAAATGATGATCTCAGCGAGGATTTTTATACATTATTAGAAGAAGAAAAACTTGATGACGCCCAGCAAGAAAAATTAGAAAAAACATATGCTAAAGAAATACAGATAATTGTTCGAGATGACCGTCTAGAAACACTAGCTCAAGATATTGTCTACCATTTTCCTCGTCGTGGCTATCTTGGTAAAGGAATGGTTGTCACACTGGATAAGTTCACTGCTGTCAAAATATACAATAAAGTTCAATCTCATTGGAAAGCAGAAATAAAGCGATTACGTGGTTTAGTTAAAACTACAGCCAATGAGATTGAAAAAGCTCGTTTCAAAAAAATTATCGACTACATGAAGCGGGTTGAAATGGCTGTTGTTATTAGCGATCCAAATGCTGATATAGAACGCTTTGAAAAAGCAAAGCTGGATATTAAACCGCATATTAAACGCTTAGAGCAGATTGATGAGCATGGGCATGATATTGAATATAATTTTAAAGACCCTGAACATCCTTTGCAGTTAGTATTTGTCTGTGCTATGTGGCTCACTGGTTTCGATGCACCAACTTTATCAACATTATATTTAGATAAGCCAATGAAAGATCATACGCTCATGCAAACTATTGCACGGGCAAATCGCGTAGCTGCTTATCGTATTAGAGGCTATAACGGGGAATTAATCGAAAAACGTAATGGCGAAATCGTCGATTACTATAATGTATTCCGTAATATGAAAAAAGCGTTACGCGATTATGCCTTAGGAGGGGATGATACAGAACCTCCTGTACAAGAGAAATCAGTACTTTTTAGCTTATTAGATAGTGCAATTTTACAAGCAGCTACTTGGTGTAAAACCTGCGATATTGATCTTTATAGCATTATTAACACAGAAAATACTTTCAAGAATATTACTCTATTTAAACAATATGCCGATATCTTGTTAAGTAAAGATGAATGGCGAAAAACTTTTTATGTATATGACAATACTATCTCTTCACTTTATGAAGCTAGTAAACCTGAAGTATTAGATCAAGAGCAACGCCCTTTAATTGCTATTATCCAATATTTACGTGGGATTGTGGACACACATATTAACCAAGCTGATATTGATGATGTTAATGAAAAAATTGCAGAACTATTAGATGAAAGCATGGTTGTTGATAACGGTGAGAAATTTGCTGTTAGGGAACACCAAGCCGAATACAAGATAGTGCAAAAGAACCGAGTGTGGGATCTCAGTAAGCTTAATGTCGAAAAACTTAAAGAAGAATTTGCTGAGACTCAATATAAACATATTGAGATTGCAGAGCTAAAAACATTTATTGAAGATAAATTACGACGAATGTTGGAAGCTAATCATACTCGAGTAGATTTCGCACAAAAATTACAGCAAATTGTCGATCGTTATAATGCTGGTGGCTCTTCTACAGAAAATTATTATGATGATTTGATGGCATTTACTGAAAGTATGAAGCAAGAAGATGAGCGCCATATACATGAAGGCTTAACGGAAGATGAACTTGAACTTTATGATTTACTCAAAAAAGATAAACTAACTAAAGCTGAAGAACAAAAAGTTAAACTTGCAGCAAAAGAACTGATTATAAAATTATTAGAACGTCACCCTAGAGTTTTAGTACAAGATTGGTGGAAAGATGGTCAAACTCAATTAAAAGTAAAAACAGCCATTGAAGAAGTACTTGATCAAAATTTGCCAGAAAGCTATAACCGTCTTGAGTTCAAGGAAAAGTGCGATAAAGTTTTTGAGCTTGTTATAGAGTTTGCTGCTCATCATAAAAAATGGGCTGCATAATTTGTGAGTGTTTTAACCACACATAACTCCAACTGATATACACCTTGATATGTTAAATTATATGAAGGACATTCAATTAAGTTAATTGATAAATATGACCTTCACTAAATTGTAATGACCTTCCAGAAAAATCGGAAGATAAATGTAACTGAGTTATTATGACTCCACGCTGTTAGTACCAATTATGGAGATTATATTATTGAAATATTTTCTTTTTGTATAAAATAACTTAGTATTATTTACGACTCTTTGTAATCCATTTAAGTATATAAATAAAATTATTGTAACTAAAAGCTATTTAGTCCAGAATATAGTCCAAAGGATAGCTTGATCAATAATAAATATAACTTATTCAATAGATTGTAGAGGTAATATGGATTACGTTTTCCGCTCCAAACTCATTCCAAAGTGAAAAATATTCAAATTCGAATTATCATTTATAAATTAGAAAATTCTGAAATTATAGACTAATGACAATCTTTTTATTGTTTCTTTATACCTATCTATTTTATCGTCTTATCTACTCTTATTGAGATCAGAAGTTTGGTATCGACTACACAATTTAAAAGAAGTAAGTCCCAACTATGAACCGGTTATATTTCTACTATAGAGTCGAATAGTTTTTTTATTTAATTATATATAACCTTATTTTGTTATGCTCATATATTCTATTAAACTATCAACAAATAACCTTACATTCAGCGGTAGGTATTTGGCATACAGATATAATAAAAAAATGGCCGTGTTGCGCCATTAAATTCCGTTAATACCTCAACGGGTGTTTGGTAGAAAAATAACTAAAATTAAATAAAACTGCAAGTAATAACTATTTATATATTATTGATTGATAAATGTATAATCATACAGCAAAATTAGCTAATAATTTATTTACTTGCCAATTGAGTTAGTGATGGATGCTAAGAAAACAAATATTATTAATAAATTAAATAATTTATTAAACCATCAGGTAACTTTAATTGCGGAAGATATTAATTATTTAAGTTACCAAACTACCTCTCTTCCTAAAGATATTTCTGCTTATGACGCTTATAGAATGATGATTCAATCTCAACCGAAATGGCTTAAAATATTGTTTCAGATGAGAGATTTTTTAGGCCTAATGGTTGGAATTAAAACAATAAAAGGTTTTGAACAGTTAGGTGAAAATATACCTAATATTGGTGATATAGTGCATTTTTTTAACGTTATTGAGTTAGAAAAAGATAAATTAACTTTAATCGTTAGAGATCATCATCTAGATGTTTGTTTACATCTTCGTTTAATTGAAGATAATGATAAACAAAATAAATTATATGTAATTACATCAGTCAAAAATCATAATTTTATCGGCAAGGTATATATGGCACCAGTGTCTGTACTACATCCACTGATAGTTAATAGACTATTGAAAAATCTTAAAGCTAAAAAATGAATTTACTAGTAAATCCGGATTGATTTTTTGATTGCACAATTAAACATCGTTAATTTTTTATGATTAAAGATCATAATAAGCCAAACTTTTTAGTTCTGAAAAATTTAGCTAAAGATTTACCTAAATAATTTAAAATATATAAGGAATATATAATGATAATTGTAACTTTTAAGTTTAAAAAACCTTTGGAAGAATTGTTAGCTAAATTTGAAGAACATAATAAATTTTTAGATGAGTATTTTGCCAACAATAAGTTTATCGCGTCTGGTCCTTTAGAGGATAAAACAGGTGCGATTATTGTAGTAATGAGTGATTCACTTGAAGAAGTTAAAAATATTATGAAATTAGATCCGTTTTGTATTTATGATCTTGTTGATTTAGAATTTACTTTATTTCAAGTGGCTAAAATTTCACCTAACTTATTAAATAATTAAGTTTATATTATCTGATCCGAGCAGATAAAAGACTGTTGCGTATAATAGCTTGAATAATTTAGGAAATACTAAAAAAATTCACTCGTATAAAACTCATTTTCTTTTTTAGACGCATTAATATATTTTATTCTTTTAATTGCCAATTTACCTACTATGTGGTAAAAATGGCACTCTATTCCCGTCAGTTTTCTTTTTGTAAAATTTAAATTATTCATAATATAGTTTTTCTTTTTCTTTTTTAATTATTTACTAATTTAGTCTTATTGTTATTGATAAATTAAGTCTTTTTTTATTTATTCGAAATTTTGCCTCGCTCCATAGTTGTATTGATTTGTTAGCTGTAATAAGCAAATTGCCATGCACTTAATAGCACTACTTAAAAATTCTCTATTAGATTTTTCAAATAAAAATGTTGTTTTACCAATATAGATTTATTTTGGAGAGGAAATAATGAATAAAGTATTTAAGTTAGTTTGGAATGCACAACGTCAGGCCTACATCGTTACATCAGAAAAAGCACAATCTAAAAGTCGATTATTTTTACTTAATTTATTACCAGCTATCAGTTTAATATTAGTCATGACACCAATGAGTTATGCTCAGTGTGATAATTCATTGCTCGTTAATAATTGCAGCCGAAAAGTTACTAATAAGATTGCCAATAAAAATTTATCTAATAATCAATTATCTAATAAACAAATCAATGCTTATATTAACTCACTTTTTGGCGCTACTAACTTTAACAATCCAGTAGAAATATTACTATCCAATCATATTGAATCTGATGATGATGGTTATAACTATACTGGCGATAATAGTGTTAGTGACATAACTTTATATCAATCTGCTGGAGATATTATTGGTGGCAAAAATGGTATTAATCTTAACCATAATGGTAATGGTTCAACCGGTATTACGATTTCTAGTGATGTCACGGGTAAACAAGGTGATGGAATAAGAACTATAAATAGCACCTCTACTCAAGATCTAAACATTACCGAACTTGTTGGTGCCAATGTTCATGGGCAAGCCAATGGAATTAACGCCGTAAATAATGGACATGGTATAACAATAATTTCAACTGCGGATTCGGTTATCGGTGATGAACTTGATGGTATTTCGGCGGTAAACGATGGTGATACTCAAGGTTTAAAAATAATTCAATCAGCAGGTAATATTCATGGGAAAAAAAATGGTATTAATGCTGATAATAGAGGTAAAGGAAGAACAAATATTACTACCAATGGAGAAGTGGTTGGTGATGAAAATGAAGGTATTAATGCCGTAAATGAACAAAATGCCGGTGATTTACTGATTTCACAAAATGGTGGTTCTATTACTGGTGGACTTAATGGTATCAAAGCTAATAATCAGGGCAATGGTTCTACCTCAATTACGGTTACAGCTAATATTATTGGTCAACAAAATGATGGGATCAATGCCAATAATAGCAGCAATACGCATGATTTATCGGTAACTCAAAATTCAGGGGTTATTAATGGTAAATTAAACGGTATTAATGCTGTTAATAATGGCAATGGATCAACTATTGTCACAACTTCAGGCACAGTTACTGGTAATGAAAAAGATGGGGTAAACATTACTAGTCAAGCCAATACTAATAAATTAACCTTTAATCAATTAAAAGGTGAAATTACGGGTAAAGAATACGGCTTAAATATAGTTAATAATGGTAATGGTATAACTTCGATTTCAAGCCATGGAGCGATCGAAGGACAACAAAAAGATGGTATACAGGTTACGGGTAGTGCCAACACAACTGATCTAAACGTTAATCAAACCGATGGTAGTATAAAAGGTGCACTTAATGGAATGAATTTGACTAACCAAGGTACAGGTTCAACTTTAATTACTACTAATGGCGAAATCAGTGGACAACAAAATGATGGCCTTTATGCAATTAATCAAGCTAATACCCACGACATGACGGTTAATCAATCGGCAGGAACTATTTTGGGTCAATCCAATGGTATTAATATTCATAATGGTGGCAATGGATCTTCTATTATTGGTAGCTCGGGTAATATAACCGGTATGACTAATTATGGTATTGTCGCTGTTAATGAGACTAATACCAAAGATCTTACAATTATCCAATCATCAGGTAATATTAAAGGTGAACAAGATGGTATTAATATTGAACATAAAGGGACTGGGTCTACAACGATTTCAACTGCAGGACAAGTATTAGGCTATCAAGGTAATGGTATTTATGCTGTAACTCAAACAAACAGCCAAAATTTAACTGCAAAACAATCATCTGGCCGTATCTATGGCAAAAAAAGTGGTATTAATTTTAATAATAATGGTAATGGATCTACATATGTTAATACTTTTGGTGATGTCATTGGCGAAGAGAATGAAGGGATCTTAGTCAATAATGACATTCATAGCCAAGATGTCAATGTGATGCAGACATCAGGTCAGATTAAAGGTAATACTAATGGGATTAATATTACTAATAAAGGTAGAGGTAAAACAACAGTAACTTCATCAGGTGACATTATTGGTAGTCAATATAATGCCATTACATTACTCAATGATCAAAATAGCCAAGATATCACGGTGTCACAATTAGATGGTAATATGCAAGGGGAGTCCTACGGCATGTATATCACTAATAATGGCAAAAGTACCACCGCGATCACTACTTCAGGCAATGTAACTGGTGATCAGAATGATGCAATCCGTGTGTTTAACAATAATAGTGCTACGGATTTAAAAATCAATCAATTAAAAGGTAATATTACCGGTAATCAAGATGCTATAAATATAGAAAATAATGGCCAAGGACTAACCAATATTACTACTTCAGATAACGTTATCGGTAAACAACGTGATGGTATAGCAGTGAAAAATGGTACTAACTCTAAAAATCTTACTGTTATCCAATCAGCTGGTGAAATCAATGGTAATCGCTACGGAATATATGCAGTCAATAGTGGTCAAAACTCAACGGTAATTAGTATTGCAGGTAAAGTCATAGGTAATAATAGTGACGCTATTTTTGCTGTTGCAGAGTCTGCTACTTATAACTTACTTTTTAGTCAAAACAGAGGTAGTGAGATTAATGGCAAGCTCAATAGTGTCAATCTTACCAACAATGGGCAAGGTTCAACGAATATTAAAGTTGCAGGTAAAATCATTAGCCAAACATTAGATGCTATCATTGTAGCTAATGATGCCAATACTAGTAGTCTATCTTTTAAACAAGAAGCGGATAGTAATATTCAGGGAGAGATAAATGGCGTTAATCTCACCAATAAAGGACGCGGGTTAACTAATGTTATAGCTCAAGGTGTTATTAGTGCTAATCAAGGTTCAGGCATATTAGCCGCTAATGGTGATACCGCAACAGATTTATTTGTTAAACAATCCAATGGCATCATCAGTGGTTTTGATAACGGTATTATGGTGACCAATAATGGTACAGGTATGACTGAACTTGATATATCAGGAAAGGTAGTTAGCCAAAATAATATCACGGGTGTAGGTATTAATACTTCTGGTAAAGAAGGTCTTAAAACTTATATCAATTTAAATCAGGGCGCTGATGTCTCCTCGGCTAGTGGTATTGCGATTAAAAATGAAACAACTGATTCAATTATTGCCCTTAATAATGGCTCTAAAGTTAGTGGTCAAATTAGATTGGGTACTGGCAATGATACCTTATTTATCAATGAGGGTGCAGATATATCACAATTGACAGTCGTTGATGGGGGGAATAAATTATTTCGCGTAGGTGGATCGTCTGATGTTGATAGCCTTAACCTTAATACTCATCTTATTGGTTCATCAACCTCTAATGGTTCGATAGGTGATGTGGCTATTATTGGCTGGGAAAATATTAATCTTAGTAGTATTGCTAGACTAACACTGACAGGCGATTTAAATACTGATAAATTAACCATTAATTCAGGTGCTATGGTGGATCTTAAATCTGGTCTGCACCAATCTAATATTAGTGGTAGTGTTTATAATAGTGGCGTGATTACCCTCGGTAATCAATTTGCCGGTGACCGTTTAACGATTGCTGGTGATTATATTGGGGATGATGGTAAGTTAATCTTTGACACAGTTGTACAAAATAGTGATAGCCCAACTGATCGATTATTTGTACAGGGTAATGTTTCGGGTAATACTTTTATAGAGATTAATAATATTGATGGTTTAGGTGCTGATACTAGTAATACAAATGGTATTGAATTAGTGCATGTTGATGGATCAAGTAGTAATGATGCTTTTAAAATGCGACAAGAGCATATAGATGTGGGTGCATATGAATATTATTTACATAAAGGTGATCTTAACAATCAAAATAATAACTGGTATTTGCGTTCTTACTTGCCAAATAATCCAAATGATCCAAATGATCCAAATGATCCAAATGATTCCAATAATCCTAATAATCCCACAGACCCAACTCATCAAAGTGATCCACAAGAACCTACAGATCCAACTATAAATCCCTTTCCTGAATCAGGTAAACCGGCCAGAATAAAAACTTATCGTAAAGAAGTATCGATGTTTGGTGCAATAGCTGAACAACTTCGTTTAGCAGATAACCTTATGCAAAGTAATTTACATCAACGTATTGGTAATGCGCCATTGTTGGATTCATCAATAGGGTGGGGAAGAATTATCACTAAACGTGTTAATGTAAAACAGAATGGTACCGCAAATGCAAACAGTAAAGGCAACTACTCAGGTTTCCAATTGGGTAGTGATATTTGGCAAAATGACGATTGGCGAATTGGGGGATATTTCGGTTATCTACATGGTAATTTAAGTGTTGATGGCTTTGCTAGTGGTAGATATGGACGGGTAGGTAGCAATGGTATTAATTCATACTTTATGGCTGTTTATAGCACCTATATGCAAAACGATGGGGGGTATTTAGATATGGTTTTACAAGCTGCTCGTCACCGAGCTGATGTAAATCCAAATAGTAATAAAAATAGCAAACAAAAAGCAAATAGTTTGAATGCCTCCATTGAAACGGGCAAACCATTTGGGTTATTCGATAGTAATTGGAAAATCGAACCTCAAGCACAAGTGATTCATCAGTTGTTAAACTTAAAAGATAGTCATATCAATGGTAAAACTACAGTAAAACATAGTGATAATAATGCTTTGCTATTGCGTATTGGGGCTAGATTTGAAGGTGACTATAAAGTTGATAATGAATTATGGCGTCCTTATGCACGGTTGAACTTTTTCTATTCACCAAGTGGTGCTGATCATGTAACTTTTGCTAGTAAAAGTGCTGCTACTAAGTTTAGTAATGGTGCTAAATCTTTCAGTTCTGAATTAGCTATTGGTGGTAGTTATGAAGTTAATAATCAAATTAATGCATATAGTGAAATTGGTCACACATTCACTCATGGTGGCGATGCCAGAGTGAAAGCTCCAATTAGTGCTTCTGTTGGCATACGAGCTAAATGGTAAATGTAAAAAAATCACAATTAATTTGTAAAGCCGATATTGTATGTTAAATATCGGCTTTTTTTAGATTTTTTATATATAGTAAATTTTTTAAAACTAAATATTTGGTCGGCGTTGAGTCAACCACTCTACAATGGCCGGATCGCTATGTGAAAAAAATGCACTGGTTGCAGTATCAATCGCGGTGATATCGATCATATCCTTATCTGAAAGTTGAAAATCAAATAGATTAAAATTCTCCATCATACGCTCTTTTCTAACTGATTTAGCCAAACTGACAATTTGCCGTTGAATTAACCAACGTAAAATAATTTGACCTACCGACTTATTATATTTTTGGCCAATTGCGGTTAAAATTGGATGATTGAAGATATCATTCTTTCCTTCAGCAAATGGCGCCCATGCTTCCGGCTGAATAGTCTTACTTTGCATCCAAGGGGCTGCTTGTAATTGTTGATTAAAAGGGTTAACTTCAATTTGATTTACGGCCGGTTTTATTTTATTAAATGCCATTAAATCGGCTAAACGATCCGGACTAAAATTACTAACACCAATTGCTCTGATTTTTCCTTGCTCATAAAGTTCTTCCATCGCATGCCAAGCGCCATGAATATCACCAAAAGGTTGGTGGATTAAATATAAATCAACATAATCTAGTTGTAGTAAATTTAATGATTGTTCAAATTGGATTTTAGCACCTTCATAGCTAGCACGATTTAACCAAAGTTTGGTAGTAATAAAAAGATCTTTTCGGTCAATTCCACTAACTTTAATCGCATTTCCGACTTGGCGTTCATTTTGATAGGCCGTTGCGGTATCAATCAGACGATAACCAACATCAATTGCATCCAACACCGCTTGCTGACACTGGTTTTCATCAATTTGATAAACACCAAAGCCTAGAATAGGCATTTCAATGCCATTATTTAATTTTGTGCTTTTCATAATGGGCACCTCTAACATTAGAATTAACTGAAAATATTAACGGTTGTCTTTTTGAATGATTATTTATTAATCTCACTATTAAGTAAAGTAGAAATGTTATCTCATCAGTCAACAAATAACCTGTTTCATAGTAGTTTTTCTAGCTATTTACCTTTATGTTTATCTTTAAAAACCCCTTTCCTCAAAATTTTTTTATTATTAAGTAAATTATTATGAGTTATTAAAGTGATTATTATTTCAATAAACTTTAATCATTTGATAAGTGTATAAAATAAGATAGATGGATTATAGGTAGGGAGACAACTGCGTTCGTTGCCCAATTATAGTGCAATGGTCATTTAAATTAATTTACAAATTATTATAAAAATAACTATCTTTGAAAAAAATATAATATTTATTTTTAAATTATCAGTAATTATTATTTAGTTTTTTTCTAACTTCATTAAGTTATATCATGATTATTAAATGATTTTAATTATCTCTATAAGTTTATTCTTTGCACATCATTAATCATTATAATTTTTTTTAATTAGTTTTTTGTTAAAAAAATAGTAATTATATTTGCTATTGTTTTTTGAAATATGTTAGAAATATTGGCATAGTAATTGCATATATTGATATCAGATTAATCATAATTATAGAGAAGTTTAGTAAAGAGGAACATGCGTATGGAAAATCATAGCAGCAGTACCGTTGCTTTTGTAAAAAATAGGCGAGCATCGCTGATTAGTGCAATCTTTTTGATGGCAACTTCGGCAATTGGTCCCGGTTTTATCACTCAAACAGCTACTTTTACCGTGACACTTGGCACTGCTTTTGGTTTTGGTATTTTGGCCTCTATCATTATAGATTTTGTGGTTCAGCAAAATATTTGGCGAGTAGTTGCATTAACAAAAATGAACTCATCAGATATCGCTAATAGTACTATACCTTTTAGTGGCTATATATTAGCAATATTAGTTATATTTGGTGGTTTAGTTTTTAATATAGGCAATATAGCTGGAGCCGGTTTAGGTTTAAATGCATTAGTTGGCCTTGATCCTAAGTGGGGAGGAGCAATCAGTGCTCTAATGGCGGTTTATATATTTTCATCACGTAAAGCGAGTAATTTTATTGATCGCCTAATGATTGGTTTAGGTTTATTAATGATCATTTTGACGCTGTTTGTTGTTTTTGCTTCTCATCCACCTGTCGGCGAGGCTTTAAAAGAGACTGTTATACCATCAAAAATTGATTTTGCTTCAATTACAACTATTGTTGGTGGTACTGTCGGTGGTTATATCTCCTATGCTGGTGCTCATCGCTTACTTGATAAAGGTATGGTTGGCGTAGAACATATAGACTATGTATCTGGTGCAGCAACAAAAGGGATTATGGTTGTAGGCTTAATGCGTTATATTTTGTTTCTAGCCATTTTAGGTGTAGTAGCCAGTGGCGTAACAATCGATATTTCAAGTTATGCCGCTAATCCTGCATCACAAGCATTCCAAGCGGCTTTAGGCGAATTAGGTTTACGTATTTTTGGTTTGATATTATGGGCAGCTGCCATCACGAGTATTATTGGTGCCGCTTATACCTCAATGACTTTTATTACACCTTTTAAACGTAATATCAGTGAAAAACAACGCCAATTTGCGACTATTGTTTTTATTGCTGCCTCATTGGCGATTTATTTAATTATGGGTACCGCTCCGGTATCATTGCTGGTTTTTGCTGGTGGGTTTAATGGTTTAGTATTACCGCTTGGTTTAACTATCTTTGTTTACATAGGATGGAAACGGGCTGATTTAATGTCTGGTTATCATTATCCTAGATGGCTATTGTGGTCAGGACTTTTGGTCTGTGCTATTACATGGTATATGGGAGCAATGTCTGTTTTCACTATTTTTAATTATTTAAAATGAAGGGCATCATGATTACTAATAAGATTATTGATTTAAACAGTGATCTTGGCGAAAGTTTTGGTCAATGGCAAATGGGTAATGATGAAGCAATGCTAAAAGTTGTTAGTAGTGCCAATATTGCCTGTGGTTTTCATGCCGGTTCGCCAGAAGGGATTTTAAAAACATTAAAAGCAGCCAAGTTAAATAATGTAAGTATTGGTGCTCATTTTGGATATCCTGATTTAGTTGGTTTTGGCCGACGAAATATGGATATTAGCTCTGAAGAATTAATTGCTGATGTTATTTATCAGATTGGCGCATTAACTGGCTTAGCAAAATCTATTGATGCTAAAGTTAGTTATGTTAAACCGCATGGTGCTTTATATAACACGATAGCGCATGATAAGCGCCAAGCAATGGCAACGATTGATGCTATTCGACTGATTAATCCTAATCTTGTTTTAGTCGCTTTGGCTGGATCACCATTAATCAGCTGGGCTAAAGAAAGTGGCTTGAAAGTTGTTGCTGAGGCATTTGCTGATAGAGCCTATCATACCGATGGTACATTAGTCTCTCGTAAGGAGGCTGGTGCAGTCTTACATGATCCAGATATTGTTGCCAATCGTATGTTACAACTTGTTAATGAAGGCGGTTTGATATCAATTGAAGGCGAGTTTGTTGAGATTGATGCTGGATCAATTTGTGTTCATGGTGATAGTATGGGCGCTTTAGCGATGGCGCAAAGAGTTAGCCAACAATTACAAAATAATGGCGTTAAAATTGCTTCATTTACCGATGTTATTAATGAGTAATTTGCAGTAGATATTGCAACAATATAATTCAATTATTTGCCGTAATTTTCAAATAAAGATTTACTTATAATCAATCTTTTTTGCGGTGTTTAGAGGTGTATAATGCGTTTTTTACCAGTTAATATTGATGCTCTGCTTGTCGAGTTAGAGACTCTAGAACAAGTGATGGCATTAACTGATGCATTACAATATAAAAAAGATGTATGGAATATAAATGAAATAATACCAGCCGCTCGGACTGTGTTAGTTCGATATAATTCCATTATTATGGATGGAAATAAACTTGCCCAATATATAGCGCAATTAGATGTATCCTCAGGGCAATTAAGATCGGGTGAATTAGTTACCATTCCAGTTAGTTATAATGGTGAGGATTTAGGCTTTGTAGCAGAATATTTAGGCATTAGCGTTGCTGATGTTATTTCTAGACATACAAGTAATGAATATCAGGTTGCTTTTTGCGGATTTGCACCTGGTTTTGCTTATATGGTAGCGAAGGATATTCAGCTTAACGTACCTCGCCGTCAATCTCCTCGGGTTCGTATTCCAGCTGGCTCTGTAGCCTTAGCTGGTGAATTTAGTAGTGTTTATCCGCAAGCAAGCCCCGGTGGTTGGCAACTGATTGGTGTTACCAACGTTAAAGTCTGGGATATTTATCGTGACGAGCCGGCACTCTTTAAACCAGGTACACGAGTAAATTTTATTGATGCAAGTAAAACTGTCACTAAATATAGCTTACCACAATCGAAAAAAGTAACCTTGCCGGTTGAACAACAAGAGCAATCGCAAGATATTGAGATATTAGCCACTGGAATTCAAACTTTATTACAAGATAATGGCCGCATAGGACAAGCTGAATTAGGTATTTCAGAATCAGGTGCAATGGATAAAGCAGCTTTGCATAGTGCCAATCGTATACTAGGTAATCCAACTAATGAGGCTGTTTTAGAAATAACTCAAGGTGGTTTTAAAGCTCGTATTAATAGCGCTATGTTAATTGCTGTGACAGGGGCGTCATGTGAGATTAAAGTTACTACAATTAGCGGTGAAAGCTATTTTGCTAATATGTATCAACCGATCCAATTAGAACAAGGTGATATTGTTCATTTAGGTAACGTACAGTATGGCGTACGTAGTTATGTTGCTGTGCGTGGCGGTTTGCAAGTTCAGCCGATCTTAGCTAGTTGTTCTTTTGATACTTTGGCGCAAGTCGGTCCGAGTCCGCTAAAAGTTGGTCAAACATTGACCATCAAGAATGGTCAAACTTTTAACGCGCTTTCTTTAACAGAAACTCCGGCTATCTCTTATCCATGTAAAGATGATGTTGTCGAATTGGATATAATGTTTGGCCCTCGTACCGATTGGTTTACACAACAAGCTATACAACAACTAACTTCACAATTGTGGCAAGTGACCCCGGCATCAAATCGTATTGGTTTACGTCTTTTGGGTGAAATTTCTTTAGAGCGTGAAAAACAACAAGAATTACCAAGTGAAGGCACTTGTATGGGGGCAATACAAATTCCTGCTAATGGTCAACCGGTACTATTTTTAAATGATCATCCTCTAACAGGCGGTTATCCGGTTATTGCAGCAGTATGTAATTATCATTTGGATTTGGCTGGTCAAATTCCAGTTAATGCCAAAATAAAATTTAATCCGATTGGAGTTTTTAAAGAATTTGAAGGGAGCCATGTTAATCATGTCTGAAATTAATAAACAAGTTGCACACAAAGTATTGATTGCTAATCGTGGTGAAATTGCCGTTCGGATTATTCGTGCTTGTCGAGATATGAATTTTACATCGATAGCGATTTATGCCGATGTTGATATGGATGCACTGCATGTGCAAATGGCTGATGAAGCTTATGGATTATCAGGTAATACACCGAGTGATACCTATCTAAATATTGATAAGATTATTGCGATTGCGCAGAAATCTGGAGCGACAATGGTTCATCCCGGTTATGGTTTTTTGTCTGAACGAGTTGAATTTGCCAAAGCGGTACAAGATGCTGGTTTAATTTGGATTGGTCCTAAACCTGAAACAATAGCTATTTTGGGCGATAAAGTAAAAGCGAGACAACTTGCTATCGAAGTCGGGGCACCACTAGTTACCGGTACAGATAAGCCTGTACAAAATGCCAAAGAAGTTGTTGAATTTGCGCATAAGCATGGATTACCAATTGCAATTAAAGCCGCATTTGGTGGCGGAGGCCGAGGACTTAAAGTTGCTTGGCAAATGGATGAAGTAGAAGAGCTCTATAATTCAGCTGTGCGTGAAGCAACGGTAGCATTTGGTCGTGGTGAATGTTTCTTAGAACAATTTTTACATCATCCTCGACATATTGAAGCACAGGTTATCGCTGATACTCATGGTAATGTTGTTGTAGTTGGTACTCGTGATTGTTCTTTACAGCGTCGTAATCAAAAGTTGATAGAAGAATCACCAGCACCTTTTTTAGATGAAAAAATAGAAAAACAAATAGTTAAAGCATCAATCGATATCTGTGCTAAAGCAAATTATATTGGCGTTGGTACCGTTGAATTTTTACTGAGTCAGGATGGTAAACTGTCTTTTCTAGAAGTAAATACTCGATTACAAGTTGAACATCCAGTGACCGAAGAAACAACAGGAATTGACCTCGTTATTGAACAGTTACGAATAGCGCAAGGATTACCTGTTAGTATTAAACAAATGCCTCAACCGCGAGGGCATGCTATTGAATTTCGCATAAATGCAGAAGATGCTGCTAATGGTTTTTTACCTGTGGCCGGAACGATAACTCATTTTGATATACCGACAGGTCCAGGTGTTCGCTTAGATAGTGGCGTTAATGCAGGATCAGTGATCCCTGCTACATTTGATTCGCTCATGGCTAAACTTATTATTGTTGGTAATAATCGCCAACAGGCTTTGGCAAGAGCTCGTCGTGCATTAGCTGAGTTTACCATTGAAGGAGTTGCTAGTGTGCTACCATTTGATCGAAAAGTGATAGACCATCCTGATTTTTGCCAGCAGTTTAATGTGCATACTCGTTGGATTGAAACGGATTTTAAAGCAGAACTTGAACCAGCAAAAAGGCAACTTCCGCAGCAAGAAGATATATTGACCCATACCTTTATTGAAATTGATGGTAAGCATTGTAAGCTTGGTTTGCCTGCGAAACTATTTTCTGGATTATCTATCAGCCAGACCAATAGTGAAGCCCAATCAGTTGTAACCACTAACACAAATCTTGATTTAATTGTTCCAGCTCCAGTGTCTGGCAATTTGTTTAAATGGTTGGTTGAGGATAATCAAAAGGTTGAACAAGGTGATATGATTGCAATTGTCGAGGCAATGAAAATGGAAATACAAGTAATAGCTCATCGTGAAGGTATTTTGAAACATTCTCATACCGAAGGTACGTATGTTAATGCTGATGATCCTATTGCTGAAATTATTTAGTATTAAAAATAATTTATAAATTAATAATAACAATATGTTTTATTAGATTCTTGCAGTTGGTAAAACATATTGTTTTTTATATTAAGATTATTTGTATTGCCTTTTCGAAACAGTTATATCAGCGATTAATATGTAATTTAAATTTTTGATATTAACATCCCTAATCTTATTGTTGAGCTCTTAACTTATAAATTAAACGATATAATCACGAATATTTATCTCGAATTTGAATTAATTATCCAATGCTATTCTCGTTTTATCATTCTCAAAAACCCCTTTCCTCAAAATTTTTTATTGAATGATAATAGTTATTGGCGACTCTTTCTAACCCCTATCTAGATTCAGGATAATAATTAAACTTAATAATTGAATAAAGTAATATAAAAAATAGTTATCATGATAATTTTTTTATAGTTTTAGTTTTAATTTATGATAAGGTTGCCCTTTTGTATTTTATACATAGGGAAGCACAATGACACATTCAACCAATAAATTGGTTCGTTTTTATTTCAAAGTAGGATTAATACCACAAATTATTTTGGGGTTAATCTTAGGTATTGCTTTAGCGGCAATTTCAAAAGATGTTGCATTAGATATGTCCTTTATTGGATCACTTTTTATTAATGCTTTGAAATCAGTAGCCCCAATCTTGGTACTTATTTTAGTTATTGCTTCAATATCTAATCACCAACATGGTAAACGGGCCAATATGGGAGAACTATTGGCTCTTTATTTTGCAGGGATGATGTTAGCGGCATTATTAGCAACTGTTGCCAGTTTTATTTTTCCTTCTGATATCTCTTTAGGTGATACCGCTAATCAAACAAAATTAACACCTCCAGGTAGTATTCTTGAAGTACTAAAAACGTTATTTAATAAGATGATCGACAATCCAATTAATGCGCTGGTTAATGCTAACTATATTGGTCTTATTATTTGGGGTGTTGGTATTGGGATTGCATTAAGACATTCAAGTGAAACCACGAAAACAATGATGAATGATCTTTCTGTAGCTATTTCATTTATCGTTAGAATTATTATTCGTTTTGCGCCATTAGGTGTATTTGGTTTAGTCGCTTCAACGCTTGCAGAAACAGGATTTGGTGAATTACTTAAATATGCCCATTTAATTCTTGTGTTGGTATCTTGTATGTTAGTTGTGGCATTGATCATTAATCCTTTATTGGCGTATATGGTCATGCGTAAGAACCCGTATCCATTAGTTTTAACTTCATTAAAAGAGAGTGCTATTCCAGCTTTCTTTACTCGTAGTTCGGCAGCAAATATACCGGTTAATATGGAAATTTGTCGAAAACTAAAAATGGATGAAGATACCTATTCCGTCGCGGTACCGTTAGGGGCAGCCATTAATATGTCAGGTGCAGCTATCACTATTACTATTTTAACCTTAGCAACTGTTAATTCATTACATATAGAAGTTGATGTCCTTTCTGCGGTATTGCTTTGTATTGTAACGAGTGTTTGTGCTTGTGGAGCATCGGGAATTGCTGGTGGTTCATTACTGTTGATTCCTGTTGCTTGTAGTATGTTTGGCATACCTAATGAAATTTCAGCAAAAGTCATTGGTATCGGTATTGCAATTGGTGTAATTCAAGACTCAGTTGAAACTGCACTTAATTCATCTAGTGATGTGGTATTTATTGGCGCTGTTTCAGAGAAAGTACAGCGTAATAAAGCAAAATAGAATCAATTTATTCGTTAGCCAATTTATAATGACTATTAAGCCTGATAGATATCAGGCTTTTTTATGAATTGAAAACACAATCAGTAGCTCAATGATTGCATTTACTCTAATGACTATTTATCATGATTTACATATTAAATGTACTAAGGAATTATCATGTCATTCAATGCAATTATATTAGGGAAAGATGAGGTTACTGGATTTTCAAATTCCTTAAAGACAATTACTAAACAGCAGTTATTGCAGCAGCCGGGAGATACTTTAGTTCAAATCCATTATTCAAGCATCAATTATAAAGATGCATTAGCCTTGACCAATAAAAGTCCTATAGTTCGACAATGGCCAATGGTGCCGGGTATTGACGGTGTGGGTACTGTTATTGAGTGTCAAAGTGGCCATTATCAAGTCGGTGACTTGGTTATTTTAAATGGCTGGGGATGTGGAGAAACTCATTGGGGATGTTTAGCACAATATGCCTATCTAAAATCAGATTGGTTAATCCCTTTACCTAATAACCTGACTACTTATCAGTCAATGGCTATGGGTACCGCTGGTTATACCGCTGCACTTTGTGTAAAACGCATTATTGATTTTGGTATTAAACCACAAGATGGCAAAATTTTGGTAACCGGTGCTAGTGGTGGTGTCGGTTCTGTGGCCATTGCCTTATTGTCTAAATTGGATTTTAACGTTACAGCATCAACAAGTAAAACTTCTGATAAAGAGTATTTATCAAAACTAGGTGCGGTTGATATTATTGATAGTCAATCATTAAAAACGCCGAATAAACCGTTACAAAAAGAGTTATGGTCAGCAGCAATAGATGTTGTTGGTTCAAGCACATTAGCTAATATTTGTGCTCAAACTCGATATGGTGGCATAGTCGCATGTTGTGGTTTGGCGCAAGGTATGGACTTACCTGCAACCGTGGCACCATTTATTTTACGCGGCGTAACATTATCGGGAGTTGATAGTGTGATGGCAAGTTATGATAAACGGGTTTCAGCTTGGCAATTAATAGCAGAAAACATGGACGAGCAACTGTATACTCATATAGCTAAAACCATTACATTAGATCAATGTTCTGAGATAGCAAATAAGATGATCGCTGGTGAAATTAAAGGACGCTTTGTGGTTGATGTGAATAGGTGATTTCATCTTTAGTCGTAGAACAATATATAGCGGTGTAAAAATACACCGCTATATAAGTGTTAATATTAATCGAGATGAAAATTAATACTATCAATTGCGTGATAATACTTGTATTTCGGGTAAAATAAGACTAAATTCAATCCAACTTAACTATTTTTCTGTGATGTTCGCAATTACCAATCAAAGTTATCAATAATCTGTGATTAATTTCGAGGGGGAATGTGATATGCCATATCAAACAAGAAATGATCTACCCGAATCCGTCCGACATGTTTTACCTACCCATGCTCAAGATATTTTTAAAGAAGCTTTTAATAGTGCCATAAAAGAGTATCAAGATCCGAAAAAACGACGCGATAAAAGTGATGCCGAACAAGTTGCTTTTCGTGTTGCTTGGTCAGCGGTTGAAAAGGTCTATCATAAGGATGAGCATGGCAAATGGGTAGCTAAATAAAACTTAAAATATTATAGATAGCTTGTTTTATTATTGAATAACGTTATAAATAATAAGTAAGAATAAATGCTAAGCCGACATGGATAGTCGGCTGAATTAACTTTCATTTCCGCATCGGTAAGAGCAGGTGCAACTATGGCGCATGGTTTGTTAGCAACGCGATTATTTGCACAAAAAAATGGTTAACACCTGAGTATTTTTGTTTAACTGACAGCTATTTAGTTATAAATTAGCTGGCAAATTTTTATTCTCTTAAGTTTAAATTTACAACTCCCTGTTTTAATCCTAATTCTCTTCGTTATCCAAATCTAAGATAAATTTTCCTTATTCTATTTACAATTTTCCTTATCAATACGGAAAAAGTTGGTTAGTAATTATTTATTTTTCCTTTTATACTAAATTTGAATCATCAATAAACATAGGTAATTGATTATGAATAATAAAGGTTTACCAAAAGATTTTCTATGGGGCGGTGCTGTTGCTGCTCACCAATTGGAAGGTGCTTGGCAAGTTGGCGGCAAAGGTATGAGTGTTGCTGATGTGATGACAGTCGGATCGCCGAAAAGTTATCGCAAAATCACTGAAGGTATTATTCCTGGTGAGTATTATCCTAATCACGAAGCTATCGATTTTTATCATCATTATAAAGATGATATTAAGTTATTTGCTGAAATGGGGTTTAAGTGTTTTCGAACTTCAATTGCTTGGACGCGAATTTTTCCGAAAGGTGATGAGCTTGAACCAAATGAAGAGGGGTTAAAGTTCTATGATGATCTTTTTGATGAATGTTTAAAATATAACATTGAGCCAGTTGTTACCCTTTCACACTTTGAGCTACCTTATTATTTAGTAACCGAATATGGTGGTTTTCGTAATCGTAAATTAATCGATTTCTTTGTTCGCTTTGCCGAAGTCTGTTTTGATCGTTATAAAAGTAAAGTGAAATATTGGATGACCTTTAATGAGATTAATAACCAAGCTAATTTTAACGAAGATTTTGCTCCTTTCACTAATTCTGGTATCTATTATAAAGAAGGTGATAATCGTGAGGAGATCATGTATCAAGCTGCTCATTATGAATTAGTTGCCAGTGCAAAAGCAGTTCAAATTGGTCATGCGATTAACCCTGATTTTCAAATTGGCTGTATGATTGCTTTAGTGCCAATTTATCCTGAAACTTGCAAACCAAGCGACATCCTAATGGCACAAAAAGTTATGGAACGTAAGTACTTCTTTACTGATGTTCATGTGCATGGCAAATACCCAAATTACATTAAAAAATATTGGCAACGTAAAAACATCAAGCTAGATATTACTTCGCAAGATTTAGAAGAGTTAACAAAAGGAACCGTAGACTATATTGGCTTTAGTTATTACATGTCGAATGTGGTTAGACACAATAAGGGTAATGACCATTTTGATTATAATGAAAAAACTGATTTAGTCGGCAATCAGTATGTCAAAAAATCCGATTGGGGCTGGCAAATTGATCCAGAGGGCTTACGTTATACCTTAAATTGGCTAACTGACACCTATCAATTACCGCTATTCATTGTAGAAAATGGTTTTGGTGCTTATGACAAAGTTGAGTCTGATGGTAGCGTTCATGATAATTATCGAATTGAATATCTACGTGAACATATAAAACAAATGAAGTTAGCCGTTATTGAAGATGGCGTTGACTTAATGGGTTATACACCATGGGGTTGTATTGATTTAGTTTCTGCGGGTACCGGTGAAATGGAAAAACGTTACGGTTTTATCTATGTTGATAAAGATAATAAAGGCAATGGTACTTTAAAACGTAGTCGTAAAGATTCTTTTGCTTGGTATAAAAAAGTCATTGAGTCAAATGGTGAAATTTTATAACGATTTAAATTCATTAGGAGAAATTATGAAAAAAGCGTTAATTATTTGTGCAGCAGGTATGTCATCATCACTTATGGCTAAAAAAGTTACTGAATTTTTTGCTAGCCAAAATAAAGCCATTGAACTTGATGCGGTATCAGCAACTGAAGGTAGTAATAAGATTAAAAATAGTGATTTTTCACTGTTTTTGGTTAGCCCTCAAACCATGATGATGTTTGATAAATTAAAAGCGTTGGGCGATGAAGTAGGAAAACCTGTGGTGAGTATTCCTTTTCAAGCATATATCCCAATACCGTCTGGTATTGAACAATTAGCTAAATTAGTCGAGGATAATATTAACTAATATTCAAGAAAATCTTTGTTCTACCGATCTTAATATGATGCGATTCTTTTATGGAGGCTCGCATCATAAAATGGCTTAAGTTTAACATTACCATTTTAGTAACTTAACCCTTTGGATAAATTTCATTAATAGTTAAGGTGTAGTAGATAATGATAAAACAAAAACAACGAGAACTAATTAGTTTACTTGTTCGTTCTAAAAATGAATATAAAAGTAGTCAAGAATTAGCTACGCAATTATCGTTATCTGATCGTACCGTACGTACCTACTTTAAAGATTTAAAAACTATAATTGAAAGTAATGGCGGCAATATAATAAGTAAACAAGGTTACGGTTTTCAATTACAAATTGAAGATCGAAATGCATTTAATTTATTTTTAATTGAACACCATTTATTAGACAAAAATGTTGAACAATTTCAATGTCGAGAAGCGAGTGAACGAAAACATTATATTTTGAATTTATTGTTATTAGAGAGTCAAAAAATTGATGTTGAAGCATTATCAGAACAACTATTTATCAGCTCATCTCAATTAAATAAAGATATTGCCGAAATTAAATCTCAATTACTTCCTTATGAACTAACGATTAAAAAGAATCGTTCTCTAGTTTTTGTTGATGGTGAAGAAAAAGCTAAACGTCATTTTATAATGAGTTATTTTTTTCATGAAGATTCAATTAATTTTCTACATCATTTGTCCTATTTTAATCAAGCTTGTGAAACCATTAGTTTTGATTCATTAACTATTATTATTTTAGATGAATGTCGTGAGGCAAATATTAAATTATCAGATGTGATGATACAAAATATTGTCTTGCATTTATCATTAAGTATTAAGCGTTTACAATCGGGACTTTCTATTCAAAATCTTGATTTGCCTGTTTCAACAAATTCGTCACTTGAATACCAAGTTGCCGAGCGAATCATCGCTCGCATTGAATCGATTATTGGTTTTCATTTTCCTAAAGAAGAACAGATGTACCTTACTCTACATTTGATGAGTAAATCTAATTTAATCCAAGATGATCTGGATGATGATTTAGGTTCGTCACTAACAAATTTGCTATTAAAGATCCAACAAGAAACAGGCTATCCTTTTTTGCATGATGAACAATTAAAAAATGGATTAATCCAACATTTAAAACCAATGTTAGTGCGTTTACAACAGAATATTAAATTAGATAATCCATTAATAGATGAAATCAAACGTCAATACTGTGAGGTCTTTGGGTTAGTTAAGCGTTATTTCAATCAATTACCCAATTTACAACAATATGAAGTGAATGATGATGAATGGGGATATTTAGCGCTGCACTTTTTAGCATCACTAGAAAAGCTAAAAAGTGAACAGAAAGCCAAAGTGTTAATTATTTGTGCAACGGGTCTTGGTAGTGCTCAATTACTTAAAAATCGAGTAGAAAGTGAATTTGATGAAAGAGTGAAAATTGTGGCAACGCGGGGGTATTATGAAATTGATCCAGAAATGTTAAATGACATCGATTTTATTATTTCTTCGGTCGATTTATCGTCAAAAATATTTAAAGTTCCAGTATTTCATGTTTCAGTATTTTTTTGTGAAGAAGACGTTCAAGCGATTCGCCGTTATCTTTCCCATAGACAAAAACCTAATTCATTGCCAAAAAATTCATTTGTGACAACATTTGATGATAAACAGCAAAATCATTCGCATTATATTAGTCAAATCTTTGATGATATTGCCGCAGATTATTTTTATTTGTGCTCAAAAAAACCATCTAAACAAGCTGTTTTGGATCATTTGCTTGATCTCTTGTCTATTAATGAGGCAAAAAGCTTTAAAAGTGAAATGCAAAAGCAAATGGAAAAACGGATGGTTATTGGTGAAATACTTTTTAGTCCAACTATCGTGGTTCCTCATCCAGCTATTCCAGTAGGTAAAATAGCTAAAATAGCGATTGCCATTATTCCAGAAGGACTTTGTTGGGATGAAAACTACCCAGATGTAAAATTCGTTTTTATGATTTCACCGTCAATTTATCAAAATTCTCATTTAGCAATGATGACTAAAGCAATTGTTAATTTAATCGATGATTCGGTCATGCAACAAGCCATGTTAAAAATTGCAAATTTTAATCAGTTTAAATCACTTTTTATCCAACTTATTGAAAAAGGATCGTAATAATGAATGACCAAATGAGCTCAGAGGATATTCAAATTACCGCATTTAATATTATTTTACATAGTGGTAATGCCAAAACCAAAATTCATGCTGCTTTCAAAGCAATGAGAAACGCAGAATTTGATACAGCAAATCAGCTCTTAGAAGAGGCCAATGAGGAAATATTAGAAGCACATAAATCGCAAACCGATCTTCTACAATCTTATGCTAATGGTTGTAAAATTGAGATGGAAATTATCATGGTGCATGCTCAAGATCATTTAATGACAACAATGACGTTACGCGAAGTTGCCATTGAGATGTGTTATCTCTATCAAAAAACCTATCAGTTATCAAATCAATAAAGAGGTTAGCGATGAATACTCCACTAGAAAGCCAACTTAAAATGCATAAAAAAGTCAGTTTGACTAATCTTTATTTTAATCGCTTTTTAGCGGTTCGTTATGCGACAGCCTTCTTTCTATTTATTAACCTTTATTGGGCTGTCTTTCTGTTGGGGAGCTTATCAATTGCTATAGTACTACCACTGTTGCTTATCGTGATGGCTACATTAACCAGTTTTGAACAAATTAAGCTTTATCGTAATCATAAAAATCATTTACGTTATGCCAGTTTATTGTACCGAACATTATTAATATCCATTATCGTGTTAATGGTTTTGATTTATACCCCATTGTTTCACTTTTTCTTTCCATTTCTAAAAAATTCACCGGAGGCGGTAAATATTATATTAGGCATTTTGGCAGCAAGTTTAGTTTTTACTATTTTTATACTGATAAAACTAAAAAAAATTGAGCGTAATGAGGATAAACATTTTAAAAGAATCCAAGCTTATCAAGAAATCATCAATTGAATGAGGAAAACAAAATGAATACCGGATTTGTGTTGTTACAAAAGTATCTAATGACTCCGATGGCTAAAATATCGCAGTTTAAGATTGTTCGAGCAGTAATGGCAGCTGGAATGGCGTCAGTGCCTTTTTGTATAGTTGGATCGATGTTTTTGGTGTTTAATACGTTGCCGATGACATTTACTGGCTTAGAAACAGTGTTTGAAAATACTGTTTTCAAAGTAAGTGATCTTTATATGATAGCAAATACAGCGACAATGGGGATATTAGCACTCTATTTTAATATTGTTGTCGGTTATGAATTAACTAAAATTGAGGAAGAAGAAACTGGTTTAAAAGTAAATGCACTTAATGGTGCTATGTTATCGGTATTTGCTTTTGTTATGACTTTACCAGAATTGGTAATGCAAAGCGGTGCAATGGTTTTACTTAATGACCAAAGTGAATTAGTTTTTAACGGATTACGTTTAAAACCGTTTATTTATCGCTTAGGTACATCTGGTATCTTTATTGCCATTGTTATGGCGATTATTGCAACACAGTTGTATTTCCTCTGTGTACGTCGTAATTGGGTGGTTAAAATGCCGGAAACCGTTCCATTAGGCGTATCCCGATCATTCACTGCATTAATTCCAACTTTTGTTATTGCATTCACAATTCTTATTCTAAACGGAATTTTGGTGTATTTTGGTACGGATATATTTGATATTATCGGTGTTCCATTTACCTTTGTAACCAATTTAACTAAAAGTTGGCTGGGTATAATGGTGATTCTATTCTTAATCCATGCGCTTTGGGTTGTTGGTATTCATGGTGCTAGTATAATTGGGGCATTTATTACGCCTATAATGCTTAGTAATATGAATGAAAACGTTGGCGGCGCACATATTCCATTTGCTGGTGAATTCAATAATTCATTAGTAATTTTAGGTGGTTCAGGTTCAACGTTACTTATGACTTTCTTTATTGCTTTTTGTGCTAAATCGAGTCAATTAAAAATTTTGGGTCGAGCTTCAGCTGTCCCGGCAATTTTTAATATCAATGAGCCAATTATTTTCGGTATGCCGATAGTGTATAACCCATATCTTGCCTTACCGTTTTTATTAGCACCGATGGCATGTGGTACTTTAGGTTACTTTGCGATTAGTAGTGGGTTTATGAATCCAATTATTGCATTAATACCATGGCCATCACCAATGGGATTAGGGGCGTTTATTGGTACTGGTGGGGACTATCGAGCTATGTTTGTTGCGATACTTTCAGCAATTTTAGCGTTAGTAATTTACCTACCTTTTGTCAAAATGTACGACAACAAGCTTTATAAAGAAGAACAAGTTAAATCTGAAAGCAAAAGTCAAACAGAGGAATAAATTGCAGGTTGGTGTCGAATCTATTCTTGTTTTGATAAAAAACAGTAAAAACATAATAGATTCTTGAGGTAATAAAAAACCCGTTATAAAAACGGGTTTTTTTACTGTTATTTATTTGATGATTATTCAGGAATAATATCAACAATAACTTTTGCAAAAGCTTCGCTGTGTACTTGGAATAACACTTCGTGTTCACCAGTAGTACGCAATACACCATTTGGTAAACGAACTTCGCTTTTTGATACTTGAATACCACGAGCTTTAACTGCATCAGCGATATCACGAGTACCAATTGAACCAAATAAACGACCTTCATCACCTGCTTTAGAAGTAATAGTTACTTTACCTAAAGCATTGATTTCAGCAACGCGTTGTTCAGCTGCTTTTAATGTTTCAGCTAATTTTGCTTCTAATTCAGCACGACGAGCTTCGAAGAATTCAATATTCTTTTTAGTTGCTGGTACTGCTTTACCTTGTGGAATCAAAAAGTTACGAGCGTAACCCGCTTTAACATTAACTTGATCACCTAAGCTGCCTAAATTAGCAACTTTATCGAGTAGAATAATTTGCATTATATGTTCCCTCTGTTGCTAATTACTGATGATTGTCAGTATATGGTAATAATGCCAAGTAACGAGCGCGTTTGATAGCGCGAGCTAGTTGACGTTGATATTTTGCGCTAGTACCAGTAATACGGCTTGGTACGATTTTACCACTTTCTGTGATATAGCTTTTTAATAAAGAAACATCTTTATAATCAATTTCTTTAACGCCTTCTGCTGTAAAACGGCAGAATTTGCGACGACGGAAGTAACGTGCCATTTGGCTATTCTCCTAATAGTTTAACTTGGTCAGCATGTAAAACTATTTGACTGGTTTTATCTCGTTTAGTATGTGTACTAATAAAGCCACTTACCAAAACTTTGCTGCCTTTTTTAATACTGTAACTTAACTCTTGTTGTCCACTGACAATAACGGGCATTATGCACCATGCTTGTCTTGGGAGTCCTGCTTCAATTTGTTCAGAAACATGTTCTAAATAAAACTGACAGTGTGATATCCCACTTGGACTCATTTTTTTAATCGGGGTTTTGGTAACCAATCCCGATAAAACTAAACGATTATTCTTCCGAATCATCGTCCATATTTGCATCGCTAAAATCTTCTTCAGAACTACGACGTTCATCTTTAGCTTTTAGCATTGGTGATGTTTCAGTTACAGAATGTTTAGTACGCATAATTAAACTGCGAATTACTGCATCATTGAAACGGAAGTTATCTTCAAGTTCATTTACTGCTTCTTGAGTAGCTTCAACATTCATTAACACATAATGTGCTTTATGCAATTTTTCGATAGGATATGCTAATTGACGACGACCCCAATCTTCTAAACGATGGATTTTGCCACCATCAGTGGTTAACGTACCAGTATAACGTTCGATCATACCAGGTACTTGTTCACTTTGATCTGGGTGAACCATAAATACAATTTCGTAATGACGCATTATCGCTCCCTACGGATTAATCAGCTTTCTGTCGGGGCAACCGCAACCCATTGAAAGCAAGGAACATGAAAATTAAGCGGTTGAAATCGACGGCGCATTATATATCAAAATAATTACTTTAACAAATGAATAAATATTAAAAATGTTATTCGTTTTTTATAATAAAAATAATCTGTTAATCATAACTAAAAATTTTAACTAAAAATCGATTATAAATAGAATAAAAAAGCTTTTCGGTAAAGTTTTTACTTGAACAACCGAATTAGGTGTAAAAATGTAACGATATCTATACATCTTTGTTATTAAAATATGTTATTCTTTATAAAATAAAAGATTAATGTTAATAGCTATTTTTAAAGGAGTGCTTATATGGCTGAAGAAACCATTTTTAGTAAAATAATTCGCCGTGAAATTCCTGCTGATATTGTTTTTCAAGATGATCAGCTCACAGCCTTTCGGGATATTTCTCCTCAAGCCCCTACACATATTTTAATTATTCCCAATAAATTGATCCCAACCGTAAATCATATTGCAGAGTCTGATGAAGCTCTGCTTGGTCATATGATGGTTGTTGCGGCTAAAATTGCCAAGCAAGAAGGGATTGATGAAAGTGGTTATCGTTTAATAATGAATTGTAATAAAGATGCAGGACAAGAAGTTTTTCATATTCATATGCATTTATTAGGTGGTAAAAATTTAGGGCGATTAATAGGTTAGCTTATATGAAACAGTTTAAACGTATCATTGGAATGGGCATGCTTGCTTTTAGTTTAGCTGGATGTCAACTTCTTGGTTATAATCAAAAAACTGAAGTTAATCCGCCAGTAGAAATCCCCGATAACACTGGAGTGGTAGATACTCCACCACAGATAGTTAAAACAACTGATTGGAGTGATATATTATCTCCAGTTGTAAATAAAATATTGCAATCTTCATCAGCAATTGAAGGTAATAAAGTGTTGTTAATTAGTGATATCCAAAATCGTAGTGGTGATTATTTAGCAACAAATCAGATTGATACAACGTTACATAATATACTGAATAAGCAAAGCATTTTCTCTGTGGCTGATAGACAATCGATCAGTCAAGCTAAACAAGCGTTAGGTATTTCTGTTGATGATAAACTTGTTTCTCGCAGTAAAATGATCGGTTTGGCTAAGTCAATAAATGCAAGCTATGTGCTTTTTACCACACTTTATAAGTTACCAACCGAAAATGAAGATGCCAACCTTTCTATGGAATTACTTTCAACCCAAACGGGTGAAATTTTACAACGTGTGACAACAAAGGATATCCAATCCAAAAATTCTGCTAATCCTGATCCTTCTCAAGGAGCTGCTGAATAATGGGGCCTTTATTGATTGATGTGCCGAGTACATCATTAACTAATGATGATATGGCGCTTTTAAAAAATCCAATGGTAGCAGGGATTATTTTATTTAGTCGCAATTATCAGTCGCCTGAGCAATTGACTGACTTGATAAAGCAAATTCGTTCGGCGACATCAGAACGTTTATTAATTTCGGTTGATCATGAAGGTGGTCGAGTTCAACGTTTCAAACAAGGTTTTACTCTTATTCCTCCTGCGCAATCTTTTGCTTTGCTTAATGATTTAGAAAAAGCGAAATCATTAGCATTTGACGCTGGTTGGTTACTAGCGATGGAATTGATTGCCTACGACATTGATTTAAGTTATGCGCCTGTACTTGATTTAGGTCATGATTGTTTAGCCATTGGTAGTCGGTCATTTCATCAAGATAGTTATATTGCTTATCAAATTGCATCGTCAATGATTGATGGTATGCATTCCGCAGGCATGAAAACAACTGGTAAACATTTTCCTGGTCATGGTCATGTTATTGCTGATTCTCATAAAGAAACACCAATTGATTATCGTTCGAAAGAACTCATTGAAAATGATATGCAGATTTTTGCTAAATTAATCGCTGAAAAGAAACTTGATGCCATTATGCCTGCTCATGTTATTTATCCTGAATTTAATGATAAACCTGCCAGCGGGTCAGAGTTTTGGCTAAAAACAGTGTTACGTGAAAAGTTACATTTTGATGGTGTTATATTTTCTGATGATTTATCGATGGAAGGTGCTTCTGTTTTGGGTGATCACGCTGAACGAGCTAAAGCAGCGCTTAATGCTGGTTGTGATTTATTATTGGCTTGTAATAATCGAAATGGCACATTAGCTATTTTAGATGCATTAATTCGTTTAAATGAAAAACAGCCATTATTAACTGATAAAGCAAAACTACTATTAACTAATACCAAAGTAAATTATGCCGATTTGATAAAGAGTCATGATTGGCAGAATCGTCATCAAAATTTAATGAAGTTGAATGAAAAGTGGGAGCATTATAATGCAAGCAGCCATCATTAAAATCGACAATAATACACAATTAGTTGCTTATAATGATGCAGCAAAAGCATTATTTTCTAGTAATTTATTAAGCTTAGATCAGCCATTTGATTATCGAAATGCATTTAATTTAGATACAACATTCGATTTATCTGAACATGATGATACGATTATTGTATTGAACTCGCAGTATTTTTTATTGCAAAAAATTAATGAATCATCCCTTATTACCTTTGTTTTGCAACCAGTTGAATATCTAAAAAAACGGTTAGCAAAAATTAATGTTGTTGGACATCATGCTTTTGATATTTTTGCTGTTAAAAGCCAACCAATGCAAAAATTAATTGCTCAAGCTAAAGCTTTTTCAATGCAAAGGGAGCCACTATTGATTACCGGTGAAACTGGCACCGGTAAAGATTTATTGGCTAGTGCATGTCATCAATATAGCCCTAGAGGGGATCAAACCTTTTTAGGTCTTAATTGTGCTGCTATGCCTGATGATGTTGTTGAAAGTGAGCTTTATGGTCATGCCGCAGGGGCTTATCCAGGAGCACTAGAAAGCAAAAAAGGTTTTTTTGAGCAGGCTAATGGTGGTTCTGTATTACTTGATGGCATTGATGAAATGTCATTCCAAATGCAAACCAAATTATTGCGTTTTATTAATGATGGCTTTTTTAGACGAGTCGGCGATGATAACGAAGTTTATGTTGATGTTAGAATCATCTGTGCAACTAAAGTTGATTTAGCTGAATTGGTGGAACAAGGAAAGTTTAGGAAAGATCTTTATTATCGCTTGAATGTGTTGTCCTTAAATTTACCTTCACTACAAGAGCGTCAGGAAGATATTGCACCGCTTACACAAATTTTTATTGATGAATTTGCTAATAAGCAGGGCATTACACCGCCAACAGTTAATCAAGATGTTATTCCTTATTTAGCTCAATATTCATGGCCAGGAAATGTAAGACAGCTTAAAAATGTACTTTATTCAGCATTGGCTCAGTTAACATCTTCACAATTGACAGTAAAAGACATTGTTTTACCAGCAATAACTTCAACTCAGATCTCATTGATTAGCGATATTGACAATAAAACGCTAGATGAAATGACTAAAAACTATGAAAAAGAAGTCCTAAAAAGTCTCTATGTCAAATATCCAAGCTCAAGAAAACTTGCCAAAAGATTAGGGGTATCACATACTGCAATTGCGAATAAGCTTAGGGATTATGGGGTAGGACGGTAAGTCTTATTTTGATTATATTAACAAATAAAAATTTCATATACTATATAAAATTAGGTATGTTTATAAAATTTAATTAATATTATAATTTTTAATTGATATTGGGCAATTATAATTTTAGAATTGTTATAATTATTTAAAAAGCATAAAAAAATGCACACCATGATTTATGATTTATTAAATTTAGCACTAAAATTAAGTAAATATATGGATAATAAAATTAAATAGGTAATTTAGCATGACAGAACACAGTGTTATTAATTTATTAAATTCTAGCAAAGATTATTTTCATAAAAACAAATGTAAATATAATAATGATTATATAGAAGAGGTTTTAAAAAATCTTGAGAATTATGATATAGTTTCATTTGATATATTTGATACAATTCTAACAAGACTAGTTGAATGTCCTATTGATATATTTTCTATAGTTGAACAGTATTTAATTGAGAGTAAGTATCCTGTAGAAGGTTTTGCTATTGCAAGATTTAAATCAGAGAAAATAGCTAGAGATAATGCTTATAAAGCTGGAAAAGAAGAAATAACACTTGAAAATATTTACGAACAAATAAGTTCACTTTATCCAAAATATAACGATTTTTTAGATGAAGCTAAAAGAATCGAAATTTTTATTGAGGTAAATTATTGTGTTCCGTCAATTGATAATTTATTTTTGATAAATAAAATTATTGAGAAAAATAAAAAGATTATTTTAGTATCTGATATGTATTTAGATAAGAAAACAATCATACAGATGCTTAATAAAATTAATGTTACATCTTTTGATAATTTATATCTATCAAGTGAATTATTTGCAACGAAAAATCATGGCAGTATCTGGGAAAAAGTTCTAACTGATTATAAAGACAAAAAAATTCTTCATATTGGAGATAACCATGATTCAGATATCGTCATCCCCAAAAAATATGGCATAGATACAATTTTATTTAGTTTATTTAAAACAGAAAGGCGGTTAGGAGGACAATTATCACCTAACATTATTCCTTTCTCCCTAATTAAAAAAATGATTATGTTAACTGATAGAAAATTATCCGAGGATTTTTGGTTATCTTTGGGTGTATCTTTCGGTTCTTTTTATATTTACAGTTTTCTTCAATGGTTGAGCTTAGAAGCAAAGAAAAATAAAATCCAACATATTTATTTTTGTTCTCGAGATGCATATTTAATATATAAATTATGGGAAGAGTTTGATTTTGATAAAGTTTGTAATACATCATCAAGTTATTTATATATATCGCGGCTAGTTCTTGGATATACTCAATGCTATATAGAATGTAAAAATAATAATAAATTATCTGAGGAATCCCTAAGTTTTCTTTCTAATCATAACATAATTTCAGGACAAACCTATCGAGAAGTACTTACAAGGTTAAAGATTAATATTAATGATATTGATCTCAAAAAGTTCATAGCGAGGTTTGGTGAGTTAGATAATGAATTTAATTTTTCATATTTAGATGATTTTAAATATTATTTAGGAAATGATCTACTTCCATTTTTACTTCCACAGTTTGAAGAACATTATAATAATTCTTATGCTTATTATAAGCAAGAAGGTATATTTGAAGAAAAGAAATTAGCTATTGTTGATCTTGGATGGTCAGGTTCATTGCAACATGCACTGACTCTTATTAGAGAAAATGATGGTATTAAGGAAAAAATTAGTGGATTTTATTATGGTTTACATAATGGTTCAGCAACCGGACGAATATTTTATAATGGCGTGATGAAAGCTGCATTTTTTAGTGAATTTAACGATGATAATATTTTAATGCGAAATAGTATTAATATTTTAGAGAATCTTCATTATGCTAATCATGAGTCAGTTATTGGTTTTAAAAGAGAAACAGATATTTACAGACCTATTTTCAAAGAAGAAAAAGAATTTTTAAAGCAACAGGCTAAAAATTTAAGTAAATTTTATCAAGGCGTGCATATTGCAATTTCTAAATGGATGAATAATGAAGAAGTTTTTGGATTAGCTTCTAATTATGTTAATATAGATAGTTCTAGAGGTGCTTTAGCTCAAGTACTATGTTCTCCTAATAAATTAGAACTTAATGAACTTGGGCATATTTTGCACGCACCTGGTTATGATCATCAAACCTATTTTCCGTTAATTTGGTTTTCTAGCGAATCTTGGAATAATAATATTTCTATTATGATGAATAGGGGTGGTTGGTTATGCGGTCAATTGAGTTATTGGAAAAACGAAGGATATTACTCAAACGATGCGAATCTGTATCAATTTATTAATGAAACACTAACGAATTACCCCAAAATATTAAAAGAATTTTTATTAGGATAGTTTAATGAACATTTCAGAACAACTCTACCCATCATATATTGAAATTGAAGAAAATGATAGTTTGGTAAAAAATGATGGCTCTGTTGCCATTATTATGCGGACAAAAAATCGTCCTATTTTATTAGCTAGAGCATTAAAAAGCGTATTAGAACAAGAATATCAAAAGTGGCATTTATATTTAATTAATGATGGTGGTGAAAGAAAACCAGTAGAAGATCTGGTTAGTTCATATCAACCTTATTTTGAAGGACGTCTAACACTGATACACAATGAAAAATCCCTTGGTATGGAAGCTGCTTCAAATAAAGGTTTTGAGCTTGCTAATGAAGAGTTTTTAGTTGTTCATGACGATGATGATTCTTGGACACCTCAATTTTTAATTAAGACTACCCGATTTTTACGTGAAAATATACAAGCAGTCGCAGTTATAACTAATTGTATTGTGATACATGAAGAAATTAAAAATAATTGTGTTCAAGAAACTGCAAGATTTGATTGGGGTTATTGGCACGATAATGTTGATATATCTACCCTTATAAAAGGGAATGTCACACCTCCTATTTGCCTTTTGATAAGAATGCGATTTGCAAAAAAAATTGGACAATTCAATGCTGATTTACCTGTATTAGGTGATTGGGATTATAATTTAAGATTATTTAGATGTGGTGAAATTTTAACATTAAATGAAAAACTTGCTTATTATCATCATCGAATAAATGCAAAATCGGTTTATGGAAATTCTGTTCATGCAGGCTTAGATAAGCATAAACTTTATGCTATACAGTATAGAAATGCTTTGGTGAGAAAGTCACTTCAAGAAGCACAAGGAAATTATGGAATTCTGCATGTATTATTGCATGAGCATGAAAAAACACACAACCAATTAGCTGAAACTTTACATCAATTAATCGACACTGTAAATCTTCAGCACATTGAACTATTAAAAATTAAAAAAATAGTTAATGAAAAAATTACTATTTATAACCGAATAAGATTGTTAATACGAAAACTGAAACAACTGATAATTAAAAAAAATAAATGATAAATGGAGATTATAGTGGGAATTAATAAAATTGATATTAGGAAATTTTTGTCAAATTTTAGAAACAAAAAGGTCTATTTCGTTTCTAATCCAGGTAATGCAGGTGATGCATTTATTGCTTATTCAACTTTTTATTTGTTTAATGAATTGGGTATAGACTACGAAGTTATCCAATCAGAATCTATATCTTTAGAGGGTGAAACTATCTTTTTTAGTGGAGGTGGTAATTTAGTAGAGGGTAAATATGATCATCTTTACAATAAAATGAAAAAGTATATAGATAATAACAAATGTATTTTGTTACCACATACGATTTTTGGCTATCAAGATCTTATAAAAGAAACTAATAATAATTTAATTATTTTTTGTCGAGAGAAAGTAAGTTATGAATTATGTATGTTAAATGGAGCGAATAAAAATAATCTTTATTTATCTGATGATATGGCTTTTTATCTTCCAGAGTCTGAGTTATCTCAATTTATAATTAAAGGTAATGGGAGGACTTATTGTCTCAGAACAGATGGCGAATCATCTAACCAACATTACATTAAAGATTTTAATAGAGATATATCATATTCTTGGAATGGGGAATTATGGAGTAATTTCTTATTAGCAAAATATGTTACATTTAGTCTCGCAAGTTATCTTTGCCAATTTGATGAAATTGAAACGGACCGCTTACATATTGCAATACTAGCAGCAAAGTTGAATAAAAAAGTTATATTTTATCCAAATAATTATTATAAAAATAGAGCTGTTTATGAAAATAGTATGGCTAACACTTACGAAAAAGTACATTTTATTAATACTTCAACAGATTTATTGCATTCCGAATATATAATGAATTTATTAAAAATAAATGGAATAAGTGAATGCTAAAGTTAATAGAAGATAAAATTACTAGTTCAATAATTTTATTTTATTTTTTTACTCCTTGATAATTAAATAAAAAATGATATTAGAAAAAATAAAAGATATAAATCAAGTAAAGATTAAACTCTTGGGATTTACTTTGTATAAAAGATCACGGCAAACCAATATACAAGATTATCTGCATGGTTTTTTTACTATTGAAAAAAATAATAAAAGAAAGATCTATCGCATATTAGGATTGCGGGTAGCCTCAAAAAAAAATAAAAAAAACAAAAATAAATATGATTTAGTTAGTTGCGTTAATTCAACTGATATTGTTGTCCCAAATTACAATGTCTTGAAAGATGAACTTCCTATTCAAATTGATGATATTATTAAATATGTAGAATTAAACACTATAAAAGTCGTTAGTTTTGATATATTTGATACCTTACTATTAAGACCAACATTAGAGCCTATAGATTTAATCTATTTATTATCAGAAATTGTTAATAAAAAGTATAATCTCAAGATTTTAAAACTCAGATTATCCGCTGAAAATGAAATAGGGATTGAGCAATCGAATATTTATAATATCTATGATTTTGTAGCGCAAAAACTCTCCTTAGATGAAACAACTAAACAACTTTTAATTGAAGAGGAATTAGCATTAGAAAATAAATTACTTAGTGTACGAAAAGACATAAAATTAGTATATGACGCAGCGGTAAAATGTAATAAAAAAATAATCGCAATTTCTGATATGTATTTACCTAAAGACTTTTTATTGAAAGTTTTACAGGATAAAGGCCTTAACCAAATTGAAAAAATATATGTTTCAAATGATTTTCATAAAAGAAAAGATACAGGTGAATTATATGATGAAGTTATTAAAGAAGAAAAAATTTCACCTTCATCTATTTTACATATTGGAGATAATTATTTTTCTGATTATGTTAAACCACTTGAAAAATTTATTACAGCTGTTTATTACCCATCAATCAAGAACATTATAACTTCTGAAAAATCGATCTATAAAGATGTATTATCTAATTATCAAAACTTAGATATAGGTCAAAGATTATTGATTGGATTCAGTTTTAATCGTATTTTTGCTGACAGCACTAAAATGCCGACTAAACCTCATATTTTCAGTGATATAAGTTTTTTAACAAAATTATTGATAGCTCCAGTTGTCTCAAATATCGCATTAAAAATTCTACAAAATAATGAAATCCAAAAAAAATATAAAATTATAAACTTTGCTTCTAGGGATGGTTATTTACCTAAAAAAGCTTATGATTTTTTAAATGAAAAATTGTTTAAAACTAAGTTACCATCTCGATATATTTATCTTTCTCGTCGTTCATATTATCTTTTTGAATGTAAAGATATTATAGAATATGTAAAAAATATTAATATTATGCATGATCCATCATATAAACTGCGTAATTTAATATATGCCTTAATTTCTGATGAAACACTACAAAACACATTGTTAAATAATTTATCTGAAGAAGAAAAAAATTTATCGTTTTATGAAAATAAGCAACAATGTATTGATATTCTTGAAAAATATAAAAACATTTTGGATGAATATGAGGTTCAAACAAAAAATAATATATTAAAATATTTTGAACAAGAAATATCCGAGGATAATAGTCAAAATTCTATCATATTTGATATCGGATATTCTGGCAGCATAGGTAATGCACTAAAGAATATAACTAATGTCTGTTTTGATAAAATATACTTATTTGAAACGAGTAAAAATAGAGAATTAGATACAACGAATAATACTAAAACTTTTAATATTATGCCAGAAGTAATGGATTATACACCTATTCATCTTTTGTTTGAGGAATTATTTTCTCCATATCAAGGCGCTTGTATTGGTTATAAAGAAATTAAAGATAAAATATCAGAACCGATATTAGAAGTATTACTTGAAAATAATCAAATGAAAAAAATATTTATAACTATTGAGAAAGAATTGAATGAATATTTAAACGATTTTATCGATTTATTTGGTTATTATATTAATGATATTAATATTCATAATATGAAAGGTTTTATGGAGTTAGCTAGGTTTTCATGGCTAAAATCTCCTTATTGTGAAATGAACATTGTTAAAAATGTAATTTTCCCAGATCCTTTAAATTGCTCAGAAAATTTCTCACTGCAATACAAGATTATGAAACATTCAAATGGATATTATAATGTATTTTCTGCAACAGGGTTTAATAATCCAGAAAAAAGATGTTCAATAAACCATGTATTATCTTCGAATTTTAATAAAAAAATTGGTATTCATTGCCATTTATTTAATGTAGATCTTTCTGAAGAAATAATAAAATATTTAAAAGATTTTCCTGTTGAATTTGATTTGATTCTTACTATTCCAGATAAAAATTATGAAAATGTAATAAATAATTTATTTAATTCAAAAATTATTATTAATTTAAATAAATTAATCGTAAAAGTTGTTCCTAATAGAGGGCGAGATGTTGCTCCATGGCTTATTTCAACTAAAAATGAACAAAAAAGTTATGATATATTTTGTCATATTCATACAAAAAAAACGCAAAATGCTATATGGGCAAATCGGTGGAGAAATTACCTATTTTCTAATTTAATTAAAAAAGACAGTGTAATTGATATATTTAATTTTTTTGAAGAAGATAAAGAATTAGGAATTATCATTAATGATTTTTATCCTGAATTAGCTAAATTTTGTATTGAAAAAAATATTCCTCTTATTGGACAAGCAAATGAAGATGTAATGATTGATAATCTTCTTAATAGAATGGGATTTTTACCGTTAATCCCACGTAATGATCTATTATTTGCAGCAGGTACAATGTTTTGGTATAGGCCGGAAGCTTTAAGACCATTATTCGAATTAGATTTAACTTATGAAGATTTCCCCGAAGAACCAATTGGAGTCGAAGGAACAATTGCTCATGCGATTGAAAGGTTACCAGCTTTAGTATGTGAAAGAAATGAATATAAAAGCTTTATATATTCTAAATATTAAATTTAATCAAACTTAATATTTTTATTCAACTAAAGATTCTAATTAAAGAGATTAATAATGAAAATAATTGTAACTGGAGGAGCCGGTTTCATTGGTTCTGCTGTAGCTAGGTATATTGTAAAACATACTTTGGATGAAGTCTTAGTTATTGACAAATTGACTTATGCAGGAAATTTAGAGTCATTAGATGATGTATGGACTAATGAGCGATTTTTATTCAAACAAATTGATATCTGCGATAAACAAGCACTTGATGATGTAATTGTAAATTATTCACCAGATATTATTATGCATTTAGCAGCAGAAAGTCATGTAGATCGTTCCATTGACAATCCTTCTTCATTTATTGAAACAAATATTATTGGCACCTATGCTTTGCTCGAATCTTCCTTAAACTATTGGCGTAAATTAGATCAAACTCGACAATCAACTTTTCGTTTTCATCATATTTCCACAGATGAAGTTTATGGTGATTTACATGGAACAACCGAGTTATTTACAGAAAAAACTCCTTATTCACCAAGTAGCCCTTACTCAGCTTCCAAAGCATCAAGTGATCATCTTGTTAGATCTTGGCACAGAACTTTTGGGTTACCAACAATTATTACTAATTGTTCGAATAATTATGGACCTTATCATTTCCCAGAAAAATTAATTCCATTAATGATTTTAAATTCATTAGAAGGAAAACCTTTACCTGTTTATGGTAATGGTCAACAAATCAGAGATTGGTTATATGTCGAGGATCATGCCAGAGCTCTTTATTTAGTGGCAAATCAAGCAAAAATTGGAGAAAATTATAATATCGGTGGTCACAATGAACGAAAAAATATTGATGTGGTAAATCTTATTTGTGACTTACTTGAAGAATTGGTTCCTAATAAACCAAATGGTGTTATTAATTATAAAGATTTAATTTGTTTTGTTACTGATAGACCTGGGCATGATCAGCGTTATGCTATTGATGCTTCGAAAATATATCATGATTTAGGTTGGAAACCACAAGAAACATTTGAAAGTGGGATGCGTAAAACAGTTGAGTGGTACTTGAAAAATAGTGACTGGTGTAATCATATAAAAGATGGTTCATACGCTAGATCTAGGCAAGGTATCTTAAAAAAATAGGTTAAATTATGAAAGGAATTGTATTAGCAGGTGGTTCTGGAACCCGACTTTATCCTATAACTAGAGGTATTTCGAAACAATTATTACCTGTATATGATAAACCAATGATTTATTATCCATTATCGGTACTTATGCTTTCAGGTATCCGTGATATTTTGATCATCACTACACCTGAAGATTTGAATATGTTTCAAAAGTTATTAGGTGATGGTTCAAGATTTGGAATTAAGCTTAGTTATGCACAACAACCAAAACCTGAAGGATTAGCTCAAGCTTTTTTAATTGGTGAAGAGTTTATCGAAAAACAACGTTGTGCGATGATACTAGGTGATAATTTATTTTTTGGTCAAAGTTTTGGTAAAAAGTTAATCAAAGTTGCTAACCAAAAAGAAGGTTCAACCATTTTTGGATATCAGGTTGTTGACCCTGAAAGGTTTGGGGTTGTTAATTTCGATGAAAATTTTAAGGCATTATCAATTGAAGAAAAACCTTTAAATCCAAAATCAAATTGGGCAGTAACGGGGCTCTATTTTTATGATGAAAATGTAGTTGAAATGGCAAAATGTGTAAAACCTTCCGATAGAGGGGAATTAGAAATAACGACTCTTAATCAAATGTATTTAGATGCAGGGCTATTAAATGTAGAAATATTAGGACGAGGTTTTGCATGGCTTGATACCGGAACTCATGATAGCTTAATTGAAGCTTCATCATTTGTTCAAGTTATAGAAAAAAGGCAAGGTTTAAAAGTTGCTTGTCTTGAAGAAATTGCCTATCGTAATGGCTGGATAAGTGCAGAAAAAGTAAAAGAAGAAGCTATTTTATTGGGTAAAACATCATATGGACAGTACTTAGCTAGATTGATAAATGATTAGAGGAAGGAATAAATGGAAGTAATACAAACTGAAATTCCTGATGTGAAAATTATTCAACCCAAAGTATATGAGGATGAAAGAGGTTTTTTTCTAGAAACTTTCGAACAAAAACGTTATCAGGAAATGTTAGATATCGATTTCAATTTTGTGCAGGACAATCATTCTCGTTCACAAAAAAATGTATTAAGAGGTTTGCATTTTCAAAAAGAAAATCCTCAAGGGAAGTTGGTTAGAGTTGTCAGGGGTGAAATATTTGATGTAGCTGTAGATATTCGCAAGAATTCATCCACTTATGGTAAATGGGTTGGTGTTATTCTTTCTGAAGAGAATAAAAATCAATTGTGGATTCCACCAGGCCTTGCTCATGGATTCTTAGTTTTGTCTGATATTGCTGATTTTGAATATAAATGTACAAACTATTATGATCCTAACTCTGAAGGATGTTTAGTTTGGAATGACTCAACCGTAAATATTAATTGGCCTATATCAACGCCAACTTTATCCGAAAAAGACAAATTAGGCAAAACATTACAGGAGCTATAATAAATCATATGAAAGTTTTATTAACTGGAGCTAATGGGCAACTAGGTAATTGTATTGTTGATATTTTCCCAGCAAAATGGGAACTAATTAAGACTGATGCTGAACAACTTGATATTACTAATGAGAATGCGGTAGATAGTTTCATTGCTAAATATAAACCTGATGCAGTTATTAATGCTGCTGCATATACTGCGGTTGATAAAGCGGAGGATGAGCCTCAGCTAGCTTATAATGTCAATGTTATAGGGCCTCAAAATTTAGCCATTTCATCAAAAAAATATAATGCGAAATTTTTTCATGTTTCGACTGATTATGTCTTTGATGGAACAAACAATATTCCTTATACCGAAGAGGATATAACTAGCCCGGTTAATATCTACGGCAAAACAAAACGTGAAGGTGAAGTAGCCGTTTTAGATAATGCTCCATCGGCAGTTGTCATTAGAACATCTTGGGTATTTAGTCCTTATGGCAATAATTTTGTTAAAACAATGTTGAGATTAGCCACTGAAAAACAACAATTATCCATAATTGAAGATCAACTTGGTAATCCAACTTATGCAGGCGATCTCGCTCAAGTTATTCTTTATTTGCTTGATAAAAAAATAGATGGAGGTATCTATCATTTTTGTGGTGATAGTTCAACATCGTGGTTTTTGTTTGCCAAAAGAATTTTTGAAATAGCCTTAACCCTAAAAGTGATAACCAAATCTCCAGAAATTATTCCAGTTAAAACTCACGCATTTCCTACGAAAGCTAAAAGGCCAAAATATTCGGTAATGAGTGTTGAAAAATTAATTAAGTATGGTTTATTCGCCTCAGATTGGAATAAAGGTTTGATTCACAGTATTACTAAAATTAAATCTGATAATTAACCTAAATAATATAATATGTTATGACTATTTATTTTGCAGAATGGAATGCTGATTATGAAAAGTATATGATCAACGCCTTAAAACATGAGTATGATGTTATACTTTATAATAAATTGATGAAGCATTTTAGGGATATCAATTTTTCTTTAGAAAGAAAGAATTTTCCTCGACAATGGTTTATCAAACTAAATCAGTTAATAAAGTTAAGAAAATTAAAACGTAACGATATTTTATTATGTAGTGGTTTTGGTATATCAGGATTTATAGATTTAGTTAAAGATGTGAATTGCCACCGAGTGCTAATTTTAAGAGACACAATTGATGTTTTAAATAATAGTATGAAAAACAAGAAAAAATGGCTACTTCAAGATGAAGACTATATAACCAAAATTACTCCTCATTTTGATAAAATATATAGTTTTGATTTTGATGATTGCAAAAAATATAAATTTACCTATTTAAATCAATTTTTACCGTTTACTATCTTGGAAATGAAAAAAATCAGAGAAGAAGTGAATTATAATGTAGCAACGAAAAGCTGTTTTTTTATTGGTGAGTATTTGGATAATCGAGTAGAGGTAATAAATAATTTAGCTCCTATTTTATTAGATAATAATTATAAAACTGATTTTCATTTAATTAATTATAATTTACTTCCAAAAAAAACAGAGTTAAATTTCAAAAAATCAGATTATTATAAGTTAGGATCAAAAATAGGTTATTTTGACAATATTGAAAAGGTAAAACAAAGTGATATTATTTTAGAAATTGGTCAATTAGGTCAAACAGGAGTGACTTTAAGGGCAATAGAAGCAATATTATTTAATAAAAAATTAATTACTACAAATAAATCTATTAAAGAATATGATTTTTATAACCCAGAACAAATCTTTATTCTTGAAAATGAAAATTATATAAATATTTCAGAATTTTTACAGACAGATTTCTTACCTATTCCATTAGAAATTTTATACCAATATAGTGCCGATGAAATGTTGAAAACAATTAACAGTGCATTTATAACATCTAATTAAGTTCATTTATGTTTAGTTAATTTTTTAAGACAATATATAATGTTACAGATTATACCAGAAAAATATTTTTTCTGATGTATTTTATGTTTAGAACAATATCTCATTTGATTAGCTGTAATAGCTGATAAAAATGGTATTGATTTTAGCGGTGATTGTTCTTTTGCATTAACAAAATATTGTGAACACTTATAATCTTTAGCCCAATTATGCCACGGTTTTGTCGGTCCGATATAATGAATTAATATTGTTTGTTCTAAATCAGGTGAATAAATCTTATATTTTAGTTCATAATTTATACTAACTTGTCGGTTGTATTTGTTATCGAGATATTTAACTTTTTCGAGAAGTAATAAATTTAATACATCTTGATCAAGATGTGTAAATTTTGGTGATTTATTATTATCTGATAGAAGTTCCAATGCTTGGCTATTTATATTATTTTCATACCATTTGTTTAAATCTATTAGTAAAAAACCTGCATTAAAATAAGCATTTGATAATCGATTTTCATCTAGTCGAAAAGCACATTTTTTCCACCAAATGGAATCTTTGTCTTTAACAACATATGCAATATTGTTATCAAATTGTAATTCAAATAACTCTTCTAATGATCCATTACATATGATATCAGCATCTAAATAGAGAATTTTATCAATTTTTTGATAAAAATAATCAGCTATTATAAATCTAAAATAGGTTGCGATAGTCCAATTCTTTGTAGTAGGAAGTTTCGACAAACTTAAATCATTAACTAAATATAATGTTATATTTGTTTTATATTCTTCAGATAGTAACTTAAAATTTTTTTCAAAATCTTCTGGTAAATGGTTAGTAAATATGTGAAAAGAAAAATTTAGATTAGGATTAAATATTAAAATAGAAGAGAGCGAAACAGCACAACCTAGGGAAAAATTTTTATCTATTCCGTAGGCTATATTCAGCTGATTATCATTGTTACTATTGTTGTTATAAAATGTTATTTTTTTTGTAATAATGTGGTTGACATCGAGATACATTGTTTATTTCCTATTTGTAATAATTTACAAATAAACACATTTAATTAAAAAGCTACGGTTATTGTAAACTTTTAACTTAACGTACAGATTAAATTAAATTTGAACTTTAATTTTATAGTTATTATATAGATAATACAAATTATTTCTAGTTGAAAAAGAATTGAAATAAAATATTAAACAATACAGTTTATATAGTATAATTAGTATTTTGATTAATTGCTCTCTTTTATGAAAAATAGATATAGTTCATTAAACACAATTAAACAATTGTGGCCATTTATTTCTCCAAATAAAAAAGCTTTAATCGTTGCTATTATTGCTCTTTTGTTAAATGCAGCAACTGACGCAACATTAATTTCACTAACTAAACCACTATTAGATAATGGCTTAATGGATAAAAACTATGATATTCTGGTCCTTTTTTCGATAGGTATTATTGGGCTGATTGCTTTACGTGGATTATCCAATTTCTGTTCAACTTATTGTCTTTCATGGCTTTCTGGTAAAGTGGTAACTAAATTTCGTCAATTAATTTTTAATCATTTAATCAAAAGTCCAACTAGTTTTCTTAATAAAAATCCGATTGGAGAACTAGTGACAGTAATAACTTATAATACCCAATTATTATCTAAAGCATCATCTGATGCGCTGATTATTCTAGTAAGAGAAATCGCTTATGCTATTGGTTTATGCGTAGTAATGTTTTATGGAAATTGGAAATTAGCTTCAGTATTAATTGTTGTTGTGCCTGTGGTTATTTTTATTGCCCAATTTATTGCAAAAAAATTTCGTAAAACATTAGTCTCTATGCAAAAAGGAATAGGGAACATAACTACTGCTGCCGATGAAATGATTAAAGGACATAAAGAAATATTAGTTTATAACGCCCAAGAATATGAAAAAAATAATTTCTTAACTATTAACAAAATTTTTAGGCGCAGTATTTTGAAAATCGTTTTAGTTTCTGGATTATCTTCACCTATTATTCAACTAGTTGCTACCTTTGCATTGGGTTTAATATTATATCTTGTAGCAAGCCAATCTTTAGATATTACACCAGGCTCATTTACCGTTGTTTTTTCGGCAATGATTGCCGTTATGCGTCCATTGAGAGAATTAACAAGTGTTCATCTTGAATTACAAAAAGGATCGGTAGCTTGTGAATCATTATTTGGTCTTCTAAATACTCCTTTAGAGGAAGATAATGGAACTATTACATTAAAAGGAGTAAAAGGTGATATTATTTTTAGTCATGTCACTTATACCTATCCAACGAATAGTGTGCCATCTTTAAAAGATGTAAGTTTTAAAATTAATAAAGGTGAAACAGTCGCTTTAGTTGGCCGCTCTGGCGCAGGCAAATCAACAATAGCCAGTTTATTACCAAGATTTTATGATATTGTTGAAGGTGAGATATTAATTGATTCTATCAATATCAAACAATATACGTTAAGATCATTGCGTGACCAAATAGGATATGTTTCTCAACAAGTTCACTTATTTAATGGAACTATTGCTGATAATATTGCTTATGGAGCTAAAAATAGGTATACCAGACAAGATATTATCGAGGCTGCTAAGCAAGCTAATGCAATGGAATTTATTGATAAATTAGAAAATGGAATTGATACCGAGATTGGTGATAATGGAATTTTATTGTCTGGTGGACAACGTCAACGAATTGCAATTGCACGAGTTTTATTAAGAAATAATCCAATTCTTATTTTTGATGAAGCTACATCTGCGTTAGATAACGAGTCAGAAAGATTAGTACAACAAGCAATTGAACGTTTACAGAAAAATAGAACTTCAATTGTCATTGCTCATAGGTTATCAACAATTGAGCAAGCAGATCGTATTTTAGTTATTGATGGAGGTCAACTTGTAGAGGATGGGACTCACCAATCTTTGTTATCCCAAAATGGCCTTTATGCCTCAATGTATCAACTACAATTTAACTCTTAATTAAAATTATATTATGAAAAAAAATAGTAAAAAGATAAATAATGATATAGATCGAGATTTTTCAACGTTACATACTTTTTTTAAGTTATGGCCATATATAACTAAACATAAATTTCTGCTTTTTTTTGCAATAGTATTATTAATTATAAGTGCATTTGCAGATACATCACTTATTGGAATACTGCAACCTTTACTAGATAAAGGTTTTGTTGAAAATGATCAGCACTTTTTATTTATGGCACCAATTTATATTTTTACCTTAGTTTTTCTTCGCGGTGCTGCAAATTATGGGTACTCTTATTTTTTATCTTTAATTTCAACTAAAATTGTCCTTAAAATTCGTCAACGACTTTTTAATCATTTTGTTGATGCTCCAGTGAGTTTTTATGATAAAAATTCAACTGGACGATTATTATCGCGTATAACATATGATACTGACCAAGTAGCCTCTTCTTCCTCAGATGCTTTAATTACTATAGTACGTGAATCAGCATTTATTTGTGGCTTATTTTATACAATGTTTATTAATAGTTGGCAATTATCTTTATCTTTGATTTTTATTACACCTATAGTGATTGGTTTAATTGCATTTGTGTCAATAAAATTTCGAAAAATGGCCAAAACTATGCAAAACTCAATGGGTAATGTTACTATGTCTGTTGAGCAAATGTTAAAAGGTCACAGAGAAATTATTCTTTTTGGTGCTCAAGATGAGGAATCGAATCACTTTGCAAAAGTAAGCAATAGATTTCGAAGAGATACGATGCGTTTAGTCTCAATATCTGCTTTATCTACACCAATTGTTCAACTAATTATATCGTTTGCTATCGCTTTTGTATTATTAATGGCGAGTAACCCAGATTTAAATATTACTCCAGGGCAGTTTACCGTAGTCTTTTCTTCACTAGTTGCTTTAATGCAACCGATAAAAAGTTTAACGAGTGTTAATGCTGACTTTCAAAAAGGGATGGCTGCATGCCAAACTTTATTTTCGATATTTGATCAACCTATTGAGAAAAACAATGGAAATTTAACTATTGAACGGGTAAAAGGTAATATTGAATTTAAACATGTTTCTTTTACATATGAAACTAGACAAGAACCAGCATTAAGAGATATTAATTTTACAGTAGAGCATGGTAAAACCATTGCTTTAGTTGGTCGTTCAGGTTCAGGCAAAACAACTATAGCAAGCTTACTTACTCGTTTCTATGATATAAATGAAGGCGAAATTTTAATTGATAATTATAATATTCAGGATTTAACTCTATATAGTTTACGAGACCAAATAGGCTTAGTTTCTCAAAATGTACATTTATTTAACGATACAATTGCAAATAATATTGCTTATGGGCAAATAGGTGAATATTCTCTAAATCAAATTGAAGAAGCAGCTAAAAAAGCTTATGCCTATGATTTTATAAAAGAGCTAGAAAATGGTTTTGATACTGTAGTTGGTGAAAATGGAATACTATTATCTGGTGGTCAACGACAGCGTATTGCTATCGCTAGGGCTTTATTACGTGATAATCCAATTTTAATTTTGGATGAAGCAACATCAGCTCTTGATTCGGAATCAGAAAAAGCAATACAAAAAGCATTAGAAGAATTACAAAAAGGTCGAACATCAATTGTCATTGCTCATAGGTTGTCGACAATTGAAAACGCAGATAAAATTTTAGTTATTGATGGTGGTGAAATTGTTGAACAAGGAAATCATCATGAATTAATATCTCAAAATGGTATATATTCAAAATTATACAAAAGTAACTTATCAAATTAAAACTTAATATTTTATTTATAAAAAGATATTTTGAATTATAGGAAATTGAAAGGAATATGGTAAACAAGTTACTTAATTTTATTAAACATCTAAATAGACAACGAAATTTAAAAGTTAAACCTTTAAAATTAGCTATTAAATTATACTTATTAAATCGAAAAAAAAAAGTAAGATCGTTATTAACTCCGCAGGATTATTCTTCTGTAGCTATTTTAATGAATGACCAAGGTATAGGTGATGCAATAATCACCTCTTACTTAATTGAATCATTAAGGAAAAATGCTTTTAAAGTTTTTGTAGTAGTAGAAAAACGAATTGCATTTTTATTTGATGAATTTATCTCAGTTGATGGTATTATTTTTTATGACAGAAAGAAGAAGACAGAATTGATAAAAGAGTATTTAGGTAATACTGAAATTGATGTTGTTATTGATCTTGTTGATAAGGGGCCGAATAGTGTTCGACGTTCACAAATAATTAAAGCACTTAATCCATTACATACGATAGGTTTTAATCAAGAAAAATATAAGCTATATGATACATCTATTGATTACCATGATTATACCTCTCATATTTCAAAACGAAGTCAGAAAGTATTGGATTTAATGAACATTAAGGTTGATAGAGTAAGTTATTATCTTAATATCCCTCCTTGCAATGAAAAATCCGTAAATGATTTTTTGAAACCTTATAAATCATTAGGAAAAAAAATTATTATCTTTAATCCATTTGGTTCTAATTCAGCAAGAAGTTTTTCAAATTCTCAAATTGAAATCATTTTATCTTTTTTATCACAATATAGTAACTTCATTACAATCGTGGTAGGTGAGCCAGATAAAATTTCAAATATAAAATCTACAAATAATATTATCATAAATCAAATGGCGTCTTTTTTTTGTACGGTAGCACTGGTTAAACATTCAGATTTTGTGATTACAGTTGACACGTCAATTGTGCATTTAGCCTCGCATTATGATAAGAAAATGGTTTGTGTATATAATAATAGAATAATAGATAATAAGTTCATTAATAATTTTGTATGGGGACCAAATTATGCTAATGCAATTCAGGTTTTCACTGACGAAAATGTTAATACAGGACTTGGTGATTTAATATCTAATTTTGATATTAATATAATGTTAAAACAGTTGGAAAATGAGTTACATAAATTATAAGATAAATGGTAAAAAGGAATTTTTTTATAAGAATGAAGAGAAAAATAAAGCAGTTAAATTGGAAACGTAACTTAATAACCAAAAAAATTAAGTATTTTATTTTTATGAAATTTCTATCATTTATTTTCTTTTTTGTAAAAAGACGAAATGAAATAATTAATCCCGATACAGTAAAAAAAGTGCTGATTATTAGAAATGATTGTATTGGTGATATGATTGTTACTACACCTTTTATTCGTTGTTTATCTAATGCTGGGTATAAGGTTTATATTTCATCAAGAAAAAGTAGTTTAGATATTCTTGATGGTAATCCATATATTAGCGATTGTTTTTTATATCAGGATAGAAAGCTAAATAATTTGGTTGATTCTATTCGCACAATAAGAAAACATCAATTTGATTTATCCATTGATGCAAGATTTCATCGCAGATTAGACCTAAAACACCTAATTTTTTGTTGTTTAATTAAAACAAATATTTTATTGAGTTATAATAAAAGTAATATAAAAGCCTTCAATATATCTTTGCCGTATTATAAACCGAATGATCATGTAACAAATCAATTAAAATACTATTTAGATAATCTTAATATTAAACATGACTTATTCAATTACGATATTTATATTAATCCTTCACAAAATCAGAATGTTACTGATTTTATAAACCGATACATTTATCCTAATAAATTTGTTGTTATTAATCCATTCGGCGGTTCAGAATATCGGTGTTTATCAGGCTCTCAACTTCAAGGGATTTGTGATTTATTTAAGAAACATTATCAGGATTATAAAATCGTACTAATTGGTGAAGGTAAGAAATTTGAAAAATTATCATTGCTAGATACAATTAAATTTAAGTCTGAGACAATTATGGATGTTACTCCATTGATTAAAAGAGCTGATTTAGTGATAAGTGTTGATACATCGATTGTACATATAGCATCGGCATTTTCTACAAAATGTATTTCCATTTATATGGAACCTTTAGCACCAAATTTAGTAAATTTGAAGTCCATATATAGTAGGGAATATAGTGATTACAAATATTTAAGACAAGATTTATTTCTCGATGGAAAATATATAAAAAAATACAAACCTAGACTTGAGTTTCAAATAAATAAAGATCTATGGGCACCAAATAATATTAATGGTAGACAGCTTGTTTATGATGCTAATAGTATCGAATCAGTAGAAGTGCAAAAATTATTGGAATCAATAAAAAAATATATTTAATTATTTTTTTGTCTACCCCGTAATTTATAGATTAAATAAAGAGTATAATATTTCATACCATTAATAAATTTCTTTTCTTTAAAGCTAGATTTTGCATAAATTCGATAATCATTTACTCGCATTTTAGGTTTATAACTTTTTAAATTACAGTTAGCCCAAGGAGTAAAATGTTTATAAAAACAATAAATATTTTGGGCTATACCTGTATGTTCTTGATACCATATTTTTCTTGGACCTGTAAAATGCACAAAATAAGGTAACGATTTTTTATGATGAAAAAAAGATTCTTTTTCTTTTTCATTCATCCAAGTAAATAAATAATTCCATTTAACATCAACAAAAACAACACGTTCTTGCAAAACAATGTTTAAAGCATCTTGGTCTGGGTAGATTAAATTATAATTCTCTGGTGATAATAATGTTTGGTTGGCTTTATTTTCTATGTCAAATTTTTTCCAATTCTGAGTGTTAATATATAAAAAACCTGAATTAAAATATTTTTTATTTCCTAACGATAAACGATTTGCATTTGCTAAAAGATTATCATCATTTAAAGAATCAGCTGTTACCGCACAAACTACTGAATCAATATTGATATTTAAAACAGGAGAAATGTCGCCAAAACATAAGATATCAGCATCTAAGTAAATAAACTTATTAATATAATCAGGTAATAGTCTTGGAACAGATAAGCGAATATACATTGAGCGATTTATATGCTTTATCTTATCATTCTGAATTTCAGAATATTTATCTAACTCATCTGTCGGGATAGAATAAAGATTAATTAAAGGACTAATTTCCTTGAGCTTGTTTTTATCTTCTTCCGAAACATCATACAAAAAAATATGAAAATGAATATTATTACTTTTATTATTGAGTATGATCGAAGTAATAGAAACACCAACATGTTCTAGATAATTGGAATCTGTACAATATACAATATTAATAATACTATTATTCATTTCAAACACTCATTAATACAATTTGTTAAATATATCATAGCTATTTATGTATTACAAAATAGTTAAATAAATATGAAATGGATAGTTAATTTTTTTTATAATAATTAGTTATGTTACAATAAATCAAATTTCAAATTCTCAGTATTACTAGAACATGTTAACAGCAAATCTTTTTATTAGTAAGATTACAACTTTATTTAGTCATATTATTGAATCACAAGAAACAGTGCATATTGCATTCTGTTTCGATGATAATTATGCAATGCCAGCAGGTATTGCTATGTCATCAATTATTATCAACAACCCCGATAAAAATCTTTTTTTTCATTTATTTGCTAATAAAGTATCTAATAAAAAAATTGAAGACTTTAATCAACTTAGTCAGAATAATACCACAATAATCTGTTATGAAGTGAGCGATGATTTCTCGATAAATCCTGATACTTTAGTACTACATGTTTCGGCATCAACGTGTTTACGTTTTGTCGTACCACAAATACTAAATAAAATAACATCCAGAGTGTTATATTTAGATTGTGATATTCTTTGTACTAACAATCTGAATCATTTAATCAATACCGACTTATCCGATAAATATGCCGCTGTAGTGCCTGATGTAGAGAAAACTCAAGAAAAACAATGTTCAGCCTGTGATATTCCTTTTGGTGAATATTTTAATGCGGGTATGATTTATATCAATACTGATATGTGGGTAGATAATAATCTTACCGAAAAAGCTTTTGCAATGATTAATAGTGGTAAAGTTTACAAATTTGCCGATCAGGATGTTCTGAATATATTAATGCAAGGTAAAACTCAGTTTCTACCTAAGATATTTAATCAACTTACATCGCTTACAGTTGGTGGAAAAGAAGATAGCATTTTAAGTGATGATACGGTTATAATTCATTATGTGACTGGTAATAAACCATGGTACCAATTATATTTAACTCCCCTTTATCAACGCTATATGGCTGCTTCACCATGGACTAATCAAAAATTATTATTAGCTAACGAGAATGCCCCTTCAACTACAAGACGTTATGCAAAACTGTTAGCTAGTAAACATCAATATTTCAAAGCTTTTAAATATTATCTTTTATATTTAAAGCACAAAGTATTTAGAAAGTAATTTATTCTAACAAATAGAATAATGGTTTTAGTTGTATGGAAAATGATATGCACTATAGTGATAAATTTTTAAAAAATATATTAGTTTTAAATAAAAATGTACAGGTTACTGAAGGATATCATATTGCTTATTGTTTCGATGATAATTATGCAATGCCAGCTGGCTTATCTTTGATGTCTGTTATTGAAAATAATCCGAATATTGCGATTAATTTTCATTTATTTACTAATAACCTTTCTAAACAAAATTTAGCTCATTTTGAAACATTAGCGAAACAATTTGATTGCTCTATAACTTGTTATGAAATAGATAGCAATTTTTCAGTAAATTCTGATACATTAGTTTTAGGAATATCAATTGCAACATGTTTAAGATTTATTGTTCCTGAAGTTTTAGAAAAAATAACAAGCAGAGTTTTATATTTAGATTGTGATACCTTATGTGTGGGGAATTTAGAAGGGCTTTTTAATAGAGACTTAACTAATAAAATAGCCGCAGTAGTACCTGATATTGAAAATATGCAAAATACCCAAGGTAAACGTTATGGAATCCCTTATGGTGAATATTTTAATGCAGGTGTTATATTTTTTAATACATTATTATGGAATCATAACAAATTAACAGAAAAGACATTTCAACTGATTAATGATGGAAATGTATATACATTTGCAGATCAAGATGTTTTGAATATTGTTATGAAAGAAAATACATTATTACTATCTTCGGATTATAATAATCTAACAGCATTGACAGTGAATGGAAATGAGGACGCTAAAGTTAATAAAACAACTAAGATTATACACTATATAACTAAAAACAAACCTTGGCATCAACCTTATCGAACTAATTTATTTGATTATTATTTTACTAACTCACCTTGGAAAGATATGTTATTACCTTTCTATAACGATAACAAAACTTCTTCAATTAGAGCTTATGCAAAATTAATGTTTAAGCAAAAGAAATATCTATCAGGAATAAAACATTATATTATTTATTTAAAAACTAAATTTAAAAAATAATATTCGGTCAATGATCTTGTTGCTTTCAAGCTTATTTAGTTAATAGATTAGAAAAATTTTAATCTATTTCTAACTAAGCTATTTATAGTTAAAGTTCATGTGTATATTTCTAACGTGGTTATTGATATAGTATACTTCATTTTTTTGATGGTTAATTATCCAATTTAATGACTATTATTTCATGCCAATTTTATGAGGGCGTTATATTTTACTAACGTTAATTATTTCTTTAACAAATTTTCTAAAGTATATAAATAGGGCTTATCTTTTGATTAGGTGTATTTTAAGTGATTGATGATTTTGCAGAAAATGGTTTACTTGCGACAGCTATTGATGGCTTTGTTGCAAGAACGCCACAAAAACAGATGGCAAACAAAGTCACTAAAGCAATACAAGCACAACAATCACTGGTGGTTGAAGCGGGAACCGGTACAGGTAAAACCTTTGCTTATTTAGTTCCAGCATTACGAAGTGAGAAGAAAGTCATCATTTCAACTGGCTCGAAAAATCTACAAGAACAGTTGTATAGTAAAGACTTACCCATTATCAAAAAAGCTTTGAACTATACCGGTAAAATTTCACTCCTTAAAGGGCGGGCCAACTATCTTTGTTTAGAGCGTATGTATCACCAATATGCGGCAGCTGGCGATTTAGATAAGAGTTTACGCACAGATTTAGTTCGGGTAAAAAATTGGTCAATCAAAACTAAAGATGGTGATATCAGTAAATGTACAACGGTAACCGAAGATAATCCAATTTGGCCAATTTTAACTAGCACTAATGATAATTGTTTAGGCAGTGAATGCGAACACTATAATGATTGTTATGTGGTTAAAGCTCGTAAGCGAGCGTTAAATGCTGATATTGTTGTGGTCAATCATCATCTGTTTTTAGCTGATGTTGTGGTAAAAGATACTGGGTTTGGCGAACTGATTCCAAAAGCTGATGTAATGATATTCGATGAAGCTCATCAACTGCCAGACCTGGCATGCCACTATTTTGGGGAACAGCTAACCAGCCGACAACTGTTTGATTTAGCCAAAGAGATAAATTTAGCATATCGAACCGAAGTCAAAGATATGTCTCAGTTACAGCAATGTGCTGATAAACTGCAAAAATGTACTCAAGATTTGCGAATATTAATCAGTCAGCAAAATAACAAAGGCAACCTGCGTTATCTATTTAATCAAGCTAACATTAAACAAGAATTATCTTATTTATTTGATGCTCTTGATTTTTGCAAAGAAGTACTTTTATTAGCGATAGGGCGCTCTACCACGTTAGATAATTGTTTTGATCGTGTTAACCAGTATCAATTATTATTGAAGCGTCTAACAGAAACACATGTATCTGGTTTTAGTTATTGGTATGAGAGTTCATATAGTTCTTTTCTGTTCGCATTAACACCATTGTCGGTAGCTGAAAAATTTGCAGAGTTATTAATCGAGCGCAAAGGAAGCTGGATTTTTACATCAGCAACCTTATCAGTCGATAATCAATTAGATTATTTCACCAAACGTTTAGGATTAACTAATTCTGACTCATTGATTTTAGAAAGCCCTTTCGACTATAACAACCAGACAATATTGTGTGTGCCACGTTATATACCATCACCAAATGAGCAAGGTAATGCTGAAAAATTAGTTAATATTCTATTACCTGTTATTGAAGCTAACAAAGGACGCTGCTTTTTCCTCTGTACTTCATATGCCATGATGAATGCTTTAGCGACACAATTTCGAGAATTGACTAAATTACCTGTGTTAGTTCAAGGTGATACCAGTAAAGTAAAATTATTGGAGCAATTTATTCATAGTGGTAACGCTCTATTAATTGCAACTAGCAGTTTTTGGGAAGGAATCGATGTTAGAGGCGACACACTTTCTTGTGTTATTATAGATAAATTACCTTTTACTTCACCTGATGATCCTTTAATTAAAGCTCGAATGGAAGATTGCCAAATGCAAGGTGGTGATGCATTTAATGAGGTTCAATTACCCGAAGCTGTTATTACCTTAAAACAAGGAGTAGGGCGATTAATTCGCCATCACAATGATCGTGGCGCAATTATTATTTGTGATAATCGATTAGTCATGCGACCATATGGCGCAACATTTATTAATAGTTTACCACCTTCGCCAAGAACGCGAGATATAAATAAGGTCATCAATTTTTTATTATCTAACAGTGAATCGATAACCGATAATTTGGAAAGCAAATGAGTACTATTTTAGCCATTGATACTTCAACAGAAGCTTGTTCAGTCGCATTATTTTATCAAAATGAAATCACTCATGATTTCATTATTTCAGAGCGAGATCACACAAAAAAAATCTTACCCATGGTGGATAAAATTTTGCATCAAGCTGGGTGTAGTCTTTCACAACTAGATGCAATTGCTTTTGCTCAAGGCCCTGGTAGCTTTACAGGAGTGCGAATAGGTATTGGAGTGGCTCAAGGTTTAGCTCTCGGTATTGATGTTCCAATGATAGCTGTATCGACATTGCAAACTTTAGCACAAGGTGCTTATAGAACTAAACGTGCAACTAAAGTTCTTCCAGCAATAGATGCTAGAATGGGAGAAGTCTATTTAGGACAATACCATTATCAAGATCAACAATGGCAAGCGATCATTCCTGAATGTGTGATTAAACCTGAGGATGTGGTAACTAAAATCCGACATATTGATAATGATGATTATTCGGCTGGCACTGGTTGGCAAACTTATCCTAATATGTTAGCAATGATTAAATCAAGTGAAGTGTTATTACCTGAAGCACAAGATTTGGTGGTTATCGCCCAGCAAAAATGGTTAAGAAAGGAAGTGGTTAAAGTTGAAGATGTTGAACCAACTTATTTGCGTAATGAAGTAACTTGGCAAAAATTACCAGGTCGATAAGAGCAGATAAGCTATGGAAATGCGTTATCTGCTGTAAAATTAAGCTTAATATTTATTCTTGGAATAATCCCAAATTCGCTTTGGCATATGCTTCAAAGTCAGTACAGCCACCAATTGGTTTTTCATCAATGAAAATTTGGGGTACGGTTTCAACTGGTTTACCAACACTTTTTGAAAGATCTTCTTTGGTAATACCTTCAGCATTGATATCAACATAACGGTATGAAAAGTCATCTCGTTCTTGTGATAATTTTTCTGCTAACTCTTTAGCTCGCACACAATATGGACATCCTTGACGTCCGAAAATTACAGCATACATAGTTCACCTCTAATAGTTAAATTTAATTGTTGGATTAACTATACTTCAGTTTTAAATAAAAAAAAGTAGTTAAATCTAGTTGATATAATAGATTATACCTATTGACATTACGCTTGCAAAGTTAGCAAGGTATACGTTTTAATCATTTAGATAATTTATCGAGTATTTTATCTGTTATGACAAAAAAATTTTGAGGAAAGGGGGTTTTAAGCCTCAAAAATAGTGCTAATTTGATATTACTCACTATAATTTTAATTTCAACCATTAAATGGATGTCAGTATGTTAAAAAAAATGATATTTATTTTGTCATTAACTTTATCGATAGCTACTTTTGCAGCACAAAAAGAGTGCCCTGTAAAACCAAGTTACGATATTGTGATAAATAAAGACAGTATCCATATATATAATAAATCAAATGATTTATCTATTATGAATGATGGCCAGGTGATATTAAATAAAAAAATAATATCACCAAATCCATCATTGCAAAAAAAACTTGATCAGTTTGAGAAAGGTTTACGCTCACAATTACCTCAACTAGAGCAGCAATCATTAAGTTTATTGTCTGAAGTGAAAGTCGCTTTTGATCAGGCAATCACCAAAAAGTTGAGTGATGATCGTGAACTGCATAGCGAGTTAAATAAATTATATAAAAGATTAGTGAAACTATTACATGGCTCTCTTATTAGCGAGAATGGCAGCACAAAATTTTATTATCAAAATTTTAATAAATTGAAAAAAGATGGGCATGATATTGGTGAACGTATTTTTTATAATGTTATTGGTGGTAGTATTTTAGATTTTAATTTGTTTAAAAACATAGCTGCGATTAAAGATATTTCGAAAAATGAATGGAAGGCTCAAAAACCAAAACTTAAAGCCTTTGATGCTCATATTTGCTCGGTTATTACGGATGTGGATCACCAATATCAACAGATTTTAACAGAACTTAATCAATCGGCCGACAAGTAAATAGACAATAATCAAAACTTTTGCGAAAATATCTTATCTACAATCATCAGGTAAAAGAAGTAATCAGCTTATGACAGCGAATATAATTGATGGCAAAGCGTTAGCATTGCAAATACGCAATGAAATTGCTCAAAAAGTAAAAAAACGTACTGAACAAGGTTTATCTGTTCCCGGTTTGGCTGTTATACAAGTTGGTTCGGATCCCGCCTCGAAAATTTATGTGAAAAATAAACAAAAAGCTTGCGATGATGTCGGTTTCGCTTCTTTTGCGTATGATTATCCATCGTCAACCACTGATGAATTATTAGCATTAATTGATGAATTGAACCAACGCTCCGATGTTCACGGTATCTTAGTTCAATTGCCTTTACCGGATAATATTGATAAAACTAAAGTGCTAGAGCGTATCGATCCTCGTAAAGATGTCGATGGTTTTCATCCTTATAATATTGGTCATTTATTACAACGAGATCCAATACTACGACCATGTACACCATATGGTGTCGTTAAAATGTTGGAATCAACCGGTATTAATTTATCGGGGTTAAATGCAACAGTTGTTGGTGCATCGAGTATTGTTGGTCGCCCTATGGCATTAGAGCTATTACTTTTAGGATGCACAACCACAATCACCCATAGTCGAACAGTGGATGTAGCAAAGCATGTCAGTAATGCAGATATTGTTGTGGCTGGTGTCGGTATACCTAATTATGTCAAAGGTGAATGGATAAAACCGGGTGCTATAGTGATTGATGTTGGTATTAATCGTTTGCCTGATGGGAAATTAGTTGGTGATGTGGAATTTGATGTTGCTAGCCAACGAGCCGGCTGGATTACACCGGTACCTGGTGGTGTTGGGCCGATGACGGTAGCAATGTTAATGAGTAATACATTAGATGCATGTGAAAGATTTAGTGAGTAAGCATATTAAAAGATATTGCTCACCTTTTAACAATTTTTACGTAATAGAATGAAATTAAGGAACATTTTATGATTATATTTCATACTTCATTAGGCGATATTAAAATTAATACTTTTGAAGATAAAGCTCCAGAGACAGTTAAAAATTTTGTTGAATATTGCCAAGAAGGTTTTTATAACAACACCATTTTCCATCGTGTCATTAATAATTTTATGATTCAAGGTGGTGGTTTTGAACCAGGTATGAAACAGAAAAAAACTAAATCGCCGATTAAGAATGAAGCTGATAATGGTTTAAAAAATAATCGTGGTACATTAGCCATGGCGCGTACCAGTGATCCTCATTCTGCAACAGCGCAATTTTTCATCAATGTCGTTGATAATGATTATTTAAATTATCGCTCATCAGATATCAATGGTTATGGTTATTGTGTTTTTGCCGAAGTTGTCGATGGTATGGATGTGGTTGATAAGATTAAAGCGGTTAAAACTGGCCGTAGTGGCATGCATTCTGATGTTCCTGTAGAAGATATCATAATTAAGAGTGTAACGGTTGAATAATCCGGTTCGCTTTTTTATTGCAGATATTCATCTTGCAGACAATCAGCCTGCTGTAGATCATTTTGATATAACAGCAGGTTTTTTATCTTTTCTTAAACAATTACCTAATCAATGTGAGCTTTATATACTTGGTGATTTGTTCGATTATTGGGTAGGTGATGATGTACAGTCAATACTACACAATCAAATCGCTGATGCCTTAAAAGAGCTCTCGTTACGTCATATTAAAAAATTCTTTGTACATGGCAACCGTGATTTTTTAATTGGTAAGCATTACGCTAAACGCTGTGATATGAATTTATTAAGCGATATTAATTGTTTAGTTAATCAGAATAAAAATATTGTATTTCTGCATGGTGATTTGCTTTGCATTGATGATCCTCAATATCAAAAATTCCGCAAAATCATGCATAAAAAATGGCTACAAAAATTATTTCTATTATTACCATTAAAGATACGTTTAAAAATTGCCACTAAATTACGTAAAGAGAGTAGCCAGCATAATCAAATCAAATCTGAAATTATTATGGATGTAAATCCAAAAGCTGTCATTGATATGATGATTGCCAATAACGCTAGTATTATGGTTCATGGACATACTCATAAACCTGCTACACATCATCTTTATATTAATGGCGAGCCTGCGACTAGAATTGTGTTAGGAGCTTGGCATGATGGCATTTCGTATATAAAACAAGAAAAAAATAGCGCCACTTTAGAACTTTATAACCACTCTTTCAAATAATCACTTTGTAGAATTTGTTCAGTATCACCATAGATTTGTAATTTCCCTTGCTCTAAAACTGCTACTTGTTGTGCAATGCGTTTAACTTCATTGATATTGTGCGTTACATAAACAATAGGGATATTTAGATCATTTACTAGTTTATCAATATAGCTTAATAGCTCTTTTTTACGGGGCATATCTAAAGCTGAGAGTGGTTCATCCATTAGTAATAATTTTGGTTCTGCTAATAGCGCTCTACCAATGGCAACACGTTGTTTCTCACCACCCGATAACATTGCTGGATAACGATTGAGAAGTGAATCAATATTGAGCACCGAAACTATTTCGTCAAATTTTTCTTTATTCAATGATTTTGCACCATAAGTTAAGTTTTTTATTACTTTATAATGGGGAAAAAGCAATGCATCTTGAAAAACAGTACCAATTTGTCTTTTTTCTGGTGGAGTAAAAATTCCTTTTTCAGTATCAACCAAAGTAGTTTGATTTAGTTTAATATAACCGCTATCTGGTTTAATCAAACCATTAATAAGGTTAATCAGAGTTGATTTTCCTGATCCGGAGACACCTAAAATTGCCGTTACGCCATGACAGGGAATTTCATGTTTAAACTGGAAAACAAACGAGGCGAGTTTTTTGCTCACATTTATATTTAACATGATGAACTATCCTGTTAACTTCTTTTTATGCCAACGATTAAGCATTTCAGATAAAAATAAAGCAATTAATGATAATAGTATCGAAACAATGCAAAGCCGTAATGCACCGGATTCGCCATCAGGGATCTGTAATAAAGTATACATAGCTAAAGGAATAGTACGGGTTTCACCTTGAATATTTGAAACGAAGGTAATTGTTGCGCCAAATTCACCTAGACAACGAGCGAAACCAAGTACGGTTCCCATTAAAATGCCCGGAAATGCTAATGGTAAAGTAATGGTCATAAAAACACGAAATGGTTTAGCGCCAAGGGTTCTTGCGACTTTTTCTAATCTTGAATCAATTGATTCAATCGCTAATCGAATCGATCTGACCATAAGAGGGAATGCCACCACCGCAGAGGCTAAGGCAGCACCTTGCCAATTAAAACTGAAACTGAGATAAAAATAGTTATTTAGCCATTCACCAATAATACCGTGACGTCCCATCATCAAAAGTAGTAGATAGCCTAAAACAACAGGCGGTAAAACTAATGGAAGATGAACAATACTATCAAACAATGATTTACCTATGAATTGACATCTTGCTAAAATCCAAGCAGTTAAGATCCCTAATGGTAGGCTAAAGATTATCGCTGCTCCAGCTATTTTTAAGCTTAGCAGTAATGTTTGCCATTCAAATTCAGTTAATATCATCTTTTCAAAATACTAATTAGTTAAAAAACCATATTTTTGGAAAATATTTTGTGCTGTTGGTGAATTTAAATATTGATAAAACTCTTTTGCTTCAGGTTTCAATAATGTTATTGGATATTCAATAGCTTTGAATGTATCGGCAGGAAAACTACCAACGACTTTCACTTTATCACTTACTTTTGCATCAGTGCTATACACAATCCCTAATGCAGCTTCATTGCGTTCAACTAACATTAACGCATCACGAACATTACTTGCTGGAGCCATTTGTGGTAACAATTTATCAAATACGCCTAAATTAGTTAAAGACTCTTTAGCATACAGTCCGGCAGGGACATGGTCAGGATCACCGACAGCTAATCTTTCGCCTTTGGGTAAAATTGTTTGCCAGTTAGTCTCTGTATTGATATCTACTTTGTCTAATTTAGATTGTTTTGGGGCTATTAAAACTAAGCCGTTTTTTAACAAATTTTGTTTTTCTGTTGTAATTTTATGTTCAATAAGATAATTCATCCATTTTTGATCTGCTGACATAAAAATATCTGCTGGAGCACCTTGTTCAATTTGTTTAGCTAATACAGAAGAAGAAGTAAAGGAAAATACGATTTCGGTATCTTTATGCTCTTTTTTATAACTAGTTGCGATATCTTGCATTGCATTAGTCAGCGATGCTGCGGCAAATACTGTGATTTTTTGACTGGCTGTTGCAGATAAACTCAAAAATAAAGCTGTTAATATTATTATTAATCCAGTGATTTTTTTCATATTATCCCTTATTTTCGTTATATAAAATAATGCATAACGATGCTATCAAACTTTACCGATAATGTACAATTAATCTTTACTTGTTAGCGAAATTTTATTGTTCATAAAGAGATAAGATTACAATTTTTGGTGGAAAATAAAAAAACGTCTACAATAGAATAACTTTACCATTAATAATGGTTTATTTAATCTAATAAGGCACAAAATAATGCTGTCACCAGAAATTTTATTAACTTTAAACTTAAATCAGCAATTATTTACTGATCCTCGGCGAATTGCCCTATTAAAAGCGATAGAGCAAACAGGTTCATTAAGTCAAGCAGCTAAACAAATCGGTATAAGTTATAAAACCGCATGGGATGCGATTAATGAAATCAATAATTTGGCTCCAACCCCTTTTTTGATTACCGCCACAGGAGGAAAAAATGGTGGAGGTACCAAACTTAGTGCTTACGCTGTAAGATTTATACAACTTTACGATCTATTAACTCAGCTACAATATAATGCATTTAATATTTTAAATGATGACAATATTGCGCTGGATGATATTTTAAAAATCACTGCTAGATTATCATTGCAAACCAGTGCTCGTAATCAAATTTATGGTAGTGTTGCAAATATTGAAACTAGTAACATTGCCGGATTTGTAAAGGTTAAATTAAATGATAATCAAACGGAACTAAAAGCTTATATAACTCAGCAAAGTATTGAACGTTTAAAAATAGATGTTAATAAAACCGTGCTTTTACTTATTAAAGCGCCTTTGATTGAATTGAATAATTTAAATGAAAATCAATTAACGGTTAAAGTTGAAAAAATAATCACTGATGGTCAGTTATCTGAAATTTCATTTTCATTGCCATCAGGTATGATACTTTACGCAAGCAAATTAACCAGCGAAGTTAATCGTGTAAAGTTAATCGAAGGTCAGCAAACAACCATATCTATCGATCCTCAACATATTATCATTGCTACATTAGTTTAGTCATTTGAGGTATTTATGTTACAAATTGAAAATACAATATATAAAATTAGTGATTTCCGCGTTTTTACTATCGAGTCTTTGACGATTAATGCTGGTGATATTGTTGCTTTTGTCGGCCGAAATGGATCGGGTAAGTCAGTATTAGCTAAAGCATTAGCTGGTGATCAAACAGTATTATCAGGGAAAGTAATTAATCATTTTAAATCTGTTGCGCATATATCCTTTGAGCACTTACAGAAAATAATCGATGATGAATGGAAACGAAATAATACCGACATGCTAAGCGATAAAGAAGATGATACTGGATTAACTACGGCTGAGATTATCCAAGAACATAATCAAAACCAAGCGCTTTGTGAAAGTTTAGCACTACAATTTGGTATAGCAGATCTTTTAAATCGTCGTTTTAAATATCTTTCCACCGGAGAAACTCGTAAAACCTTAATTTGTCGCACATTAATGAGTAAACCTGAACTATTAATTTTAGATGAGCCATTTGATGGTTTAGATGTTGCATCTCGAGCTAATTTAGCTGAAACACTCAGCCAACTATCAAAACAAAATATTACTATTGTAATGGTATTAAATCGTTTTAATGAAATCCCACCATTTGTAAAAAATATTGGTTTACTGGCTAATTGTCAACTATTGAAATTTGGACCTAAAGACACCATATTAGATGACGTAGCCATCAAGCAACTGGCAAATTTAGAACAATTATCAAACTTTACTTTACCCGAACCGGATGAAACTCCCATTCAACTACCCGATACGTTGGACCGCATTATTTTAAATAATGGTTATGTTCAATATGATGGTAAAGCAATTATTAATGGATTAAATTGGTTAGTAAAAGCTAATGAAAATTGGCAAATAGTTGGGCCAAATGGGGCAGGAAAATCGACATTATTGAGTCTAATAACGGGTGATCATCCTCAGGGATATAGTAACGATTTGACACTGTTTGGACGTAAACGAGGCTCTGGTGAAACTATATGGGACATCAAGCGTCATATTGGCTATGTAAGTAGTAGTTTTCATCTAGATTACCGAGTTAGTTTAAGTGTGGAAAATGTATTAGTATCAGGTTATTTTGATTCAATTGGCGTATATCAAACAGCTAGTGATAAACAATTAAAATTAGTTAAACAGTGGTTGCAATTATTAGATTTAACCGAATTAGCTGAGAAACCATTTCAATCACTTTCATGGGGGCAGCAACGTTTAGTCCTAATTGCTAGGGCTTTAGTTAAACACCCAACGCTACTGATTCTAGACGAACCATTACAGGGACTCGATTATTTGAATCGTGAATTGGTAAAAAATTGGATTGATAATTTAATTGATAAAGGTAATACACAATTATTGTTTGTTTCGCATCATGTAGAAGATGCGCCAAAATGCATCACTCATCGATTAACTTTTGTGCCTAATGAGACTGTTGGCTATCAATATAAAATAGAAGGTATTAAAAAATAGTTTAGATAAAAGCTATTAAATTAAGTTTTAAAAATAGGAATAATCAATAAAAAAAGTTTTTTAAATAGCTCAAAATTTAGTCAAAATTTGGAAAAAAGTTTATATTGATTATACTTAGCAAGTTATCCCCTATGCCTGTGGATAAGTCTGTGAATAGTTGATTGAAAAGTGTGTTAACCTCAATGTTTATCAGGTTTTTATTTGATTTGATTACAACTTAATCATGATTTTGAATATTTATATATATCAATTGGTTATCATAAATCAAGGGTTGTTTGTTAAGGCGGCTTTACATTCTTTTAGCTTAACTGAACAAAAAATATAACATTTCTAAAGGTCAAGTGTTTTTTGGGGATAATTTTTATTAATAGGTAAAATTTTAGGTTGCGAGTAATGAGAAAATTTAAATTATGTTCTGATTTTAAACCTGCTGGCGATCAGCCAGCGGCAATTGATCGGATAAATCAAAATCTTGATGATGGGATTGCGCATCAAACATTATTAGGTGTTACAGGTTCAGGTAAAACATTTACTATGGCCAATGTCATTGCCAAGCATAATCGTCCAACTATTATTTTAGCACCTAATAAAACTTTGGCGGCGCAGTTATATGGTGAAATGAAAGCATTCTTTCCAGATAATGCAGTTGAATATTTTGTGTCTTATTATGATTATTATCAACCAGAATCATATGTGCCTTCTACAGACACATTTATTGAGAAAGATGCCTCAATTAACGAGCATATCGAGCAAATGCGTTTATCGGCTACTAAATCGTTATTAGAACGCCGTGATGTAGTGATTGTGGCTTCAGTGTCTGCTATATATGGATTAGGCGCGCCTGAAACTTATATGTCCATGATTTTACATTTGGCAAGAGGTACCATCACTGATCAGCGTTCAATCTTAACGCGTTTAGCTGAATTACAATATACCCGTAATGAAATTGGTTTTAGTCGTGGTACGTTTCGGGTACGAGGTGATGTTATTGATATATTTCCTGCTGATTCTGATGAACTAGCTGTACGTGTTGAGCTTTTTGATGATGAAGTTGAACGGATAGTTATGTTTGATCCATTAACTGGCAATGCGATTAATGAAGTACCTCGTATTACTATTTATCCCAAAACGCACTATGTAACCCCAAGAAATATTATGGATAATGCGATTGCTGAAATTAAGCAAGAGCTTCAAGAACGCCAAAAAGTTTTGTTGGATAATAATCGACTTTTAGAAGAACAACGATTAACTCAGCGGACTCTATTTGATATAGAGATGATGACTGAACTTGGTTACTGTTCTGGAATCGAAAATTATTCCCGATATTTAGCTCAACGTAAAGCAGGAGATCCACCCGCAACATTATTTGATTATTTGCCGGCTGACGGCTTATTATTTATTGATGAATCTCATGTGGCAATTCCGCAATTGGGGGCGATGTATAATGGTGATAGATCACGGAAACTTAATTTAGTTGAATACGGTTTTCGTTTACCATCAGCATTAGATAATCGACCGCTAAAATTTTCAGAATTTGAAAACATAATGCCACAAACAATTTATGTTTCAGCAACACCAGCTAAATATGAAATTGAAAAATCGAGTGGAGAAATTATCGAGCAGGTTGTTAGACCTACAGGTTTATTAGATCCGATTATTGAAGTTAGACCGGTTGCTACTCAAGTTGATGATCTATTATCTGAAATTAAAGTGAGAATAAATCAAGATGAGCGAGTATTAGTCACTACTTTAACTAAACGTATGGCTGAAAACTTAACTGATTATTTATCTGAACATAATGTTAATGTTAAATATTTGCATTCGGATATTAATACCGTTGAAAGAATGGAAATTATTCGCGATCTTCGTCTCGGTAAGGTTGATGTGTTAGTCGGTATCAACTTATTACGAGAAGGATTAGATATCCCTGAAGTATCATTAATTGCAATTTTAGATGCTGATCGCGAAGGCTTTTTGCGTTCAGAAAGTTCATTAATCCAAACGGTTGGTCGTGCGGCTCGAAACGTGAATGGTAAAGCGATTTTATACGCCGACAAAATCACACCTGCTATGCAGAAAACGATCGACGAAACAGCGCGCCGTCGTAAAAAACAGGAAGATTTTAATGAAGCTCATGGTATTACGCCAAAATCAGTACGTAAAGAAATTAAGGATGTTTTAGATGCTGGTTTAAGCACGAAAAAAGCTACGGCTAAAGTACAAGCTTTTGAACCTGGTGGACAGTATAATTATGTTTCGGTCAAAGAAGTTCAAGCAAGAGTCAAAGAACTTGAAGCCATGATGTATGAAGCTGCCCAAAATCTAGAATTTGAAAAAGCAGGTGTTTTACGTGATGAGATCAAAAAATTACGATCTGATTTCATCAAAGTATCTTAATAAAAAGTTTTTAAGGAAAATATAATGACAATTACTCGTATAGATCCCGAAGATAGATGGTCGGAAGCGGTGATCCATAATAATGTGATCTATTATACAAGTGTGCCAACAGATTTACGTGATGATGCTTATACGCAAACCCAAAGTGCCTTAGCTGAAATAGATAAAATTTTAGCAAGAGCAAATAGTGATAAAATTCGCATTTTAGATGCGACCCTTTTTTTGGTAAATAAAAGTGATTTTCCAGCCATGAACAAAGCGTGGGATGAATGGGTAGCAAAAGGGAAAGCTCCAGTTCGTTGTACTGTTCAGGCAGGATTAATGAAAAAAGAGTATTTGGTTGAAATTAAAATCGTTGCAGCCGTTAATCCATAAATTTATATGATTATCCGCCATATATTGGCGGATTTAATAACGTTATATTATGAGATTAATTTTTTTATTTATGCATTAGCTTAAATTGTTCGAATATTCAGTTTAACTTATTGATAAGAAGTCATACTTCTTACTATCCCATTTACCGAATTTTAGTGTATACTTTCGACACTTAATATTTACATCTCCTTATAATCATCTATGCATACTCAACCAAAAATTGCCATTGTAATGGGGTCGAAAAGTGATTGGGCTACTATGCAGCATGCTGCTGATATTTTAGATACTTTAGCCATTACTTATCATGTTGAAATTGTTTCTGCTCACCGTACTCCAGATAAATTATTCGAATTTGCTGAACATGCTAAAACAAAAGGTTTTGATGTCATCATAGCTGGTGCTGGTGGTGCAGCTCATCTACCTGGTATGTTAGCGGCAAAAACCTTAGTTCCTGTTTTAGGTGTGCCAGTTCAAAGTGCTGCATTAAGTGGTGTGGATAGTCTTTATTCTATCGTGCAAATGCCAAAAGGCATTCCTGTAGGAACTTTAGCTATTGGTAAAGCTGGAGCCGCAAATGCAGCCTTATTAGCTGCGCAAATTCTAGCATTACATAACCAAGAAATTTATCAACGTTTATCGAATTGGCGATTAAGTCAAACTGATGAAGTTTTAAATAATCCTGATCCGAGAGTAGCGATATAATATGACAATTCGATCTGTTTGTGTGTTAGGAAATGGGCAGTTAGGGCGTATGCTTCGACAGGCAGGTGAACCATTAGGTATTCATGTTTATCCGGTAGGACTAGATGTTGAACCTGCATCGATCCCTTATCAAGATTCTGTTATTACTGCTGAAATTGAACGTTGGCCTGAAACGCAATTTACGCAAATTTTAGCTAGTCATCCTCAGTTTGTTAATCGAGATGTATTTCCTATTATTGCGGACCGTTTAACTCAAAAACAGTTACTTGATGAACTGAATTTACCAACAGCTAAATGGTTTGCTGTTAATAATCAGCATGATTGGCCGAATTTTTTTGAAAACTTAGGTGATTTACTAATTGTTAAGCGTCGAACCGGTGGTTATGATGGGCGTGGGCAATGGCGACTTTCTATAGATGATGACATCACTGTACCGAATGATATTTATAAAAATGCTATTGTTGAACAAGCGATTCCTTTTGAAAAAGAGGTGTCGCTGGTTGGGGCTCGAAATGCAAAAGGGGAAACAGTTTTTTATCCTTTGACTAATAATTTGCATCAAGATGGTATATTAAAAATGAGTGTTGCTATCCCATGTGAAAATGAAACATTACAGGCAAGCGCTGAGCAGATGCTAGCAAAGATTATGCATAAGCTTAATTATATCGGCGTTATGGCAATGGAATGTTTTGTCATTGGTGATAGCTTATTAATTAACGAATTGGCTCCAAGGGTACATAATAGTGGTCATTGGACGCAAAACGGTGCTTCTATTAGTCAGTTTGAATTACATTTACGGGCTATTTTAGATTTACCGTTACCTAAGCCAGATGTTTTTTGTCCATCAGTGATGGTGAATTTAATTGGTACCGAATTCAACATTAATTGGTTAGCGGTAGATTTAGTTCATTTGCATTGGTATGAAAAAGAAGTAAGAGTAGGGCGTAAAGTTGGCCATATCAATTTAAGCCATCAACATCGTCAAAAATTGATCGACGCTTTAAATCAACTTGCTTCTATGCTACCAGCAGAATATGGTTCACCAATCGAGTGGGCAAAACAGAAATTATAGCTGATTGAACCTCAGGTTGCGATATGATCGATTTTAATAAAAAAATTAATTATCAACGATATGCCAGTAAACAACGTCAAGCGTCGGATGAATATTCTGTCTTGCGCTTTTTTGAAAGTGATCGGGGTCGCATTCTTAATTCAGCAGCTATACGGCGTTTACAGCAAAAAACACAAGTATTTCCTTTAGAGCGTAATTCTGTTGTGCGAACTCGGCTTACTCATTCAATGGAAGTACAACAAGTTGGTCGTTATATCGTCAAGGAGATTGTCAATCGTCTTAGTCTCTCTGGAAAGTTAAAGACGTTTGGCTTAGATAAATCCGTCATGTCGGTAGAAAGCTTAGTTGAAATGGCTTGTTTAATGCATGATATTGGTAATCCACCATTCGGCCATTTTGGTGAAGCAGCAATCAATCAGTGGTTTAGTGCGCGTTTGGGAATTGATAATGATTCAATCTATCCAATACTTAATATCAATGAGAACGAAGAGCAATCACTCAAATCATTAAAATTAAAAATTCGCCAAGATCTTGCAAACTTTGAAGGTAATGCTCAAGCAATTCGATTGGTGCATACAATTCTTCGACTTAACTTAACTTATTCACAAATCGCTTCAATTCTAAAATATTCCAAACCTGCTTATTGGTCTAATGATATTCCAGATGAATTCAGCTATTTGATGAAAAAACCTGGATACTATCTGTCTGAAGAATCTTTTGTTAATGAATTATCACAGCAACTGGATATCCAACCATTTCATCGCTATCCACTTACTTATATTATGGAAGCGGCGGATGATATTTCTTATTGTATTGCTGATCTAGAAGATGCTGTAGAAAAGAAAATTTTAACTGTGCAACAGCTTTACCACTATTTAAAAGATGCATGGGGCCCAGTTAAAAAAGGTGATTTATTTGATGAAGTTGTTAATAAACCTTATGACAATTTGAAAAAAAATGAATTTGAAGCGATAGGTATTGACCAATTCTTTATGTATTTACGGGTAAATACTATTGCTAAATTGGTACCTCATGCAGCTGAACGATTCATTGAAAATATAGAAACAATCTATCATGGTTCATTTAATCACGCTTTACTTGAAGATCATGAAGCTGAATATAAATTACTGAATATATTTAAAACAGTTGGATTTGAACATATCTTTAATCATGAGATGGTTGAAAATATTGAATTACAAGGTTATCGAATAATCACGGGTTTATTGGATATTTATAGTCCACTGCTAAATATGTCAACAGATGATTTTATTAACTTAGCCAAAACAAGTAATCATAAAAACTATCCTATCGAAACACGGTTGTATCATAAATTATCGGCAAAACATTGTGTTGCTTATCAACAAGCTATTGCATTATTGGACAAAGGGCATTGTAGCTTTAAATGTTGGGAATTTTATTATCGTTGCCGGTTAATTCAAGACTATATTAGTGGTATGACTGATCATTTTGCTTATGACGAATATCGCAAACTAATGGTAACATTCTGATTATTAATATCTATCGGCACCAAAAATAGGCATAAGCACCAAATTGGTGCGCTAGAAAGCCTATTTTTGTCTTTAAAAACCCCTTTCCTCAAAATTTTTTACATAATAATAATCATCAACCAATTTTAAAAATAACAAATATTTCAATGGTTAATCATTCTATGCTAATTTTGGCATGCTCCTTGCATTAACTTAAATAACATTAATAGTAATAAGGAGTAATGGATGAAATTTGTCACCGTAGTTATAAAACCTTTCAAATTAGAAGAGGTCAGAGAATCACTATCCAATATTGGAATTACTGGTTTAACTGTTACTGAAGTTAAGGGATTTGGGCGACAAAAAGGTCATGCCGAGCTGTACCGTGGAGCAGAATATAATGTCAACTTTCTACCTAAAGTTAAAATTGAGCTAGCAATTAGTGATGAATTGCTTGATGAAGTAATTAGTACCATCAGTAAAGCTGCTTATACGGGAAAAATAGGGGATGGGAAAATTTTTGTTACTCCGCTAGAACATGTCGTTCGTATTCGTACTGGTGAAACTGATGAGTCAGCACTGTAATTATCAATAAGGATATCATTATGTTGAAAAAATTTATTCTTTGTTTCGGATTGGCTTTAGCTAGTCCAGTGTTTGCCGATGAAATAGTAGTTGCAGATAAAGCTGATAATGGTTTTATGATGATTTGTACCGCATTAGTTTTATTTATGTCAGTACCAGGTATTGCACTTTTTTACGGTGGCTTATTAAGATCTAAAAACGTTTTATCCATGTTATCGCAAGTATTAGTGACATTTTCGTTGATTGCTGTGTTATGGATAGCTTATGGCTACTCTTTAGCCTTTGGTGAAGGTAACTGGTTTTTTGGTAATTTTGACCATTTTTTATTGGCTAATGTCGGTATTACTGATGTTTCTGGTTCGATCTATGAAATGATCTGGATTGCATTTCAAGGTTCTTTTGCTTGCATCACTTGCTGTTTAATCTTGGGGGCCTTTGCCGAAAGAATTCGTTTTTCAGCAGTTCTTATCTTTATGGTGTTATGGTTCACTTTCTCATATATTCCGATGGCTCATATGGTTTGGGGTGGTGGAATTCTTGGTGATGAAGGCGCATTGGATTTTGCTGGTGGTACTGTGGTACATATCAATGCCGCTGTTGCTGGTTTACTCGGTGCCTATATGCTTAAAAATCGTATTGGTTACAATCGAGAACCATTAAAACCGTTTAACTTACCTTATGTTTATTTAGGTGCAGCCATATTATATATCGGTTGGTTTGGTTTCAATGCCGGATCGTCAACACATGCTGATGAAATTGCTGGTTTAGCTTTTATTAATACCGTTGCCGCAACTGCTGCCGCTGTTTTAGCGTGGTCATTTGCCGAATGGATATTACGAGGTAAACCATCATGTTTGGGCGCAGCATCAGGCGTGATTGCTGGATTAGTGGGTATCACTCCAGCAGCAGGATTTGTTGGTGTCGGTGGAGCAATGTTAATCGGTCTTATTTGTGGGGTAGCTGGAGTTTGGGGAGTTTCATCTTTAAAAAGGATTTTAAAAGTTGATGATACCTGTGATGTATTTGGTGTACATGGTGTATGTGGTATTGTTGGTTGTCTATTAACTGGGGTCTTTGCTTCTGAGTCATTAGGTGGAACAGGTTATGCCGATGGCATCACTATGACAAGTCAAGAAGGTATACAGTTAATGAGTGTTATCACTTGTGTAATTTGGACGGCAATCATTGCTTATATTGCGTATAAAATTGCTGATTTTAGTGTTGGTTTACGGGTATCTGAAGAGCATGAACGTGAAGGACTTGATATCAATAGTCATGGTGAAAGTGCATTTAATAGTTAACATTATTTAGAAGACTTAAATTAAAAATCTACAGTATGTCAATACTGTAGATTTTGTCTTATTAATTATTGTTAAGTTTTTTTTAGTCATCCCAAAGCATAATAGTATTATCTTCAGTTAAGACTAAGGGTGGAGCGAAAAGGTAATCTTTAAATCTGGTTGGTAGGGATTGAACATTGTTCAAGTTAAATTGTATTTCAGGGTAAAACTTGGCAAATTCCTTTAAACGATCATTCAGCAATTTCTTTACTCTATTTGATTCTTTGGCAATTAAGATCTCATCTTTCAACATACCAATTTGTTTTTTATGATGTTCTGATTCAAATATTTCTTGAAAAATAAAAGAAAAACCTGACTTATTATTTTGTTTATCATCATGATATTCCCTATATTCAGAATGGTGAAGTTTCAATTCCTTAATACGTAAATTAATAATTTCATCAATATGATCTGTATAATCATTTAATGTTGGGTCAAGATACGCTAAGGTTTTATGCTCAGGTATAGCATCATTGCTATGCACTAAGGTAAATAATGGTTTTTTATATGTCTTCATTCTGTAACTTCCTTTTAATTCAGGGTAAAAATAGAACAATAAATTTGACAATAAAACAGTGTTAATACTCATTATTGTCAAGGCATATCTGTTTAACTTTATGTTTACACATACAAAACAACTAAGACTGTTACTATACTGCTATTTACTACTGACTATTAAAACCAATGATTTAAGAAAAAATCATCTTGTTACGATATAAATAAGACTAACATGCTATTTAATAGCTTGTTTTAAACCTACTATTTTGCTGTGCCTCCTGTTGTCTAAATATTATTAAAATACATAGCTTTGGTTAATATTTACTATATCTATAATACATATAGTAATAACTATGTAGCTTTTATTAATTGGTTTAAGATAAATTAGAGAAATCTTAATATGCTTGTTTATTAAGTTATTAATCTATAATAATAAACTGCATGTCTTAGGATGATGATTTAGATTTGAGATATATTGATACCTCGAATGCCAATCATTGGTTGATATAAGTCCATTTTAGAAGTATCAAATCTTCTGGAAAACGTTCACTAAAAAAAGGATAGACTTTATTAAATTATCATTTCGGACTTAATTTTATGTTATTACGCTACTAAAAATATCTTTTGAAAAACAACTTATTCTTATCAAAGCAACGCTAATCATTCTTAATTTAGAATATCAATTATGATATTGAGACGATCAATAAACTTTTCAATACCTACAGATAACATTACTTCATTTGTGTCATTTTACTAAATGTACTAAATAACAAATTATATCAACCACGGTAAAGACTTTATTTTATAGATATTAAAACTTATAAAAAATATAGATTACTTTTCTCTAATGCCTTAGCTAATACTACACTTTTTACAGTAATAAATACTAGTATTTTTTGTTTTTTTTGTCTAGTATTTGACAAATGATCTATTGTTAACTTTGCATGAGCTAAATTGTTGCAACATAGACGTCACATTAACCTGATAAAAAATAGTGGCTTTCCGAACGGTAATAGATTAGATTAGTCGAATGATCTTTTATAGTGTTCTTTGGGATCACTGCAAATGAATAGTGAAGATAAAGTATCAAATAGTAGCCGTTTTATTAATCGTTATCAATTATCGAAGTTACATACGTTTGAGTCTGCCGCTCGCCATTTATCTTTTGCTTCTGCCGCTGAAGAACTCTGTATTAGTCCTAGTGCTGTGAGTCATCAAATTAATAAACTTGAAGAAGAACTCAACTTTAAATTATTTAACCGATTTCACCGAAGAATAACTTTGACCAATGATGGTAAGAATTTATTTGCTGTGGTTAAAAAATCATTAAGTATTTTAAATCAAGAAATTGTCGATATTAAAAATAAGGATGTTACCGGCGCTATCACGATCTACTCTTGTCCCTCTTTTATTCAAGAATATTTGATCCCTAAAGTATCGCAATTTACAGAATCTTATCCGCATATCAATTTGAATATGATATCAGGAAATACACCTATTAATTTCAACCAATATCCAGTTGATTTAGCAATCTATTATGATTCTTTGCATTATGATGAATTAAATTGTGAACATTTAATTAGTGAAACACTTATTCCGGTATGTACCCCTGATTATGCTAAGCAATTTAATCTACTTTGCAATATCGAAAATTTAAAAAAATGTATTTTATTACATTATAATTCAGGTGATATGCTAGATTTTAGTTTTGATGAATGGTGCACATGGGCAAATTACTTTTCGTTATCTTTTGATTTTATTAAAATGCAAAATTTGTTATTCGATCGTTCAGACCATGTCATTGCTGCTGCAATCAATAATGCAGGAATTGCCATTGGTAGAAAGCAGACTATCAAAAAATATCTTGAATCGGGTCAGCTGATAGCCCCTTTTTTAGATATGGAAGCACCATGTGCACAGCGTTATTATATTTGCCGCTCACATGAAAGATATAATCCTAAAATAGATGTTTTTGTACAATGGCTTAAAAGCCATGTACAAGAGTAATTATGATACAGACAATTAAGTGCAGTAATTTTATTACTACACTTAATACATTGCAGGATTATTATTTTTTCAGGTGTTTTAAATTAGGTAAGGCAATTGCCAACAAAATAATGATCACCCCAATCCATTGGTTTAAATATACCGATTCTCTCAAATAGAAATAAGAGCATGTTACCGCAACGGGAAGTTCTGCTGCTGATAAAATAGCACTTAATGAGATGCCAATTTTTGGAATACCTACCGAGAATAAAAAAGGTGGTAAGACAGTACCTAATAATGCCAGTAAGAAACCTAATTGGTAAATTTTATCATCAATATTTAATTCAAAGAAAAATAGTGGTGGAAAAATAATAAAGGTGACAATACAAGCTCCGGTTATCATGAGTGCACTTTTTTCTAATTTTGGTAATTCGTTACCAATATTGCTACTAGTGGTAATAAAAAGCGAATACATTAAAGCAGCTAAAAAGCCAAATAAACAACCCGTTAAATTCAACTTAATAGTTTGATTGAATATACCTGCGGCTAAACAACTACCAATGATAATTGTAATGATTGTCACTAACTGAATAGGCGTTGGTTTATTTTTAAAAATAACAAAATCAATAATTACACTTATCCATAAATATTGCATAAGCAAAATAATAGCAATAGATGCAGGAACCAATTGCACGCATTGATAATAACAAATCCCAACTAAACCGGGAAATATACCAACGGCACATACATGCCATTTTTTAGTTGAGCTTTTTTTGTGTTTATTCGTTACTTTATTTTTATTGGTAGCTTTTACTATAAAATGGATCCCCCATAGTATCAGCATACCTAAGAAACATTGAACTCCGGTCACTTGGTCAAGTGTATAACCTGATTTATAAGCGGTCTTGACAATAGAAGAGAGAACGCCGAAGCTACAAGCGCCTAAAAAAACTAATAAACCACCTAAAAATTTTTCTTTCATAACTAAATCTCATTACTTTTAAAACTATATGTGCCGTCAATTATTGGCACATAAAAATTATAACCAACAAGAAATATCTTGTGGCTTTATGTCACTATTTTTACGGTATGGGAATACTCAAAAAAACAGAGGATAAATAAGGGATGGGTTATCCCTTATTTATATTGATAAGTTATTACTTCGCAGATTCGATTTTATGTTGATCATAATTAAAGGTAAAATAAAATACTATACCTAAAACTAATGCGTAAGCAGCAAAACTTAACCATATTGAGTGCCAATCTTTTAATCCATCATGTGTATTGATATCAACCACAATACCACTAATAAATGAACCTATAATCGCACCGATACCATTAACCATGGTCATAAATAACCCTTGGGCACTAGCACGTATATTAGCATTAACTTCTTTTTCAATAAAGATGGAGCCTGAGATATTAAAGAAGTCAAATGCACAACCATATACAATCATTGATAGCATCAATAATACAAAACCAAATGGTGTTGGATCACCATAGGCAAAGAAGCCAAATCTAAGTGTCCAGGCAATTAAGCTGATCATTATGACTTTCTTTATGCCAAATTTGTTAAGAAAATACGGAATAGTCAAAATAAAAGCAACTTCAGCCATTTGCGATACAGATAATAATATCGCTGGATGTTGAACAATTATGCTGTCTTGAAATTCGGCAATTCTGCCAAAATCTTTTAAAAACGCACCACCAAAGGTATTAGTAATTTGTAATATAGCGCCTAACAACATCGAAAACAGAAAAAATATCAACATTACTGGTTTTTTAAATAACACAAATGCATCTAAACCTAAACGTGAAATCCATGATTGTTGTTGGTTTTTGGTGATTCCAATATTGGGTAATGTCGCACTATAGATAACTAAAATAATGGAAGCCCCACAAGCAATATAGAGTTGGGCATTGCTTATATCGAATTTTAGTAAACTGATGGTCCACATTGCGATAATAAAACCTACAGTTCCAAAAACACGGATTTTTGGGAATACCGTAACAGTGTCTAAATTACTTTTATCTAAACAGTGATAACTTAATGAATTAGATAATGCTATAGTTGGCATAAAAGCCATTGCATTAACCAGCATCACCCAATACAGTTGATTTGGTGTTGTTACTGAGGCTGCATAAAATAACGCAATAGCACAAATAGTATGACAAAGCATAAATAAGTATTTAGGTGGAATAAATTTATCGGCAATAATACCAATAATAAACGGCATAATTAATGCAGCAAAGCCTTTAGTACTGTAAACCAAACCAACGTCATAACCAGAAAAATTCAACGTATTGATCAAATAAATACCAAAAGTTGTTAACCAGCTTCCCCAAATAAAATATTGGAAAAACATCATGACTTGTAATCTATGTTTTATGTTCATTATTTATATCCAAAATAAAGTGAACTGCTAATATAAAATTATAAAAAATTACTTTTTAGAATTACTTATTAAAAACTAAAAACGAGCAATTGTTTTAGTAATCAATTGTAAGAAAGTTGATTTAACTCGTTCAGCGGTTTCAATAACTTCTTCATGACCTAAAGGTTGATCTAAAATGCCACAAGCCATATTGGTTAAACATGAGATTCCGATAGTTTTAATACCTGAATGATGAGCAATGATTGCTTCTGGAACGGTTGACATACCAACAGCATCAGCACCTAATACTCTAATCATTCTAATTTCTGCTGGCGTTTCATAAGTCGGACCAGTCCACCATGCATAAACACCTTGTTGTAACGTGATATTAAGTTCTTTAGCAACTTCGCTAACAGTTGCGCGTAATTGTTTATTGTATACTTCGCTTACATCAAGAAAACGTACACCTAATTCAGGATTATTCGGCCCCATTAATGGGTTATTAGCGGTTAAATTAATGTGATCTGTAATTATCATTAAATCACCCGGTTTAAAGCTGGTATTAACCGCACCACAGGCATTGGTAATGATAAGTTTTTCTACGCCAAGCATTTTCATTACCCGAACAGGGAAGGTAACTTGATCTAATGAAAATCCTTCGTAGTAATGAAAGCGCCCTTTCATGGCAACAACGGTTTTATCGCCACAGTTACCAATAACTAATTCATTAGCATGACCGACAGCAGCAGATTTGGCAAAATGAGGGATATTGTCATAAGGAATATGTACTGCATCTTCAAGAGTATCGGCAAAAGGGCCTAAACCAGATCCAAGTATAATTCCGATTGTAGGTTTTTTATCTGTTTGTTGTTGAATATAGTTTACTGCTTGTTGTATATCTGCTGTTTGATGCATGACACTATCCTTTCAAATTTAAGTATACGCTTAATTGATAACACGATTAAAAATCATTATTTAAGAAACTTTTTTACTAATGATTTAATTTTAAATTCAAGAAAATCATTATGATTACTAATCAGTTATGTAAAATTATTTATAATATCAATAACTGATAATTGATTAAAAATAGAACAATCATTTAAAAAAGAATATATAATAAAAACAAAGTTGTTCTTATTTTCGGCGTATATTATGATGATCTTCGATAAATAAAGAAAGGTGTGAAATAATATATATTGAACTAAATTTATTTTTATATGAAAAATCAATAAATTGAATGATTAATTATTTTATTGGTTATGTAAAATAATTGTTTAGTCTGAATTTATTATTGATAGCCTATTTCTCAGTGATTCGTTCACTATCGGTATAAATTACTCCTTGGGTGTTTCTAAAAAAACCAACTAAAGTTAAATTACTTTGTTTGGCTAGTTCAATTGCCATTGTCGTTGCTGCTGATACGGCAAATAGAATTTCTACACCACAACGAGCTGTTTTTTGTACCATTTCATAACTAGCTCGGCTAGAAACAAGAATTATTCCTTGTATGTTTTGCTTAGTTTCTTGTTGTATTTTTGCTCGATAACCTAACAATTTATCTAATGCAACATGTCTGCCGATATCTTCAAATCCAGCAATAAAATTACCGGTTAAATCCAACCATACAGCCGCATGCGTACAACCGGTTTGTCCTCCAACAGTTTGAACTTGCGTTAGATAATCAAGGGCATGATGAAAATCAGATAAACGAATTTTATCGTTTGATAATAGAGGCTGAGTAAATTGACAAACTTGCTCTATTTGTTCTGTACCACAAATACCACAACCAGTACGACCAGTTAAATTGCGACGCTTTTCTTTTAATTGCATAAAACGTCTTGACGATAGTTCAATATGGACTTCAATACCTTGTACTGTTTCAATAATATCAATGCCATAAATTTCACTAACTGATTCTATAATTCTTTCAGTTAATGAAAAACCAATAGCAAAATAATTGAGATCTTTCGGGGTTGCCATCATGACGACATGAGAAATACCATTATAAATTAGCGCCACTGGCTTTTCTGTGGCTACAGTATCATCTTCAGACGGCTGTAATTGACCATGTTTAAATTTATTTACATTAAAGCTTTTAATGCCCACTGTCATGGTTTATCTCGAAATAATTGTTTGACTAAATCTAGCTATCATTTTAAATATAATAACTTAGCTTAGTATCAATAAAAAGGCCAATATTTAGGTTGGTTGATTTTGTTAGATTCTACCAATGATTAGTCCAATTAGAACTATCATATATTTGTTGTGTTAAAATAAAGCCTATCTAAAATAATTATGGTTGACAACTTTATGTCATTAAATGAAATTACGCATACTATTATGCAATTTATTGAAACTCATCAAGTGTGGTCGCTGCCAATTATTTTTTTATTAGCATTTGGTGAATCATTAGCTATCATCTCTTTACTTGTTCCTGCTACAGCAATTTTATTAGGAGCCGGAGCTTTAATTGGAACTGGAGTGATTTCGTTTGTTCCTGTTTTGATTGCTGCATCATGCGGGGCTATTATTGGCGATTTAATTTCTTACTGGTTAGGCAAACATTATCATCAACAGGTGATTGCTTCATGGCCATTGAATAAATATCCAAAAATAGTGTTTCGTGCTGAACAGTTTTTTCAGCGTTATGGGACTTTTGGGGTGTTTATTGGCCGATTTTTTGGTCCTTTACGAGCAGTCGTTCCTTTGATTGCTGGCACCATGCATATGCCAGCAACAAAATTCAATATTGCCAATGTGGCTTCTGCTCCTATTTGGGCATTTGTCCTATTGGCACCAGGAGCTTTTGGGGTGCCATGGTTAGAAACAATTTTTGGCTAAACTGTGCCAATAGTGTAACTTCGGCGACCACTTTTACGACCAAGTGCCTCTAAGTTCGTTTGCAATGGCGGGAATGGTAAGGTCAAGTTATGACGTCGATAAGCATCTAAAATGAGTTTATGTATTGCACTGCGTAATTTCATTCGATGTCCCATTTCTGCCGCAAATACCCGTAATTCAAACAGTTGGATTCCTTCTTGAATATCAACTAAAAAGACTTGTGGTTCTGGATCGTTAAGTACAAATTCACATTCTTCAGAAGCTTGTTGTAAAAGCTTCATAACCAGTTCACTATCTGCATCAATGGTTGCTGGTATGGTTAATACTATACGAGTGATTGAATCGGATAATGACCAATTGACTAATTGTTCGGTGATAAACGCCTTATTCGGCATGACAATTTCTTTACGATCCCAATCGACTATAGTAATAGCTCGTGTACTAATTTTAGTGATATTACCAGTTAAATCTCGAATCGTAACGGTATCACCAATCCTTACCGGTTTTTCAAACAAAATAATTAAACCGGAAATAAAATTAGCAAAGATCTCTTGTAGACCAAAACCTAAACCAACACCAAGTGCAGCAATTAACCACTGAATTTTAGCCCAATCTATACCAATGAATGAAAAAGCAATCATACAACCTATCATCAAAATAATGTACTTTGATACTGTGGTAATCGCATATCCAGTGCCAGGAGCTAAATCTAAATGCTGTAAAATGCCTAACTCAAGTAAGGCAGGTAGATTTTTAACTAATTGAACAGTAATGGTCATGACTAAAATAGCGATACATACCGCACCAAGAGTGATATGTTGTTCAATCTCAGTGCCATTGATAATAGTACTTGTACCCCAAAGCTTTATATTATTCATAAAGGCAAAAGCCGAATGAAGTTCCGACCAAAGTAAGATCATACTGATTAATGCTATAAGCATAATAATTGATCTGACTAATTGTAATGATTGAGCACTAATTGCATCTAAATCAATAATAGGTTCATCGACATTATCATTGATTGCAGTTATATCTTCTTCGATGCCTTTGGCGCGTTGCATTCGTTCTAATCGGCGCTGTTTAGTCCGTTCGAATTCAATACGACGTTTTTGTATCCACATCCAACGACGAATCATAAAATAAATAACTAATAAGCCAAACCAGATTATGACTGAGGCTTCTAATCTGCCCAGTAAAACTTCTGCTGTCGACAAATAACCTAAACAAGCAGCAATGATGGCTAGCCAAGGTGCACTTAATAGCATAAACCACAAAATATGACTTAATAAGTTATCCCCTGAACCTTTTTTATCAATATAAAGAGGGACGCCAGCTCTATGAATTGAATTAGTCATAAATACTAAAGCAAAACAGAGAATAATAAAGGCTATACGACCAATAGTTGCAGCAAATTGGCGATTACTAAACTGATCAAAACTCATCACAATGACAACTAATGGGATCACGACCCAAACAGATAGTTGATAGTATTTCATTGCGTGACGAACATTTTGTTTTGCCCAACCAAAGTGAGTGATAAACAATCCATTTGGGGAAGCAAAGTGTGCCGTAATAATGAATACCCACAAAATAGGTGCTGCGGCATTGACACCATAGCCTAAAGCAACTGCAACAGGGTAATCCCAATTAATTTGTAGTGCATAACCTAATGCGGCCCATAAAATAGGTACAGGTAATGCCATTATCAATGAAAAAATAATTACTTTTAAAGTCAGAGAATAACTATCTTGGGTGACTTTACCGACTCGAGTAGCTGATTTATTTAAAAATGTGTTGTATTTGCCACGCATTTTAAAATGCACATATACAAACATTATTGATAATACTAAAAAGAATAGTGGTTTTGGTGCGCTAAGCACTTCTAAACTAGCATTGTAGAGTTGTGATAGTGTATCAATTGAAACGGTGACATAAACCACATCTTTGGCTAAGTCTAAAGGAAAACTAAGTGAAATAGGGTTAACATCAGCAACCCAAAAGAAGTAACGATGCGCCGCATCATTAACTTCATCAATGGCATTGGTTAATTGTTTATTGGAAATTTTTAATTTAGTTAATTCAAGAATCGTGGTATCAGTTCCTGAAATTAATGTTTTAAGTAGTTCACTTTGTTCGCGTAACAATCGTCGATATTGACTAGCTGATTTAAGATTACTGAGAGCAACGCTTAGTGTTGGATAATTTTCTAAGCCATTTAAGGTATTTGAATAATTAAGTTGTTGTACTTTCGCCTCAGCGATTTCTGCATCAAGTGGTTGTGACTTAGGTTTTTCTGGTAATCGCAATAGTTGTTGGCGCAAAGTTTCACCTAACGCCGTTGAAAAACTTAGCCATTCACCTTGTTCTGCAAGGGTTGCAAGGGTATTTTGAACATGTGAAATTTGGGTATTAATATTATTTTGTTCATTAATAATGCTGGTTAAATGTGTTTTTTGGTACTCCATATTCTGACGAAGATCTTCATTCTTTTCATCGAGTTTAGTAATCACTTCTGCAAGTTGATCTTCATTATCAATAACTGGTATTGATTCTTCAGCTACAGCAAAGCATGAAATAGCCAGTAATATCCAACACAAAAAACCACGCATTAACATAACGTTAGATCCTTTCGGCTAGTTTTTGACCTACACGGGTGATATCTCCATGTTTTAAATGGCTATCAAATTCAACTGCGTTGGAGGCAAATAAGGTGATGACGGTTGAACCTAATTTAAAACATCCCATATCTTGACCTTTTGTTAACTTAACCTCACCAGCATATGTCCAACGTTTCATTACACCATCACGAGGAGGAGTAATTATACCTTCCCAATTTAATTCAATACTACCAACGATAGTCGCGCCTACCATAATTTGAGCCATTGGTCCAAATTCGGTTTCAAATAAACAAATTACTCGTTCATTTCGGGCAAAAATATTTGGAATACTTTCAGTTGTAGCTTGGTTAACTGAAAATAGAGAGCCTGGTACATAAATCATTTCACGTAATATACCATCACAAGGCATATGAAAACGATGATAGTTTTTAGGTGATAAATATGTGGTAGCAAAAGAGCCATTTTTAAAAAATTTTATCATATCCGGATGACAAGCAAGCAGAGATTCTAATGAGTAAAAATGGCCTTTAGCTTGTAACAATAAATTATCTTGAATACTACCGAATTGACTAATTACACCATCTGCCGGCATGACAATTGAACTTTCTGAAGGATCAATAGGTCTCGCATCTTCATTGAGTTCACGAGCAAAAAAGTCATTAAATGTTGGATAATCTTTAGCATCAGTTAACTTCGCTTCACTTAGATCAATTTTGTATAGCTTACAAAAGCCAATAATCATCCATGTGGTGACTTTCCCTAAACGTTTATTAGCTAACCAACCAAATATAACGGTTAATAACTGTTTAGGTAAAAGATACTGAATTATTGCTTTTAATTGATTTAACATAAATAGCTCTCAATTTATTTACTAAATGAACCATTATATCAACATTTATTATGAAAGTATAAAAACCCCACCTTTGTTCTTATTTTGTGGTACAGATCACAAGCATTTTAAAAATTTTGCCAAACTTATTCAACAATGGCCATCGATTAAAAGTGTAAATCAAAATAGTTCACTAGACTGTCTTCATTAGTAAAAGTGAGGGTAGTTATAATGGCAAATAGATATATTGCTGCAATCGATCTAGGCGCATCAAGTGGCAGAGTCATGTTGTCGAGTTATCGATCTCAAACAGGAAAATTAACACTAACTGAGATACATCGATTTAGTAATGGATATAAAAGTGATGGTAAAAATTTTTGTTGGGATTTGACGTACTTAGAACAAGAAATCATAACCGGATTAAACAAAATTATCCAACAAGATATCAAACTCGATAGTATCGGTATTGATACATGGGGGGTTGATTATGTGTTGCTTGATAAACAAGGTCAAATTGTCGGCCCTACTTACTCTTATCGAGATCATCGTACTGACAACATTATGTCAAAAGTACAAGATGACATTGGTCTAGAAAATATTTATCAAAAAACTGGAATTCAGTTTTTAACCTTTAACACACTTTATCAACTTAGGGCAATGATGCTTGAATCACCAGAATGGTTATCACGAGTAACCGATTTTGTCATGATTCCTGATTATCTGATTTACCGATTAACCGGTGTATTAAATCGAGAATACACCAATGCAACCACCACACAACTTGTCAATGTGACGACTCAAGATTGGGATAAAGATTTACTTGATTATCTTGGTATACCACGTAAATGGTTTGGTGATATCAGTAAGCCTGGAAATCAAGTTGGATATTGGCAAAGTGCCAAGGGTGATCATATCCCTGTAATTGCAGTCGCAAGTCATGATACTGCTAGTGCGGTTATTGCTGCACCAATCATCAATTTACATAGTGCTTATTTATGTTCGGGTACTTGGTCATTAATGGGATTGGAATCAAAACAACCACTGATAAGCAAACAAGCATTAAAAGCCAATATTACCAATGAAGGTGGTGTAGATGGTAATTATCGAGTATTAAAAAACATCATGGGATTATGGTTATTTCAACGGGTTTGTGCTGAAAATAATGTTAAAGATATTATTGAGTTAATCGCATCGGCAAAACAAGAACAACCTTTTACGTTTCTTATAAATCCCAATGATCCACGGTTTTTAAATCCGGACTCCATGACAGAAACCATTAAACAGGTTTGTTTAGAAAACAGTGGTCAAATTCCTGAAAACCTTCCTCAATTAGTCAGATGTATTTTTGACAGTCTAGCTCATTTATATCGAGATGTATTACACGAATTATCGACACTGAGTGGTAATCCTATTAAGACATTACACATTGTCGGTGGAGGTTGTCAAAATGCTTTTTTAAACCAGTTATGTGCTGACTTATGCAATGTTAATGTCACCGCTGGACCTATTGAATCTTCGGCATTAGGAAATGTTGGCTATCAGTTAATTTCATTAGGTGAAATTGCGGATATTGATGCATTAAGACAGTTAATTTCACAGAATTTTGACACCAAATTTTATCAACCAAATTGTATTGAAAATTTTTATATTAATTAAGGAGTGCTACATGAACACTATTGAAAATGCTTATCAGATCGCTAAAGCAAGATTTGCTGAAATTGGGGTAGATACAGATGCTGCAATAGCAGCAATGGCAAAATTACCGATTTCAGTTCATTGCTGGCAAGGGGATGATGTTGGTGGTTTTGAAAAGCAAGAAGGTGAATTAACTGGTGGTATTCAAGCAACTGGTAATTATCCTGGTAAGGCTCGTACAGCTGATGAATTAAGAGCAGATTTAGATAAAGCCTTTAGCCTTATACCAGGCCCTAAACGACTAAATCTACATGCTTCTTATTTAGAATCAGATCAAAAAGTCGATCGTAATGAAGTTAAACCGGAACACTTTGCCAATTGGGTCAAATGGGCTAAAAAACATCAAATCGGTTTAGATTTTAATCCAACTTATTTTTCACATCCTTTAAGTAATGAAGGCACTTTAACCCATGTTAATCCAGAAATTCGTCAATTTTGGATAGAACACGGCAAAGCATGTCGTAAAGTATCAGAATATTTTGGTAAAGAATTAGGTACACCTTCTGTTATGAATATCTGGCTACCTGATGGTATGAAAGATATTACTGTCGACAAATTTAGTCCTAGACAACATTTAGTTGAATCATTGGATGAAATTATTCGTGAAAAAATTGACCCAAAATATCATATTGATGCGGTTGAAAGTAAATTGTTTGGTATTGGTCTCGAATCTTATACCGCTGGTTCAAATGAATTTTATCTAGCTTATGCGACATCACGTAAAACTGCATTATGTCTAGACGCAGGGCATTTCCATCCAACGGAAGTGATTTCCGACAAAATTTCTGCAGTTATGCCGTTTGTTGAACATCTATTACTTCATGTCAGCCGCCCTGTTCGTTGGGATAGTGATCACGTGGTGCTTTTTGATGATGAAACACAAAATATTGCAAGTGAAATCATTCGAAACAAACTATTTGACCGTGTGCATATTGGTCTAGATTTCTTTGACGCTTCTATTAACCGTATTGCAGCATGGGTAATTGGTACTCGTAATATGAAAAAATGCTTATTAAAAGCATTATTAGAACCAACAGAAAGATTAAAAAAATATGAGCATGATCGTGATTTTACCTCACGGCTAGCATTACTAGAAGAACAAAAATCATTACCATGGCAAGCAGTTTGGGATCAGTACTGTTTATTAAATGAAGTTCCAGTTGGTGGTCAATGGCTAGATGAGGTTCGTCAATATGAAACAACTGTCTTAACTAAACGATCTTAAGGAACATAAAATGCAACAGATTCTTTCTTCTTGGTTTGTAAAAGGAATGATCAAAGCCACTTACGATATGTGGCTTAAAGGCTGGGATGAGCGTAATGGTGGTAATGTCAGTTTAAGATTACTTGAAAGTGATGTGATCTCTTTTCAAAATGATTTTTATGAAAAACCACGTCATGTACTGATGAATCCCCTAATGATTTTGGTAAAAATCATTAAGTTAAGGTGGATACACATCTTGTCATATGATCAAATGGTTTCGCGAA